>JARFRN010000299.1 GCA_029287195.1 Acidimicrobiia bacterium | reverse complement strand
ACTCACCCTTTCCTCACCCTGCAGTTCCTTACCGACGGGACCTTTGACGGCGCAACCGGCCGCTTCACCGCGCCGAGCGGCAAGACGAAGTACTACGTCGCCTCGGATCACATCGATGTCGCCGGCCTGGCCGCTCTCACTCCGCATGACGTGCTCGATGCCGCCATGATGCGGAACCTCCACTTCTGCCAATCGCGCCAGGTCGGCTCGATATTCCACATGCTCCGGGCTCTGGGGGCCGAAGGCCAGCTCGGTGTGACCAGTGTCGGCGACTCTCCCGAGGAGGCGCAACGCCAGTTCGACAAGGTAGCCGCGGCCCTTGCCGACGAGGTCGCTGCCGCCACCGGCGGCACCTAGCCCGAGCGACCTCGAGCGACGCGGCGTACTGAGCCACCCGGCCAGAGACCTCGTAATGTGGCGGCTCTCAACTGAGCACCGAGCAGGGCGGCATCGACCCGGTATCTGACGGCGGCGAGTTCGATGAGATCAGTAGATGGCCAGAATTCACACCGGGGGCGGGTTCGGCTCGACGTCACGTGCGGATGAAACGGTCGCCCTTCCGGCTCGTAATCGGCATCGACCGCAGCCTGAATCACGAGTAGTCGCTACCGCGCCCAATTCGTCGACCGCACCACTTCATCGTTGACCGTGGGCCAGCACGACTGTCACCGGGACCTTCGAACTCCCATTGGCCGAGACTTCCGCAGCGGGACACCGATGCCGCTCTGAGGCGAGCCAATCCATCGGCTGCTACCCCAGCGCCCGATGGAGGAACGCTGCCATCTGCCCACGTGTCACGTTGCTGCCGGGACAGAACCGGTTGTTGACCGGCGGGTTGCAGCCGCGGGTTACACCTGCCGTTGCGAACCGGTCAATGTCGCTCTCGAATAGCGACTCGTCATCATCAACAAACAGGTCACCTCCACCATCATCGGAATATCCGAGGGCGCGCACCAGGAACGCAGCCATCTCACCTCGTGTGACGGGTCGTTCGGGACAGTATTCGGTCGCGGTGCAGCCTTTCGTGATGCCGGTTGACGACAGCCACGCAATATCTTCAACGAAGGTGGAATCATCGTCGTCGGTGAAATCAATCGGGGCGCCGGACGGCTCGACAACACCATCGAGGGTGCGATGCAAAAAGGCGGCCATCTGACCGCGAGTGACATGGGCATCGGGGCAGAAGAGCGTGTTGAGCGGAGGATTGCAGCCATCCGTGTAGCCGCCGGCGGCAAACCATGCCACATCGGCGGCAAACCCGTAGGTGCCGGGGACATCGACGAAACCGGACGCAGGGCGTTGTGGCCGCCACCACATGTCGAGCACATTGGAGATCCCGGCGACGTATGCGTGACGTTCGACAGTGCCCAGATCGACGAGCCCGACGGCGTACTGACCGGCTTCTTGTTCACCCAGGTACCACGGGTACGCAATGAAGCGGCCATCAGGTGACCATGTGGTCATGCGCCCGGGCAGCGGCGGGTCGAACTCATGGACGATGCTGCCGGCGCGGTTGACGACGGCCAGGCCTTCCGGGTCGGTGTTGAGCGCGATGTGCATGCCGTCGGGCGACCAACTTGGCCACAGCCCGTCGTTCACTATGCAGTCGAGATCCTCGGTTTCGGGCGAGAGCAGGCAGATGCTGTTGCGTGTGTCCCCGTAGTTGACCTCATTTATCCACCCGAGCCACAGGAGAAGCTCGGAACCGGTAGGCGACCACTCGACCTCCCACACGAAATGGGCAGGGAGAATGACCTCGTCGATCAATGAGCCCTCCGGGGTAACACGATCCAGCCCGGCCATCCAACCATCTTCTTCCAGAGTTTGGCGGATGGTACCCACCACAAGCTCACTTCCCGACGGTGACCAGGAAACGCCCGTGTATTCCTCGTCATGTTCGGCGGTCCGTATCTGTCGTGTCTCACCGGTTGCCAGTTGATACAACCACAGCCCGTGTTCCTCGCTGGCGGGGTCGTACCGGGTGAACGCAAGGTAGCTCCCAGTCGGCGACCAGGAAGCGGAGTAGAGATCCAGATCATGAACCTCGATCGGGAGCTTCGTAAGCGACAACGGCTGCAGATCGACGAGGTACAGCCCCCGCTCGCCGCCCACACCACCAAAGATCAGCAACTCCCCATTGTCGCCCGGCAACGAACCGGAAACCGGAGACGGCAACAACACCACGAGGCAACCGATTGCTGCGACGCACACGAACCTATGAAGTCTCTGCGGCCTCGAGCAAAGACGGGGTGACGACACGGCAGACCTCCACCCCGATCATCGCGCAGCAACGTTCACCTTGTCGATGTGCACGCTCCAAAACAGACGGCGCCCGAGATCAATGAGTGCGGGCCTGGTAGGTACCGACTCGATCATATGGGAGACGAATAGCGCCGCCTCACCTCCGGATCCGATGCTTCCGTCACTTCCCGCCCTTTCCGCCAACCCACAACAGAAGGTCAGCATTTGAGGCGAACAAGACGGTACGCGCCGCACCACCTGACACCGCCACTCGCCCGGCTCCCAAACCTACCCGGCCAGCGCCTTGTGCCTCGTGAGCAGGCTTCGATCCCGCCGCCACCCGCTACGACCAAGCATTGCCGAAACCGAATCCACGTCTCCAACCTGTCCTGCAGCCGTATATGGTTGACAACCAGTAAGGACAGCTTGGGGAGGGATTCGTGATCATAAGCAACGTGTCGATCGGGCCGGCGCGTCGAGTCTGGTTAGCCGCACTGGCGTTCTGTCTCGCAGCCGGCCTGGCCTTCATTGGGCATAGCACCCCGGTTAGCGCCGCCGACGACAAGGACTACAGCGCAACAGTTTCACCAACCACCGTGGCTGGATCGGACATCGAGACGTTCATGGTCACTTTCGAGAACGAGGACACGAACACATTCACACAGAGAGCGGGGTCATTCTTCGTCGACTTCGGGGAACAAGGCTTCACGGATGTTTCGGCAAGCCCTCCAGTAGCCAGCGGTGGACAGTCCTGGCAGGTCGTCTCTGATGCCGATGGCTTGATCGTGATCTCGGCAATCGGCGGCGGAGAACGCATCGGCGTCGGTGAGACCGTTTCCGTGGAAATCCAAGCCATGGCTCCGCCGTGGAGCTTGTCCGGAGGCAACGTCAAGGTGCTCCAGACCGGCGGCGATCAACAGGCATATGGCGACTTCGGTGGCGGCAATGAGTTCACGTTGCAGGGCGACCCACCCACGATCACGGTCACTTTCGATGGTCAGTTCGCCAGCTGCGAAGCGGGCAAGGACTGCACTACAGCGCCGGACGGCAATGTTGGTGCTGCAACCGCAGAATGCAAGCCGGACACGGCCGCAGCCGGTGATGGCTGCGGCAAAGACGGCATCGTCGCCGTCGACTTCTTGGAAGGCATCTGCGATCCAGGCGGCGAGTTCGCAGGAAAATGCGAGGCCATCTGGTTTGCCGACACGACAACGGGATCAGGTGATGACGATTTCTTCTACGTGGTCATTCAGGTTCCCGAGGGCACGCGCAACCCGGCCATCTTGTACGAGAACGGATCGGGCGAACTGGAGGCTATGAAGAACTGCCAGCCACCAAAACGAGTCTTCAACTGCGTGGATATCAAGCACCCTGACTACAGCAAGGCGGCAGGGTCCTACCCGGTCAAGTTCAAGGCAGAAGACCCCCGCGTTGGCTTCGGTTGAGGCGGCTCCAACTGGTGTAAGGGCACCCTCGGGATCGAAACGATCCCGAGGGTTTCTTGTATGGACCAAATCTCCTCGAGGCCCTCATCCCAGCCATCTCGGCCAAGCAGGTGGCGAAGCCGGGTCTGCGCCTCGAGGCACAGGGCGATCTCATACACGAGATTGCGCCGGCGGGCCAAGGCAAGAGCCTCCTCCACGTGGCTCAGTCCTGCCTCCAGGCCTCCTGACTGGGCGGACGCGTAGCCGAGCATCAACTGCAGCCGGGTGATGTGAATCCCCTCGCCGAATCCTTCCGCCTCCGCGAGGGTGTCGGCTATCTCGTGGAGCGCACGCTCGCCGCCGCCGGCGAACACCATGTTCTCGACGATACGGGTACGCACGTCGAGGGAGTCATACCGGGCCCCGAGATCGAGGAAGCCTTGTCGTGCTTCAGCAAGCGTGGCCGCGGCCTGTTCGTAGCGTCCGTTGCGGCTCGCCACCCGTCCCAGCTGACACTGGACGAATGCGGCCTCAGCGGGGTTGTTCGCTGCCTTCCATACCCGAAGTGCGTTAGTGAGCACTACCTCGGCATCGGCCAGGTTGCCGCGGTCGCAGAGCAGCTCACCCAGATTCTCCTCGGCACGTGCGGCTTCGACAGGGTTACCCGTCTTGAGATGCGTTTCTCGGCTACGTTCATGTAGTTCGGCCGCCTCAGTCCATCGTCCGTCCATATAGGCGAACGTGGCCAGGTTCCCGAGTACTACGGCCTGTTCTCGGAGATCCCCCAACTCCTCGTATATGGCGAGGGCTCGCCGGGAGTAGTCGCTGCTACCCGGCCGACCCGACCACACTCGGGCGGCGTCGTAGAGGTAATAGGCGCGAGCCTGCGGCATGAGATCACCGGCTCGTTTCGCCTCCTCGATGGCTTGCTCGGCGGCGGCCATCGCCTCCTGGTACCGACCTTGTTCGTACCGCATGATTCCGGTCCATACTTTGAGCCGAGCGCGTTGCGCATCGGCTGCGGTCGTATCAGCACCGGCGAGGACCTGGTGGCCTCGTGTTGTCCAGCGCAACGCCTGGGAGTAGCGACCGCGCTTGTGGGCCACTTGGGCCTCCTTCAGGCACAGCGCGGCTACGTCCACTGGATCCTGGGCGGACCGGCGAGCCCGGCGGAAGGCGCCTCCCGCTTGCTCGTACAACCCGGCGGCATAGCGAACCTCGCCCAACGCGGTAAGAACTCCGATGCGGTCGTCGACGGTGACGCCGGGGACATGGCGCGCCGCTTCCAGGGCCTGCTCGTAGAAGTTGGCTGCCTCCAAGTTGGCGTAGATCCGCTTGGAAAGGTCACCGGCTACGCGCGCGTACTGCCACACCTTTGGCCACCGGGCCGCCGCCGAGTAGTGCACCGACAGGAGCGCGGCGGAGCCTTGAGTCCGTTCGATTGATTCTGCGACGGCTTCGTGGAGCCGTCTCCGTTGCCGATACGGGAGGCCGCGGTAGGCAGCCTGATGCACAAGGGCGCTACTGAATTTTACCCATCCGGCGTCGACGTCGAGGAAGTCTCCAAGCCGATGGAAGATGGCCGGCGATGGGTCTGCTTCCAGCACTGCACCCGCATGCTCGGCCCGAAAGCCGGTGCCCAGCACGGATAGCATCCGCAGAGTGTTTCGGTCATCCGGTAGCAGCCGATCGATGCGTGACGAGATTACGCCTTCAATCGATTCCGGGAGCGCCTCCACCGCCGTCGCCCCAGCAGCAGCGATCAGTTCGTTGAGGAACATTGGATTTCCAGCAGCCCGCTCGACTATCGCTGCGGTGACGTGATCAGGCAGCGGCGCCTCGTCGGTGCACCTGTGAACGAGTGATGTGGCGTCGGCGTCGTCGAGCGGCCCAAGTGTGATGGTGACATCGTTTCCACCATCGATCGTGGCCTCCAGACTGCGACCGGACAGACACAGCAACCAGGGCCGATCGCCTTCTCTCGCCAGGGCTGAGAGTAGGTCTCGTGAAGCATCATCAAGCCAGTGGGCATCGTCCACCCAGAACACAGCAGGTCCGGGGAGGCTTGCCGCCAGCAGATCCGCAACGGACTGTTCCAGTCGAGACTTTCTGAACTCACCTTCTAGCGCGGCGACCTCAGGAGAGTCCTCGATGTCGATGCCGAGCGCCGTTCCGAGAAGGGCGAGATATGGCAGCAGCTCAGGTGCGGTCTCTGTGACGCGTCGGGTTAGTCTTTCGGTTCGCCCCTTTGCGGATCGATCGATGTCGAGGACCTCTCCCAGCAAGAGCGTTGCAGCGAAGTACGGTGTCGACTCCCGATATCTGCGGCACACTGCCACATACACGTCTGCTGAATCGATGCCCGTGCAGAACTCCTCCATGAGTCGACTCTTGCCTGAGCCGGTGTCTCCTTCGACATAGACGTGGGAGCCGGCTCCTGCCGACGTTCGATTCCAGACTTGCTGGAGTTGCGCCAACTCCTTCTCACGACCCACAAAGGGCGCATCACGGCCGGAAGCGTTCGCACGCGACCCCTGCGGGTCACCAACAACGAACGCAGTGATCGGCTTCTTCTTGCCCTTGACGAGGAAGGGTTCGAGTTGCTCGGCGGCAAACACGGTGCGCGATCCGAGCAGTACTTCCTCAGTAGCAAGAATCTGGTTGGGTCCCGCTCGCGCCATGAGACGGGCGGCGAGATTGACCTGATCCCCCATCACCGCGTATCCCCGGCGGAAGTAGGTTCCCACATCGCCGGCGAACACCGGCCCGCGGGTGATACCCACATGCAGCGGCAGCGGCCGCGCCCTGTCGGCAATATCGCGTACGGCGAGCAACATGTTCTCTTCGTCCTCGCCCGTGGCCACCGGAGCCCCGGCGCAGAGATGGATCTTCAGCCCGTCGGGGTAGACATCGGTATTCACCACAGCGATCCGGCGCGGTTCTACGGCCTCCTGGATGTCCTCGATTAGGTCGGCGAACGCTCCGGTGACTGCGCCTGGATCGTCGGCGAGGAGGGCGTCAACACCTGAGAACCGGATGAACGCATTGGTTGCTGGGCGGTGCTCGGAGACAACCGCACGGCGGCGGATCGGCTCCCGCAGGGCCGAGGGCACGAAGCAAGTCAAGTCGTGGTCGACCTCATAGGAGGTTTGTGTCGACTCCTCGAGGGGCAGCAGGGCTCCTCGCAGCAGGCGGCCGGAACCCTTGACTGGACCCAGATTGGCTGCCGGCAACGCCAGTGCAGTGGCCGAGCTGACAACGATCTGGCCCGCTCCGGCGGCACCCTCGACAGTGTGCACATGAGTTGCGGCAGCGCCCGCAACGATGAATTCGCGGAAGGAGGACCCGACCAGGAAGAAGTCGAACCCGCCACTGTGCACCCCTTGCGACATACGCAGGACGACCTTCCCCGCGGGTGTGTCAATCGGGCCCAGCGACCGCAGTGCCCGGCGCATCTCGAGAGCAGCGCTGGCTGCGCGGAGTTCGTGTCGGGCTCCTCGATAGAAGAGAAGCAAAGCGTCACCGCCGAATTTGACGAGCGTTCCGCCGAACGCGTAGGCCGGGTCGAGGAGCCGGTTGAAGGCGCCCCCGATGACTTCGGTTACTTGTTCCGCGCCTTCGAGGCCGATGCGGTCCAGCCGCTCGGAGAGCCTGGTGAAGCCGGAGATGTCGGCGAACACGAAAGAGCCCTCGATGGTCCGATGCGTGGTATCGGGGTCGGGAGTGTCCAGCCATTGCCGCACCAGCAAGGGCACGTAAGGGCGGTAGCTCGTTTCATCACGCGATGTGGGCATCGGTTGAGAGGCTACCCCGCACGATGTGGCGGCTGCACCCCATGGGGTGACGCATAGTGAGATTCTGTTTCGGCACGGCTTGGTCGTAGGTGGAAGGGGGCGGGACCGAAGTAAACGAATCTACGAAACCTGCGGGTGTCCGCAGGACATTGATATTCGGGCATGCCCGAGCCATCTCGGCTTATGAGCAGCGATAGGCACCCACCCTGCAAGATCCCCTGCCAACATTGAAGAATCCCCCGATCTCGAGGGGGGGGTCTTTCGGTTGGCGCCAGTGCGATCCAACCAGAGACACTGTCGTGTGAACGCGCCATGCGTCAAACCTGGGGGCGTACCCCGTCCAGTGTTGTCTATGAGGCAGGGCTCTCCCGATCACGAACCCGACTCGGGTCCCGCAGGATCTCCGCGAATGCCTCCTCGATCGCACGTACTTGCTCAACGAGCACTTCGCGCACTTGCCGGGAAACCTCGAGAGACTCCAGCCACTCCCGACAGGTGCCCGCTTGCAGCACGTGTTGCTCAATCTCTGCCTCGGGCCGCCCCCGATAGGCGTCTACCACTGCGGTCTTGTATTGGCTGTAGAGCATATAGGGCATCCCAGCTCCCGGCTCAGCGGTACTTGTCGAGCGTCCTGCTGGTGAAGAACGCATTGTCGGGGTAGCACCAAATCCAGCCCTCCCGGAGGCGAATCGACCGAATCAGAGGATGGCCGGTCGCTTCGTAGTGCTTGCGTGCGTGCGTGTTCTTTGACGTGTCGCAACATCCCACATACCCACACATCAGGCACAGTCGCAATGCCGGCCAGATGTCGCCGGCAGCGACACACTCTTCACATACATCGGTGGTCGGTTCGGCTATCTGGATGCCGTCGAGGTGCTCGCACGGCTTGTCTGCCATTCCACCGTTGAAGATGACCTTCAGCAGAATCTCGGGAGGCGATACCGGATACCTGGGTGGCTTGTCCATCTGGTCCGGTGGGGGCACGACGTCGAGCTGCCGCAGCGTGCCTAGAACCTCAGGGAGCGCGATGTTCTCAAAGGCGACTGCGATCCGATCTCCCTCGGGGCGAACCGCAATCTCAACATTCCACTGGAATTCTCTGCCAGACGGGGGTGAGCCCCACAGTGGACCGTCCTTGGTACCGGTCATTGCCAGCCGACCACGGAGCACCTCGCCGTCCGCCTCGAGACCGGAAACAGCCAGCTGCATGTCGGGCATCGCCACCTTGAGATCGGTCAGGAGATCATGGAACACCGAAGTGGCGTCAGGCTCGTCCTCGACCGGCGCGTACTCATAGAACTCAGAGGCAATCGACTCGTGGACAACGTCGATATTCCCACTATTGATCTCCTCGACTAAGTATCCAATAAGCGCGCGCGTATCTCGGTCAGACATTGACAACTCTCCCTCCGTCTGCCCTGCTGACTATACCGACGGAGGCCCCACGGTGGTGGCCCAGCCAGAGTGGCATTCCCGCCGAGATCGCCCTGTAACCCTTTCGCTAGGTCATCGAGATATCAGTGCAACACGCCGGCGAGATCATCGGTACGTAGTCGATCATTCCCAGCAGAAAGGACCTTCCATGCGTACCGCCGCAATCTGGTTCCTCGTGGCAGTCGCATTTGCTCTCGCCGCGTGCGGATCGACTCTCGCCGGACCCGACGGTGTCGTTTCACAGCCGACCCAACGGCGCCGCCATCCACAACCACCAACTTCGCTGACACGTCTACGGATGGCGACACGACCGCTCCCGGCCAGGCAAGCACTCCCGACCCGCCACCCACGACGGCGGCTCCCGACCCCACAGACTCAGTGGGCGACACCGACGTGCTGGTATAGCGCTTGACCGTTGGCGTTCAGGACTGGCCAAGTCTTGTCACCGAGAACTCTGTCCGCGAGGTGTCCGCAGGACACGCATATTTCGGCATTATTGGGGCCAGCCCGGTCTACGAACGGGGGTGGAGCCCACTGTGCGATTCTCCCACAAACATTGAAGGAAGACCCCTCTGAAGGGGGTTTCTGAGGTGGGCGCTGGCAGGATTGAACTGCCGACCTCTTCCGCGTCAAGGAAGATAGGCCCGATTCGCTGACCTGAGGAAACGCGCTAAAAGGGGCTCTGAGCTGGGGTTTCTTGTGTTCACTATGTCGCGTCA
>JARFRN010000297.1 GCA_029287195.1 Acidimicrobiia bacterium | reverse complement strand
ACATCACCACGATGGTATCGTCGTCGGCAGCGTCAGATGTGTATAAGAGACAGGCGGTGTACACATCCCTGCGCCCGTTCTCGGATACGGCGCAGAACGGGTATGTCTCGATCGCCCAGACGCTCACGCTGAACAACTACGTCAATGCCTGGAATGACGCCGAGCTAATCCGATACTTCGCCAACACGGCCATCATCGTCGTGCCCGCGGTCATCCTCGTGCTTTTCCTGGCCTCCATCCTGGCCTTCGTGCTCGCGCGCTACAGCTTCAAGTTCAATCTCGCCATGCTGCTGCTGTTCGTGGCCTTGAACATGCTGCCGCCACAGGTGCTGATCACGCCGCTGTACCAGGTCTTCCGTCGCTTCCCCGGCGTGCTGTACGACCAGTACATGGGAATCATGATCATCCACATCGCCTTCCAGCTGGGCTTCTGTGCCTTCGTCCTGAGCAACTACATGAAGACTCTGCCCAAGGAGCTCAACGAGGCTGCACTGGTCGACGGAGCTTCGGTATGGCGCACATTCCGCAGCATCATCCTGCCTTTGACGAGGCCGGCGCTCGCGGCGCTGGCGGTCCTCCAGGTCACCTGGATCTACAACGACTTCTTCTGGGCACTGGTGTTGATGGTCACCGGCGACCAACGCCCGATCACATCGGCGCTGCAGAATCTCAGCGGCACATTCTTCGTCAACAACAATCTCATCGCTGCCGGCTCTTTGCTGGCGGCCATCCCGACCCTGATCGTGTTTGCCGTTTTGCAGCGCCAGTTTGTAGCCGGGCTCACACTGGGCTCGACCAAGGGGTAGGAAAACGCACAGTCCACCGGGAAACGCCATGCAGGTGATCGACGAACTCAGGATCGACGTGGCGCGTGCTCTCGTCTACGAGCATGGCTGGCAGTCGTGGAGCCCCACCGCGGCATATCGCTTCGGGGAGCCGCCGCACCGGCCGCGGAGTGAGCGCAATCGGTTCCTGTGCTACCGACCCGATAGATTGCCCGGTCCCGACGTCTACTGGGGAGAGGGTCTACTCGCCATCGATCCGGGCGACGGTTCCGGCATCCGCATCTACACAGCGACGGATGCAACAGAAGCCGTCCCCAGCGTGCAAGTTGCGGTGGTTGAGGATCGCCTGGTCGTCTCCGCCGACGGCGAAGTCGAGTGCACAACCGACACAGGATTCGGAGACATCAGCAACGCTCTGGCACGTTGGGCGGACGGCTTCGCCGCCGCCGCCGGAGTCAGCGCAATTCGACGAGCTCCGACCATCTGGTGCTCCTGGTACCACTATTTCACCGACGTCACCGAAGCCGACATGATCGAGAACATCGAAGCCATCGAACGGCTCGATCTCCCCGTCGACGTGATTCAGCTCGACGATGGATACCAGGCCGCACACGGAGACTGGCTGACCCTCACAGACCGCTTCGAGTCGTTGCAAGGCATCGCAGATCAGATCAAAGCTACCGGGCGCCGCGCCGGCATCTGGATTGCTCCTTTCCTCGTCTTTCCCGAATCAGAGCTGGCGCGGCGCCATCCCGATTGGCTGATCGGTGGACCCGATGCGCCTGTGTACGGAGGACACAACTGGAACCGAGACCTATTCGCCCTCGACACCACCCACCCCCACGCAATGGAATGGATTACAGAAGTCGTGACAACTATGCACAGATGGGGCTACGACTTCTTCAAGATGGACTTTGTCTACGCAGCTGCGATTCCGGGCAAGCGGCACGAAGACATGTCTCCGGTCGCAGCCTATCGGTTGGGCATGCAGCAGCTGCGAGAAGCTGTGGGTGGTTCCTATTTCCTCGGCTGCGGGGCACCGATCCTTCCATCGGTGGGGCTGGTGGATGCGATGCGAGTCAGCCCAGATACCGAGCCGCAGTACCTGCCAAATGGCGGCGACATGAGCCAGCCATCAGTTCTCGCGGCGATGATGACCGGACGGGCACGGGCGTTCCAGCACGGGCGGTTCTGGGTCAACGACCCGGATTGTCTGATTGCGCGGCCGGAGATCGAGGGTCGCGAGGAGTGGGCCGACCATGTGGGCCGTTACGGTGGGCTACGCGGCAGCAGCGACCGCATTGCCGACCTCGACGAGTGGGGGCTCGAGATCACTCGCCAACTCCTCTCCGACTCGCCGGTCGATCCGTTTGTCAGCTCGGAGGATGACGGATGAAGATCCTGCTCACGGGAGGTACCGGATACATCGGAAGCCACACCGCCGTGGCCCTGATCGATGCGGGTCACCAGGTGACGTTGCTCGACAATTTCTCCAATTCGAAGGCCGCAGTCCTCGACCGGCTGCGCGACATCACCAGCATGGCCATGGACTTCTTCGAGGTGGATGTCACCGACGAGATCGGCCTGGAGAAGGTGCTGGCCGAAGGTACCTTCGACGCTGCAATCCACTTCGCGGCGCCCAAAGCGGTCGGTGAGTCGATTGAACGTCCGTTGCATTACTACAAGAACGGCGTCGGCGGTACCGTCGCTCTGCTGCAGGCCATGGACCGCCATGGCGTACGCAACGTGGTCTACAGCTCATCGGCAACCGTCTACGGCATGTCCGATGACCTCCCTCTGCGCGAGGACGCCCCGACCGAGGTCATCAACCCCTACGGCAGAACCAAGCTCATGTGCGAGGGGATTCTGCAGGACCTGCATCAATCAGATGCGCGCTGGAATGCAATTGCATTGCGTTACTTCAACCCGGTCGGGGCACATCCATCGGGCTTGATCGGCGAAGACCCCCAAGGGGTTCCGGCAAATCTGATGCCGTTTCTGGCCCAGGTTGCGGTCGGGCGTCGCCCGGTGCTGCAGATCTTCGGAGATGACTACCCAACCCGGGATGGAACCGGGATCCGCGACTACATCCACGTGCTCGACCTGGCGGAGGGGCATGTCGCTGCCGTTGAACATCTGCAGAGCAACCCGGGCTACGACGTCATCAATCTGGGGACGGGCAACGGTATCTCCGTGCTCGAACTGGTCGATGCATTCGAACGTGTCGCCGGGGTACCGATTCCCACCGAGGTCGTGGGGAGGCGGCCGGGCGATGGTCCGGCCAGCTGGGCGGACGCCTCCAAAGCAGCCGACGTACTGGAGTGGACCGCGCACCGCTCGCTGGACGAAATGGTCGCCGACGTGTGGCGCTGGCAGTCCCAAAATCCGAACGGGTACCCGGACCAGCAACGTGGTTGAATCTCCTCGAAGGCACTCGAGGAGCAAACCATGAGCGAGAGGCCGAAGGTCGGGATTGTGGGGGCCGGTGCCTGGGGTACTGCCCTGGCCAAACTCCTGGCCGAGAAGGGTGTGCCCACCCGGATATGGGCGCGTGAACCCGAGGTGGTCGAGAGCATCAATGCCGCGCGGGAGAACACGGTCTTCCTCGCCGGCATTCGACTTCCCGAGTCCCTGCGGGCCGACGGCGACCTGGGAGCGGTGCTCGGCGAGGCAGCCTTCATCGTCAATGCGGTGCCCACCCAGCACATTCGTTCCGTATACCGCGGTATGGACCAGGCCGCAGCCGACGGCGAAGTGTTGGTGACCGTTTCCAAGGGCATCGAGGTCGAGTCGCTCCAGCTACCCGTCGACATACTGCGCGCCGCGGTGCCGAAGCTGGCCGGCAAGGGCGTTGTTGCTCTTTCGGGACCCTCGTTTGCCCGCGAGGTAGCCGCCGGCCACCCGACTGCGGTCGTCGCGGCGGGTCAGCCCGAGCATGCCGCCCGGGTACAGGAGATCTTCTCGAACGACGCATTCCGCGTCTATACGTCTGAGGACATCGTGAGCGTGGAACTCGGCGGGGCGCTCAAGAACGTCATCGCCATTGCCGCCGGGATCTGCGATGGGCTGCGTTTTGGCCACAACACGATCACCGCAGTGATCACACGGGGGCTGGCGGAGATCTCCCGCCTCGGGGTTGCCCTCGGCGGCGACCCGCTGACGTTCGCCGGGCTGTCCGGGATGGGCGACCTGGTGTTGACCTGTACCGGCGGGCTGTCCCGCAACCGCATGGTCGGTCAAGAGATCGGCAAGGGACGGAAGCTGACGGAAATCCTCGACGGCATGGACCAGGTTGCCGAGGGTGTGCGAACAGTCGTCGCCGTCCGTGAGCTGGCTCGTCGCACCGGCATCGAGATGCCCATCGTCGAACAGGTCTATTTGACCCTCTACGAGGAGAAGGACCCGATGCAGGTGGTCCGCGAGCTGATGACGCGGCAACTCCGTCGGGAGAAGTAACTCGCCTCTCCCCTCGATCCCGTTGCTGCGCCGCTCAGGCCGAAATGTCGTACTGGTTCACGCAGGAACGGCCGAGTGGCCCTATCGATCGTGAAAAGTTTCACATAGTATGGAGGGGTAAGGCAAAGGCGGGGAGAACGTTAGGCTTTACGTTGCTTAGCGGCTAGCAACGGTCGCGAGGCATGGCTTTGCGTATTCCTCGCACGGTCTGATCGGACCAGCTATGGGACGAGTTGTTCAGCACCGTGGAAGTAGCCGGGACTCCCTTACTTCACCTCATCCTGATTTGCTCGCGCCTGCCCCCAACGTCGTCGTCGGCCTCGGCAACGACATTGCCGCAGACGACGGGGCGGGAATCGCCGCAGCACTGCGCCTCGAGGCCGAACTCGGCAATCGGCCCGATGTCGATGTCATCGCTCTGCCCTGGGCCGGGTTCTCCCTGCTCGATGTTCTCCGGAGCCGCCGCCGCGCCGCGATCATCGACTGCCTGGTCAGCGGCGAGCGCCGGCCCGGCACCATCGTCCACATCGACGAAAGCGACCTCGCCGGATCCGTCCGACTCAATTCCTTTCACGACATCAGCTACCCCACCGCAATGGCGCTTGGTCGGAAGATGGGCTGGGAGATGCCGAGCTCGATCGCCATCTGGGGCATCGAGGCCGACACCGCTGATGTCTTCTCCGAGTCCCTCTCGCCATCCGTTGCCGAAGCGGTCGAGAAAGTCACAGCTGAAGTCATCGAGTACCTATCCACCCCCCTCGACCGGCGCAGCCGGTCGATCCCCCCTTCACGGGGGGATGGAATGTCCGGAGTGAAACATGAAGACGCTTGACCCGCTGGCCGGACCGATTGCACCCGGAGTGCTCTCCAAGACGGAACAGGAACTGCGAGCTGCGTTCCTCGACGAGATCGACCGCATACCCGGCGGGGCGCGTCTCAACCAATGCATCCAGTGCGGCACCTGCACCGCGTCTTGTCCGGTTAGCCACGCGATGGATATCACTCCCCGGCAGGTCATCGCCATGTTTCGCGCCGGCGCTATCGGGGAACTGCTCGAGAGCCGCACGATCTGGCTGTGTGCCTCCTGCTACCACTGCACGCTGCGCTGCCCGGCCCAGATCCAGATCACCGACCTCATCTATGCATTGAAGCGCATCGCCATCGAAGAGGGGATCTTCCCCAAGCGGTTCCCGGTCCACGTCATGTCGGAAACCTTCACCCGGAACGTCAAGCGCTACGGGCGTAATTACGAGGTCGGGCTGCTGCTGCGCTATTTCCTCGGGACCAAGCCGATGGGCCTGTTCGCCCGTCGTCGGGCGGGCTACGCCCTGTGGCGCCACGGCAGGATCAAGCTCCGCCCCGACAAGATCAAAGACATCGAACAACTCCGCAAGATCATCGCCAAAGCGGAGACCTTCGACCTTCCCCAAGAGAAGGTGACCAGGGAAAAGGTCACTGCGGCCGTCGGCTACGAATCGATCGGGAGGTAGGCCATGGATACTCGATACACCTACTACCCGGGCTGCAGCCTCCACGCCACTGGTATCGCATACGACAAGTCGATGCGAGCCGTGTTCAAGAAGCTCGGCTCCGAACTCGCCGAGCTCGAGGATTGGAACTGCTGCGGGGCAACGGCATACATGTCGGTTCAGAAGACGGTTGCCTTTGCGGTGTCGGCGCGCAACCTGGCACTTGCCGAGAAGACCGGCGACGATGTTGTTGCCCCCTGCAGTGCCTGCTACTACGCCCTGAAACACACCCGAGAGGGCATGGCGGCAGACCCTGAGCTGCGCGCTCAGGTAGAAGAGGCACTGGCCGCCGGCGGCCTCGAAGCCGACTTGTCGGTGGAGGTACGCCATCCACTCGAGGTGCTGCTCACCGACATCGGCATTCCGCGGCTGGTGGAAGCCCAAACCAACAGTCTCGAACAGTTCCGGCCGGCCTGCTACTACGGCTGCCAGATCGTGCGGCCGTTTGGTGCAGTCGACGAAGACCCCGAGTTGCCGATGTCGATGGAGAACCTCTTCACCGCACTCGGCGCCCGGCCGGTCGACTACCCACCCAAGGTGCGGTGCTGTGGCGGAATGCTCGTTGCCACCATGCCGGAGGTCGCTACCGAACTGAGCATGGATCTGGTCGATTGGGCGGTCGCTCGCGAGGCCAACTGCATCGTCACCGTGTGCCCGCTGTGCCAGTCCAACCTGGATCTCATCAACGTGACGACGGGTGGCAACGGCGCCTCACACCAGATCCCCGTCCTCTACTTCACCCAGTTGATCGGCCTTGCCATCGGTTGCACCCCAGAGGAGGTCGGGATGCAGCATGCGCTGATTCCATCCGACGCACATGCCCCTCCCCTGCGAGGGGCGCCGCTGACCATCGCCGGGTCGAGGGAGGGTTGACATGGCTGAGAATGGAGAACCCAGGGTCGGCGTCTATGTCTGTCATTGCGGCTTCAATATCGCCGCAACCGTCGATGTCGAGGCGGTCCGCGACGAAGCGGCCACCCGTCCCAACGTCGTCGTGGCGCGTGACTACCAGTTCATGTGCTCGAACGCCGGGCAGGACCTGATCAAGCAGGACATAGAGGAGAAAGGTGTCAACCGGGTCGTCGTTGCCGCGTGCAGCCCGCTCATGCACGAGCCGACCTTCCGGGCTGCGGCCGAGGAAGCCGACCTCAACCCGTATCTCGTTCAGATCGCCAACATCCGGGAGCAGTGCGCCTGGGTGCACGATGATCGGCAGGCGGCCACCACCAAGGCGGAACAGCTGGTCAACGGTGCGGTGGGCCGAGTAGCTCTCCACGAGCCGTTGGACCCGATGTACGCAGAGATGAACCCGGCGACGCTCGTCGTCGGCGGCGGTATCGCCGGCATCCAGGCGGCGCTCAGCATCTCCGAGGCCGGCAACGACGTCTACCTGGTCGAACGCAAGTCGACCATCGGCGGCATGATGGCCAAGTTCGACAAGACCTTCCCAACGCTGGACTGCGCCGCCTGCATCCTCACCCCGAAGATGGTGTCGGCCGACCGTCGCGACAACCTGCATCTGATGACGATGTGTGAAGTCGAGTCGGTCGAGGGTTTTGTGGGCAACTTCAAGGTCAAGGTGCGTCAGAAGGCTCGGTTCGTCACCGACGCCTGCACCTCATGCGGCGAGTGTCTCAACGTGTGCCCGGTCAACGTGCCGGACCCGTTCAACGAGTATGTCTCGACCCGCCACGCTATTCACAAGGCATTTCCCCAGGCGATTCCAAGCACCTATGTAATCGAGAAGCAGGGAAGCCCGCCGTGCATGGAAGCGTGTCCGATCCACCAAAACGCCGCCGGGTATGTGGCGCTGATCGCCGACGGGCGATTCGAAGAAGCCGCCAAGCTGATCCGCAAGCGCAATCCGCTGCCGTTCGTGTGCGGCCGGGTGTGTTATCACCCGTGTGAGACGGCCTGTAGCCGGGGCAAAGTCGACGATCCTGTCGCCATCCGCGGCCTGAAGCGGCTGGCGATGGACTGGGAGCGGGAACACATCCCGGACCCGGAGCCACCTCCGGCGAAGCACGACCACGGCGAAAAGGTGGCCATCATCGGGTCGGGCCCGGCCGGACTCACCTGCGCCTTCGATCTCGCCCAGGAGGGCTACAAGGTCACGGTCTTCGAGAAGCACAACAAGCTCGGCGGCATGCTGGCGGTTGGACTCCCCGACTACCGCTGCCCGCCGGAGATCGTCGAACGAGATCTCGACTACATTCGCAAGACCGGCGTCGAGTTCCGAACCGAGGTCGAGCTCGGGGTGGACTTCAAGCTGGCCGACCTGCTCAGCGACAAGCCCGAGTTCGGCTATGGAGCGGTCTTCATGGCGCTGGGGGCGCACCGTGGCTTGCAGCTGAGGGTGCCCGGCGAGGAAGCTGAAGGTGTCATCCTCGGCATCGACTATCTGCGCGAGATCAACCTGGGCCGGCCCCAGCCGACCGGCAAGAAGGTAGCCGTCATCGGCGGCGGCAACACCGCCATGGATGTAGCGAGGACGGCGCGCCGGCAAGGGGCCGACGTCTCCATTTTGTACCGGCGCACCGCAGACGAAATGCCGGCGGATCTCGAGGAGGTCGAGGGCGCCATCGCCGAGGGTGTCCACTTCGACTACCTGGTGTCGCCCTTAGAGGTCGTCGTGGAGAACGGCAAGGTCACCGGGCTCCGGTGCATCAACAACGAGCTGGCTGAACCCGACGAGACCGGGCGGGCTCGCCCGATCCCGATCGAGGGCTCGGAGCACATCCGCGAGTTCGACATGATCATCCCGTCGGTGAGCCAGCAACCCTTCCGCACCTGGTTCAAGGGCGGCGTGCCCGAGAAGGGCGAGATCGGGTTCACCAAGTGGGACACGCTCATCGTCGAGCCGGATTCGCTGCAAACGGGACTTCCTGGTGTCTTCGGCGGCGGCGACGTGGTGCTCGGCCCGGCTTCGATCGTTGAAGCCATGGGTCAAGGACGCCGTGCCGCCGAGGCCATCGACAAGTATCTACGGGGAAGGCCCCTGGAGAACTTCGAGACGCATGTGGCGCCGCCGGATCCGGTACGCGGGTTCGTCAAGCGGCCATACGAGCATGGCCCCACCTACGACCAGATCGAGAAGATGCCGCGAGCCCGGCTGGAGGCGCGAGACCCGGCGACTCGTCTCGCCGACTACGACGCGGTCGACTTCGGGCTCACCGAGGAAGAGGGGATCCGTGAGGCATCTCGCTGTCTGCACTGTGGTGTCTGTGTCGAATGTCATTCGTGCGAGAACGTTTGCCCGCCGGATGCAGTGCGGCTGGACATGAAGGACGAGATCGTCGAACTCGAAGTCGGCCAGATCCTCATCTCAACCGGCTTCAAGTCATTTGATGCGACCCGGATGACACCCTACGGCTACGGCAGGTACGACAATGTCGTCACCAGCACCGAGTTCGAGCGGATGCTCAACTCCACCGGACCTACCGGTGGCCAGATTCTGTGCAAGAACGGGAAACCACCGCGGTCGGTGGCGATCGTCCACTGTGTCGGATCTCGTGACGAAAACTACAACCGCTATTGCTCCCGGGTGTGCTGCATGGCGGCGCTCAAGTTCGCTCACCTGGTCAAAGACCGTACCGACGCCGAGCTGTACGAGTTCTACATCGACATGCGGGCCTTTGGGAAGGGATACGAGGAGTTCTACCTGCGCGTGCTCGACGAAGGCGCCAACGTCATCCGGGGCAAGGTCGTCGAGGTGATGCCAGCCAAGAACGCCACCAACGGTGACGGTCATCTGGTGGTACGCGCCGAAGACACCTTGATCGGGCGGTTCCGGGAGATTCCGGTGGACATGGTGGTGCTGATGGGCGCCATCGAGCCCCAGCCTGATGCCGAGCAGGTGGGCAGAGTCTTTTCGTTGAGCCGCAGCCCGGACGGCTTCTTTCTGGAGCGTCACCCCAAACTCGATCCGATCGGGACCACCACCGATGGGGTCTATCTGGCCGGATGCGCTCAAGGCCCGAAGGACATCCCCGACACGGTTGCCCAGGCTCAGGCGGCGGCCGCCGACATCCTGGGGATGATCTCGAAGGGCGAGGTGACAATCGAACCGGTGCGGGCGACCGTGCAGGAACACCTGTGCGGTGGCTGCAAGACCTGCCTCGGCCTCTGTCCCTACACGGCGATCACCTTCGACGAGGAGCACAACAACGCGGTGATCAACCAAGCCTTGTGCAAGGGGTGCGGCACCTGCGTTGCCGCGTGCCCGGCGGCGGCGATCACCGGAGCCGGGTTCACCGACGAGCAGATCTTGGCGGAACTCGACGGCATCCTGGCCCCGATTGCATCCGGCCCGATGCAATCGGGAGCGATCCCAGAGGGGGTGGCGACATGACCATGACCACAGAAGCACCCCTGCGGGAGCCGGAGGTGGTGACCGCCGAGTGGCGGCCTCGCATCGTGGCGTTCCTCTGCAACTGGTGCAGTTACACGGGTGCAGACCTGGCGGGGATCTCCCGTATCCAGTGGGACCCGTCGGTCAGCATCGTGCGGGTGATGTGTTCGGGCCGCATGGACCCGACGTTTGTCGCCAAGGCATTCAGCATGGGTGCGGATGGTGTGATCATCTCCGGGTGCCATCCCGGGGATTGTCACTACCAAGAGGGCAACTACAAAACACTGCGCCGGGTGCACCTGCTAAAGCGACTGGTCGCGGGCTTTGGTATCGACCCTGACCGGCTCGAGCTGGTGTGGGTCTCGGCCAGCGAAGGCGATCAGTGGGCTGAGACTGCCAACGAGATGGCGGCCAGGATCAGAATATTGGGACCGCTGGAGGTGGGCTCATGAGTGCCAAACCCAAACTGGCTCTGTATTGGGCGGCATCCTGCGGCGGCTGCGAGATCGCCGTGCTCGACATAAAGGAGAAGATCCTCGACGTAGATGCCTTCTTCGATATCGTCTTCTGGCCGGTCGCCGTCGACTTCAAGGTCAAGGATGTCGAAGCTATGGACGACGACCAGATCGATCTCTGCCTGTTCAACGGCGCAGTCCGCACGTCGGACAACGAATATATGGCAAACCTGTTGCGACAGAAGTCAAAGATCCTCGTCGCCTTCGGCTCATGCGCTTGTGAGGGTTGCATCCCGGCTCTATCCAACACGACAACGAAAGCAGCAACCCTCGATTGGGCGTTCGCCGATTCGCCATCGACCGTGAATCCCGATCGGGTGATGCCGCAGACGAGGACGGAGACCCCGGTTGGCGTCTTGGAGCTGCCTGAGTTCTATGAAACGGTGCACTCGCTGGACCAGGTCACCGACGTCGACTACTTCGTACCCGGATGCCCGCCGCAGGCTCATCAGATATGGGCGGTGTTGGAAACCGTGATCGACATCATGGAGAACAACAAGCCGCTGCCTCCCAAGGGCACAGTACTCGGGGCAGGCGACAAGACCTGCTGTGACGAATGTCCCCGCGAGCGGCAAGAGAAGAAGATCAAGGGGTTCAAGCGCATCCATGAGGTGATACCCGATCCGGATCAGTGTCTGCTCGACCAGGGGATCGTCTGCATGGGGCCGGCGACGCGCAGCGGCTGTGGAGGAATGTGTGTCGCCGTTGGCGTCCCCTGCCGCGGCTGTTACGGCCCGGCCCCCAATTCAAAGGATCAGGGCACCAAGATGATCTCGGCGTTGGCATCGGTCATCGACTCGGACGACCCCGAGGAGATCGACCGCATCCTCGACGGCATCATCGACCCGGTCGGCACGTTCTATCGGTTCTCGATGGCGCACGCCACTCTGGGGCCGGTTCGGGCCGGCAACGGTTCGAGAAGCGAGGTGGCGTCATGAAAAAGATCGCGATCGACCCCATCACCCGGCTCGAGGGCCACGGCAAGATCGACATCTTCCTGGATGACGACGGCGAGGTTGCAGACTGCTTCTTCATCGTGCCCGAGCTGCGCGGCTTCGAGGCGTTTTGTGTCGGCCGACCCGTGGAGGACATGCCGCGCATCACGTCCCGCATCTGCGGCGTCTGTAGCGAGGCCCACCACATGGCGGCGGCCAAGGCGTGCGACGACACCTACCACGTGGAGATCCCACCGACGGCTCGCAAACTGCGCGAACTGATGTACAGCGCTTTCTTCACAGGCGACCACGCCACCCACTTCTACATCCTGGGCGGACCCGATTTCGTGATGGGTCCGGAGGCACCGCCGGCGGAACGCAACATCCTCGGCATGATCCACAAACTCGGTATCGACACCGGCAAGGTCGTTATCGGGGCTCGAGCCGCGGCGCACGAGATCGTGAAGATCCTCGGCGGCAAGACCATCCACATGGTCACCTCGATCCCCGGAGGCGTGACCAAGGGTCTCACCGAGGAGGAGCGGCTCGAGATCGTCGCACACGCCAAGCAGTTGCTCGAGTTCGGCAAGTTCACGTTGCAGATCCTCGACGACGTCGTATTGGCGAACCAGGACTATCTCGACCTGATCTTGTCGGACACCTACACCCACCGGTTCCATTCGATGGGCACCGTAGATGAGAACGGCCACATCAACTTCTACGACGGTGAGGTGCGGGTGGTCGACACCGAGGGCACCGAGATCGTTCAGTACCACCCCCGGGACTACCTCGATCACGTAGCCGAGCACGTCGAGCCGTGGAGCTACCTCAAGTTCCCGTTCCTCAAGGCCAAGGGCTGGCAGGGGTTCACGGACGGCATCGACAGCGGGGTTTATCGGGCTTCGCCGCTCTCCCGGCTCAACGCCGCCAAAGGGATGGCGACACCGCTGGCGCAAGAGCAGTACGAGCGCTACTTCAAGACGCTGACCGGTGACCCCACCGGGAACACGCCGGTCCATCAAACCCTGGCGACCCACTGGGCGCGGGTGGTGGAACTGGTGTATGCCGCCGAGCGCACCATGGAACTGGCCCTCGACGAGGAGATCACCAACCCAGACATCAGGGCAGTTCCCACGGAAACACCAACGGAGGGGATCGGTTCGGTCGAGGCCCCCCGGGGCACCCTGACCCACCACTACATCACCGACGAGCGGGGTGTCTTGGAGAAGGTCAACCTGATCGTGGGCACCACCAACAACCATGCCTCGATCAGCATGTCGGTCAAGAAGGCAGCCCAGGGATTGATTCACAAGGGTGTGGAGGTCACCGAGGGAATTCTCAACAAGATCGAAATGGCCTTCCGGGCCTACGACCCTTGTTTTGCGTGCGCCACCCACAGCCTGCCGGGTCAAATGCCGATCACGGTGCGCATCCGTGATGTCGACGGGACGGTACTGAGCGAGGTGGGTCGGGGCTGAGCGAGTCCCGACCCCGTTCTTGCGTGGCGGCCAAGCTGCTCGCAAGCGAGCAGCTTGGAGTTCGCAGCAATCGAACTCCATAACAACATGCGGGCTCAGTTACGCAAGCATGGAACGCTGACGCAGCGCAAGCCACTACCGCTGGCGACGTCGCCCGAACCGCATACCATGGCGCTGCTAGCCTCGAGCAGCCGAAGACAAAGAAGCAGTGCCTCTCGGCGAAGGGAGTCGTGGGTTGGCCGGCAACATCCAGGTGCGGGTTCTGGACGCTCAGGACTACGACAAGTGGGACAAGTTCGTCGCTGCCGCCCCCGGTGGCAGCATCTACGCGCTTCCCGGGTACCTGGAGATCCTGAGCTCGGTCACCGACGCCACATTCCGAATCGCGGTCGCCGAACGCGGCGGGGAGATACTGGCGGGTATCGGCCTGTACGAACGACGTGATCGCGTCGGCCCCTATGTCGCCCCACGACTGCTCCTCTACTACAACGGTCCCGTCTTTTCTGCCCCTCGCTCGAAGTACCCCTCGGAGAACACCTCGCTTCACCTCAAGATCGTTGATGCACTCGACGACTGGCTGGCCGATCAGGAATACGACTACGTCCGCGTCAAGAGCCGGGGCGATCTCACCGATGTACGCCCGTTCCAGGAGCGGGGCTGGGCCGTCGAGCTTGCGTACACGTATGAAGTAGCGCTCACCGATGGCGACGCGGTGTTCGACCGTATCGAAAGCAACTATCGCCGCCTCATCAGACGGTGCGAGCGCGACGGCTTTCGCGTCGAGAGCGACGATGACTTCGACAGCTTTTTCCGGCTGCATTCCGAGGTTCACGAACGCAAGGATGCACCGCTCTATCTGCCGCGAGAGGCATTCCATGACTACTTCGAGCAACTCAACGACCGTGGTCTCGCTCGTCTGTACCACGCTCGCCTTCCAGATGGGACTGCAGCCGCATCCCAGCTGGTGCTGCTGGGACCGCACTCGATCGCCCACACCGTCGCTGCCGGCACCGCAGCCGAGCATCTCCGCACCGGCGCCTCCGTGTTGCTGCGTTGGAAGGTGTTTGAGGACCTCATGAACGATGGCTACACCGGAAACGACCTCACCGACGCCGCTCTAGGTGACGTGACTCGATTCAAGAGTCGACTCGGTGGTGACCTGCGACTGTCACTCGTCCTGACTCGCCCCCCGTCGACGCGCTGGCGGGCAAGACAGCAAGCTGAAGCCGGCGTTGACTTCACCCGTCGGGCGGCTGGTTATGCAGCCCGCCGGCTGGGTGTTCGCAAGTCGTGACTCTTCGGGATGCCAGGGCCCTGGTCAATGCGTTTCACTCGGCGGGCGTTGCCTACGTCTTCGGGTTGCCCGGTAGCCAGAACGTCGAGCTCTTCGAAGCCTTGCGTGCATCGCCGCTAGAGACCGTCGTGTCGTGCAACGAGATGGGTGCAGCATTCATGGCCAACGGGTACAACCGGGCTTCCGGGCGAGTTGCCGGAGTCGCGACCATTCCCGGTCCCGGCATCACCTGGGCCATGACCGGGATCACTGAGGCCTGGCTCGACTCAGCCGCCCTCATCCACGTGACCCGGCAACGGAAAGTAGCTCCCGGTGCCGCCTACCAGCTGCAGTCGATCGACCAAGAAGCCATGTTGCGGCCTGTGACGAAAGCGGTGCTCGGCGCGGATGGGGCCACACCCGACCAGATCGCCTACGTCGCAGCGCAGCTGGCACAGAGCGGCGAACCGGGCCCGGTCACCGTCCAGATCGATGCACCGAGTTCTACCGCCGACTACCCCGAGCCCATTCCGCTGGACGACGGCAAGGTAAGCGAGATCCGGGCGCTCCTCGCAGGTAGCAAGAGGGTGGTGGTGATGGCCGGTCAGGGTGCCGCCGGAGCCTCCGAGGCGGTCACCCAGCTCGTTGAGCTCCTCGAGGCTGCCGCAGTGAGCACCACATCAGGCCGCGGTGTTGTCCCGGAGGATCACCCCCGTTCTCTCGGCTATGAGATGGCCGGGACGGAGGCCGGTCCCTTGAACGATCTGATCAGCAGCGCCGACCTGGTACTGGCGCTGGGATGCAAGTTCTCACACAACGGGAGTCGCGGATTCGGCCTCGTCATTCCCCCAGAGAAGCTCATCCACATCGATGCCTCGGCGCCGGTCATCGGCGCCAACTACCCCGCTCGGATCGGATTGGTGGCGAGATGCGAAGAGGCGGTCCCATCACTGCTCGCCCAGCTGGAGCCGAAGTCGGGCTGGGCTGCCGACGAACTCGAAGCATGGCGGAGCCGGGGCCGGGCCGCGTCCTGGCCCGATGAGCCGGAACCGGTCCTTGCCGGCCGGGTCTCGGCTGCGGACCTATTGTCGGGTTTGCGAGCGACACTGCCGCGCGACGCAATCGTGGTCACCGATTCCGGACGGCATCAGATGCTGGTCAGACGTTGGTTCCCGGTGCTGGCCGAACGCGGTCTCATCGTCCCGTCGAATCTCCAGTCGATGGGGTTTGCCATCCCGGCTGCCATCGGAGCTCGGCTGGCTGCGCCACAACGGCGAGTCGTCGCAGTCCTGGGAGACGGCAGTCTGTTGATGTCCGGCTTCGAGCTCCTCACCGCAAAGAAGCTCGCGATCGACCTGACGGTGATTGTCATCAACGACGGCGCCTACGGACTAATCAAGGCCGAACAGTTCGCGGACTACGGAGTGTCATCGGGGACCGAGCTGGCGACCCCTCATCTGGGCTCCCTGGCCGATGCGCTCGGTATCAACTTCGTGCGGATCGAGCGAGGCGATCCGGCCGGTCAGTTTGCCGCCGCGCTCGCCTTGCGGGGCGTCACCCTGGTCGAGGTGCCGGCACGCGAAGCTCGGGCAATGCACCTGGCGCGCGCCAAGGCACGGCTACGGCGGCTTCTGCGCCGGGGCCGGTAGCAGCGCCTACCTCCGGTGTCTCCCGGCTCATGATTCGAGCCCGAAGCCGAACGGAAACAGCGGTTCTTCACCGCTCTCCGCAAGCGCCCCGAGCGGCACTTGCTCGATGGACCTCGGCCACGTGTAAGGCAGCCTTCCTGTGAACGGCTGATTGCCGAACAGAACGTCGGCGACCCCCTGTCCTTCGGTCCCCGGCAGCCAAGCGGCCACCAGTGCATCCCACCCCTCGATCTGGTCGGTGATAATGAGCGGCCGTCCCGATATCAGGACAACAACCAACTCGTCACAGGTAGCGGCAAGATTCTCCAGAACCGGGTAGTCCCGGCTCGCCAGCGCCAGACCAGCACTGTCGCCCTCGTATTCCGCGTAGGGCCGCTCCCCGACGACTGCAATGCACAGGTCGGGCTCGACCCCGGGCGCATCGACTCGGTCGAAATTCCCAAACTTGTCGTAGTAGATCGTGACGCCCTCGGGCACTGCTGCCTCGATCCCTTCGAGGACCGTGGTCCCCGGGGTGATGGCACCCTGCCTGCCTTGCCACTCGATGGTCCAGCCCCCGGATTGGATCCCGATATCGTCACCGGCCTGACCGCCGACGAAGATCGACCCGATGTCGTCGCTGATGGGCAAAACCCCGTTGTCGTTTTTCAGAAGGACGGCCGACTTGGCCACCGCCTCCCGAGCAACGGCGCGATGCTCCTCAGACCCAACACTCGTCAACAAGCTCGAATCGGAGTAGGGCGATTCGAACAGACCCAGCTCGAATTTGACTCGCAGGATGCGGCGCACCGCATCGTCGATCCTCTCTATCGATACGTCACCATTGTCGACCGCGAACCAAAGGACCGAGATGAATCGTCGGTAGTTGTAGGGGACCATGTTCATGTCGATCCCGGCGTTGATCGACGTGACTACGGCCTCGTAGTAGTCATCGGATATCTGATCGATGGCCGCCCAGTCCGACACAACGAATCCACCGAATCCGAGCTCGTCCTTGAGGACGTCCGTGACCAAGTAGTCGCTGGCGTGCATCTTGGTGTCGTTCCAGCTGGAAAACGACACCATCACGCTCTCGGCACCTTGGTCGATCGCTGCAGCGTATGGCGGGAGGTGGACCGCCCGCAGGGTTGCCTCATCGACCTCGGTGACGCCCTGGTCTATGAGGTTCGCCCCGGTTGTCGCGCTCTCCCATGATGTCCCGCCATCACCGACGAAGTGCTTGGGCGTCGCCAGCACCGTGGCGCCGGCCGCGAGAGCATCCCCCTGCAGGCCCTCGATGTACGCGGTAGCCAGAGGGGTCACCAGGTCGGGGTCTTCACCGTAACCCTCGTAGGTTCGCCCCCAACGAATGTCCTGAGGTACGGCAACCGTCGGGGCGAAGTTCCAGTGGATTCCCGTCGCGGCGACCTCCGTTGCGGTGATCTCCCCGATTCGCTGCATCAACTCAGGGTCGTTGGCTGCGCCGAGCCCGATGTTGTGGGGGAAGACGGTGGCGCCCTTGACGTTGTTGTGGCCATGAACCGCATCGACACCGTAGATCAGCGGTATGCCGAGAGGCCCTCCGAGAGCCTGCTCCTGGAATCCATCGACCATCTTGGCCCAGGCCTCCGGTGTGTTTTCATCGGGGGATCCTCCGCCACCACTGAGAAGCGATCCTATGCCGAGAAGAGCGATGTCCTCAGGGAGGATGCTGTTCTTCTCGACTTGGGTCATCTGGCCGATCTTGTCCCTCAGCGTCATCCGGCTCAACAGGTCCTCGACTCGATCGTCGGTCGAGAGTGAAGCGTCCATGTACGGCGCCGGCATGTCGGCGCCGGTTGGTATCGCAGGTGGGACAAACGCCCGCACTGCGGGCTCGAAGACCGATTCCGCAAGCCCACCGATCTCTTCGGGCGAAGCGATCAACCCGACTACGAAGGTGCCGAAGTCCGATTCTGCCAGAGCGGCTTCCCCCCGCATCAGTTGACCACCAAATTGCGCCGCCTCGGTTTCGAAGGCATACCGAGTCCACGTCAACTGATCAGTGGTGATGATCTCCCCGGCCGGCGGAGGACCGCCGAGTTCGAGCTGCGCAACCAGCGCACTCATGACCTCTGCAGCGGTTGCGACGGGGGCGGCCTGCTGCACAAGCAGCGTCGCGTCAGATACCGAGTCTCCGCGCAGCACGACTCCGTACTCCACCTCGCTCCATCCCTCGGGGGCCAGGCCCTCGACTCCATAGAGATGGTCGCTGAAAGCGACGAGCTCGATTGCGAGCCCGGGATCACTCGGCGCTGCAGTCGTCGGAACAGACGTTGTAATCGAGGTCGTAGGAGCCACGGTCGTCTCAGCCGGTTCCGGTTCGCTTGTGCAGCCGAACACCGCGACAGAGAATGCTGCCGCCAGGAGGACGTATGCGCGTTTCATCGGAGTGCCCTAGTCGCGCCTCCCCGGATCCTGCAGAAAGGGCGCTGCTTCGCGCTGGCGCCGCTTGTTCATGGCGGGTTCCATCATGTCACTGTGTTCGAGCTGCCAAAACAGGTACCCGATCAGTCCAATGAACGGAAGGAGCACTATCAGTGCCGCCCACATCACCCTCTGACCGCTCGTCATCGCTTCGCTGTGACGCGAGAGATGCACGAGACCCAAGACGATCAAGACAACGACGATCAGGGATACCGAGCCAAACGCTACCCAAGCCATATGCGACCTCCTAAACCCACAACTTCATACCCAACATATTCGTAACCACTTTGAGTCGCCTAATTCTCTGGCAAAACCCGGCTCATTCATGACCGTCGCGCCTCCCGTCCATGACCCCGCAGCCACAGCGGCGGATCGGGGTGCGCCTCTAGTGCCGCCAGCGGAATTTGGTCCTCGCTCCGGGGCCAGGCGAACGGGAGTTTGCCGGTGAAGGGAACGTCACCAAAGAGAGCATCGGTGATACCAGCGCCTTCACTCCCCGGCAGCCATGCAGAAACGAGACAATCGAAGAAGTCGACCTGGTCGGCTATCAGCAGTGGCCGCCCCGTGTACAGAATGCCGACGAGGATGCGGCACTGCGAGCGCATTCGCCCGATCTGCTCGATGTCCTCCGGGGGGAGGGTGAGGTCGGCACGATCGCCGGTCATCTCCGCATAGGGAGGTTCAGCGATGACAATGACACCCACGTCCGCAACCCGGTCACTAAACCGCCCGTCCGCGGCGTAGATGACTTCGGTCTTGCTGGATACGGTCTGCTGAACTGCCTGGAGGAGCGTTGTCCCCGGCATATCGCCCCCCGGAACCCCCCGCCACTCGATCGTCCAACCGCCGCACTGCAGGCCGATATCGGCCGCAGGCCGCCCGGCGACGTAGATCAGTTCGGCGTCCTTGCGCAGCGGAAGCACGCCCTTGTCCTCGAGCAGCACCAGCGACTTGGCAACGGCCTCACGAGCGACGGCGCGGTGTTCGGTTGACCCGAAGCCGGCAACCGAGGCGCTTTCCATCTGCACGCCGTCGAATAGCCCCATCTCCGCCTTCACCCGAAGAACCCGGCGAACTGCATCATCGATCCGCTCCATCGGTACGTCGCCCGCCTCTGCGGCTCGAATGAGAGCCTCGACGAACCGTTCCCATTCGTGCGGGACCATCACCATGTCGAGTCCGGCATTGATCCCCAACACGACCGCCTTGTAGTAGTCGTCGTCCAGGTAATCGATTGCCAGCCAGTCCGATACCACAAAGCCGGCGAAGCCGAGCTCACCTTTGAGCACATCGGTGAGTAGATAGCGATGGGCGTGCAGCTTCAGGTCCTGCCAACTGCTCAGCGACACCATAATGTTGCGAGCTCCATTGGAAATCGCGGCTACATATGGAGGGAGGTGGACGCGGCGCAATTCTTCCTCGGTTATGTAGGCAACACCCTGGTCGATTCGTTGACCCCAAACACCGTGCTCGTACATCTCGCCGAATTGGTTCTCGTGCTGTTCGAGAATGCTGCGGCGTTCTTCGCTGATCGCAACGGCGCCCTCGAAGTTGCCGTTGCAGCCGCTCGACTCGCCGGTGACCGTGTTGCTGCCGGCGCTACACCAGCTGGTGCCACCATCGGCGACGTAATGCTTGACACAGCCGAGGACCGCCGCCGGATTGGAAAGGCCGGTCCCATCGACATCCTGCAAGCCGCGTAGGAACGCCACACCGAGTTCGGTCACGAGCTCAGTGTCCTCCGCGTAGGCCTCGAACGTGCGACCCCACCGAATATCCTGCGGAACACTGACCGATGGTGCGAAATCCCACCGCACCCCGGTGGCAATCAGTTCCTCGGCCGTAACCCGAGCAATGCGACGTACGAGGTCGGCGTCTCGCGTCGCCCCCAGCCCAATGTTGTGCGGGAAGATAGTGGCCCCGCAGACGTTGGTGTGTCCGTGCACTGCGTCGACGCCGTACAGCAGCGGAATGCCGAGCCGCGACCGCAATGCCCCCTCCTCAAATGATGCGACCATGTCTCGCCAGGTTTCCGGCGTGTTGGGCGTTGGGTTACCGCCGCCGCCGGAGAGAACCGACCCGATGCCGTGTTTCGCCACCTCGTCGGGAGAGATGCTGTACTTCTCGACCTGGGTCATCTGGCCGACCTTCTCGGCCAGAGTCATTTCCCCGAGGAGACGGTCGATGTCACGGGTTGTCATCGAAATTCGACCCCTTCCGCAGAAAGAGGCTCACGACCGGCCCCCCAGACGTGGCCTGGAGGAGGGAAGCCAGACAAAAGATGGTGACCGGTCGTGAGCAATTCATCATGGGCAAAGCGACTTCTTGCCATCGAGCTCGAGCTTCTGGTGGTCGATCCCGTTTCTCGAGGCCGGCCACCAGAGCTCTATGCATCTTCTACTTTTCAGCACCGGAGACCACGATTCCCGACAGGAAGATCCTCTGCGAGAAGAAGAAGATCGCCAGCGGGATGATCAGAGCAATGAACGAAGCTGCCATGATCAGGTTCGGCTGGTTCACGTAGGTGCCGTTGAAGAAGTTCAACCCGACGGCGATGGGAACGATGTCCCGGTTGCCGGCCAGGAAGATCAACGGGTTGAAGAAGTCGTTCCACGCAAAGAAGAAGTGGAACAGGGACACCGCGGTCAACGCCGGCACTGCTTGCGGCAAGATCACCTGAATGAACGTGCGCAAAGGTCCCGCCCCGTCCACTGCGGCTGCCTGCTCCATCTCTCTTGGAATGGTCAGGAAGTACTGGCGCAGCAGGAACACGTTGTAGGCGTTTCCAAACATCAGCGGGATGATCAACGGCAACCAGGTGCCCACCCACCCGATTTGGGTGAAGAACGCATAGGTTGGAATCAGAATCACCGCCGGCGGCAGAATGATGGTCCCGATCAGCACGATGAAGAGTACGGATCTCCCGGGAAATCTGAACCGAGCGAACCCATACGCTACGAGTGCCGAGGCGGAGACCGCCCCGATCAGCGTTACCGTGGCGTATAGCAACGTCCAGAAGATCATGCGGGGGAAGTTGATGAAGTCCCACGCATCCTGGTAGTTGCTCCATGCCCAGGCGGACTCACGCACCGTATCGAGCTGTCTCCAGTTACCCTCCCAGACGATTATGCCGGCCTCGGGGTTATCGGGGTCGATGAACTCGCTCTGCTGCCGACCCGGCTGGACGAGGGCGAGGTCTCTGGTCTCGCCATCGATCGGAACGGTCAATATGTCGTACTCTTTCCCCTCATATTCGAAGGTAGCGGGCTGGGAAGGCAGGATCGGAGCTTCTGGATCCGATGCTTGCTCGGGCGTCTTCACCGACGTGACCAACGCATAACCCATCGGCATCAGGTACACAATCACCAAAGCCGCGGCCAGAGCCGTCGTCCCCATTTTGAGCAGGATGTTGCGACGCCGTTCTCTGACCTTCCACTCGGGTTCTGGGACGGCATCGCGCCGCCTTGAAGTTCTCGTCGAGGTGGCCATGTCAGTCCCCCCCTGCGTAGTAGACCCAGTACTTCTGTGTTCCAAAAAGGAGGACCGTCAGCGCCAGCCCGACGAAGAACAGGAACCAGGCGAGGGCGGCACCGTATCCCATCTGCGAGAAGTCGAAGGCCTGCTGATAGAAGTAGATCATGAAGAAGTTTGTTGCACCTTCCGGGTAGCCCGACGTGCCGTTGAGCACGAAGGGAGGCAGGAAGTATTGGAGTAGCGCAACAACGCCCAGCACCAGGTTGTAGAAGATCACCGGCGTCACCATCGGAACACTGATGGACCGGAGCCGGCGCCACCACCCGGCGCCGTCGATATGGGCAGCCTCGTGCAGTGCGGTCGGAATTCCTTGAAGCCCGGCGAGAAAGATCAGGATCATGTTGCCGATTCCCCAGATTCCGATGATTGTGAAGGTGATCGGGATCAGGGTCGGATCATCCAACCACCTGATCCCATCGATGCCGACGGCGTCGATTCCGAACAACTCGATGATCCGGTTGAGCCAACCGGTTTGGGAGTTCAGCACTTGACCCCAGATGAGCGTCGATGCCACGAACGGGATCAAGGCGGGTGCGTAGAACAACGTCCGAAAGATGTTCCGGCCCCACAGATTGAGCGAATTGAGCAACACCGCCAGCATGAATGCCGAGATCAGCGAAACCGGCAGCATTATCAAGCCGAACCGCATAGTTATCCACAACGATGACCAGGTGTTCGAATCCTCGAACAACATCCGCGTCCAGTTGTCCAAACCGGTGAAGCTGGCCTCGCTGGTGGCCAGGTTGTAGTCGAAGAGCGATATCACGAACGAGGCGGCCATCGGAACCAGGTAGAAGATCAAAAAACCGATCAGCCAAGGAGAGATGAAGGCAAAGCCGAGTTTCGCCTCATACTTCTCGGAGTCGGACATGTGGCGACGCCGCAACCGTGGTTGCGATCTCGCCTCCTTCATTGCTTCTGAGAATGTCATTGCCCTCTCCTCCACCGGGCTTTGGCGGGCCGGATCTATCCGGCCCGCCAAAGATCAGCCTCTTGTGCTATCCCTCCGCCCGGTCGTAGATCGGCTGCAAGATCCCTTCCAGTTTCGGGATCTCAGCCGCGATGTCGGCGTCGGGATTGCGGACGATCGGATCCCACCAGCTGTCGAGACCGTCGACCGACTCGATGTAGGCCGGCCACCATGCCTCGTGGCTGGGAATGTCCGGATAGGCCAGAGCATCCGTCGCCACTTTCCAGGTGAATCCGGCGTCGTTGGCCGGGTCGTTGACGAAGGCATCCTGGGCGCTGATCCGGGCCGGCAGCGCACCGTACACCTGGGCGAGTTGCGGAGCCATCTCCGGGCCCAACATCCATCCGACGACCTGGAACGCTTCATTAGGATGAGCGCTCGACTTGGGAATCGCAAATGTGTCGGCGTGCAGCTTGGCCGTGATCGTGCCGTCTGGTCCGGCAGGGATCGCCGCCGTGTCGAACGAGTCAAACGCAAGCTCGCCGGTACCCCAACCCTGGAACCAGGTGTGGGTTGCCATCATCGAGCAGTTGCCCGAACCAAGTGGCGAGGGGTTCGCCAGCAGATCGCTCTCCCGGAAGTCGGGATTCGGGACTACATAGTCCTTCCACATGAGATCGTGGTACCACTGCGCAAAGTCCTGCCAATGCTCGGGGAACGTGAACGTCTTCCCATCCTCGGCGACGAAGTTGCCTGCGCCAAACATGGTGGCTAGACCGCGGAACTCATTTTGAACGGTTCCGCAGTAACCCCATTGCACCTGATTGTTGGGGTCGAAGCCGTCATCGGCCGGGGTGAGACCGTTCGCATCGACGGAGAGCACAATGCCGAGCTCGCGCAGGGTGTCGACATTCCACGGCTTCTCGTTGCCGTCTGCATCGACATAGGGAGCACCGAACTCTTGCGGCGGATATGCAAGACCGGCCTCATCGAAGTGATCGGAGTTGTACCACACCATCTGCGGGAATGCCCCGAATGGCAGACCGATTTGCTCTCCTCCGATGTTCCAGAAATCGACGAACGCCGGATCGAAGTCGCTCAGGTCGTAGTTATTCGATTCGATGTACGGGGCAATGTCGAGCCATCCACCAAAGAAGGTGGCGGCGCTCCTAACACCCATCGGACCCACGATGTCCGGCGGGTTGCCGCCGGCGATCTGCGTCTGCAAGATCGTCGGGGCTTGGTCCGCGTCCACAACTTCCATCTTCAACGAGATGTTCTCGCCGAGTGGCTTGGTGGCGTTGAACTCGTCGACGATTGCCTGCTGCAGCGGAATCACCGGAGCGTCGGTACCGGCACCCATGCCGATGAACCATCGGAGTTCGACAGCCTCGCCGGATGGCGCCGCTGTAGTGGCAGCGCCACCATCGTCCGACGGTGCCGCCGTGGTAGTAGCCGCGGCGTCGCCATCATCCGACGGTGCCGCAGTTGTTGCATCGGCGTCGTCGTCGCCGCCGCACGCTGCGGCGAGGAGGCTCATCACCAATAGCAGGAACAGTATTGCTTTGAATCTGCGTATCTTCACGCGTTATCGCCTTTCTCTCTGGTCTTGCAGCGAGCCACATGAGGCTCGCACTATCAACTCGGTGGGGAGAATCATCCGCTTCGGCGGTGATGCCGGCTCTGCAATCAGGTCGAGTAACAGCGACAGCGCCGCCGCGCCCAGCTTTTCAGGCCGCTGCCGGACGGTGGTCAGCGGCGGTTCCAGCTCTGTCGCAAAGGGCATGTCGTCGAAACCGGCCAGCGCGATGTCTTCCGGGACGCGGAGGCCGGCGGCGCGGATCCCATTGAGCGCTCCCGCGGCCATGCGATCGCTGGCGGCGAAAACGGCATCGGGGCGGTGTTCCAGCAATGACTTGATTCCGGCGCGGCCGCTCGACTCGGAGAAATCACCCTCGTAAATGAGGTCTTGATCAACCCGCAGGCCGAAGGCTTCGATCGCCGCCCGGTAGCCCGCCAAGCGATCGACTGCGGCAGGAGCGAAGGAAGGGCCGGCGATGGTTGCCACCCGCCGGTTTCCGAGGCGGAGCAGGTGGCTCGCTACTTGCTGGGCGCTACCGCGATTGTCGACATCTACGTAACTGACTCGATCGTCGTCGGAGCGGCCGACGCTCACCATCGGCGTCTGCGAAGCAAACAGCGGTTCGAAGAGTGGATCGTCGACTTGCCCGGCCGAGAACACGATCCCGGCGACAACACCTTGGCGGGCGATCTCATCCACCGTGTGGCGGAAACCCGGGCCGCCAAGCGACAGCATGACGAAGTGATCGCGCTCATCGGCGGCCATGGCCATACCGTGCAGCAGCCTGGGGAAATAGGGGTCGGTGAGGATGTTGTCGACTGCGCCCGGAATGACCGCCGCGACCACGTTGGTCCGTCCCAGTGCAAGCCCGCGAGCTGACAAATTGGGTCGGTAGCGCTCCCTGCGGACAATCTCGAGAACGTGCTCCCGGGTGGCTGCGCTGACACGGGGGTCGTTGTTGATGACCCGGGACACGGTGGAGCGTGAAACCCCGCTCAGTTCGGCTATCTGTTCGAGCGTGCTGCTAGCCACTCGGAGCCTTCCTCCCGACTCCAGGTCATGAGAGCGATCCCACAACTTCTGAGAGCGCTCTCAACTATATTCGCGTCTAGCCTTTGAAGTCAAGCCCGTTGTGTGATACGAATGTGACGGAACCAGGGAGCGCTCCCAAGCTCTTCCGTTGGGCTGCTTCCAACAGACAACAAGAGAGCACCACGACTCATGACAAAGGCTCAACCCGATACAAGTTCCGTCACCCCCCCGCCGGCCGATAGCGCCGGTATCGACGGGCAGTTTGTCGACCTCGATGGCGTTGCCATGTACCGGATCGCCGACTACGACCAGATGCCCTCCTTTCTGGTCAGTGTCGTCAGCGCCTCGGACCACTGGATGTATGTGTCCACCGGAGGCGGTCTCGCCGCCGGGCGGGTCGAGCCGGGACGCTCCCTGTTCCCGTACGAAACCGATGACCGCCTGTACCGGGCCGGTGGCTCGACCGGGCCCTTCACACTGCTGCGCGTTACCCGCTCCGGCAGCGAACCGGTGCTTTGGGAGCCCTTCACCGACGACACAAGCCGCACACCGGTCTCGCGCAATCTCTACAAGAGCCTCATCGGCGACACAATCGTCTTCGAAGAAACTCGTCACGACCTCGGACTGACTTTCCGCTACCGGTGGGGTACATCCGCCGAGTACGGCTTTGTTCGTACTGCCACGCTCATGAACAACGACCCCGAGACTGCAGCGAGCGTCGAGGTGCTCGACGGCCTGCGCAACATAATGCCGGCCAACGTGCCGCTCGGCCTACAGCAATCGAGCAGCACCCTGGCGGAGGCATATCGACGCAACGAAGTCGACACAGACACCGCCATGGCCATCTACTCCCTCGAGGCGCGGATAAGCGATCGTGCCGAACCGGCGGAGTCGCTACACGCCAACATCGTTTGGTCGGTGGGTCTACCGGATTCGAAGGTGCTGCTCTCTACGGACCAGATCGCAGACTTCCGCAACGGCCTCGGCCTCGATGCGGAAACGCTCACCAAGGGCCGCCGCGCTCATTACCTCCTCAGCGCTTCCATCGAGCTCGACGACGCCACAGCCAAGTCGTGGTTGATCGTGGGGGATGTG
>JARFRN010000294.1 GCA_029287195.1 Acidimicrobiia bacterium | reverse complement strand
CCCGAACGGTCTTCAAAACCGTTGAGGCGGTGAAAACTGCCTGGCTGCGTTTTGCATGTGTGTCCGGTGGGCGGGTTTGAGTTCCGGCATAGCTGACGACCGATATGAGGGCGGCTACGCGAGAACCGGTGGAAACGGATGCCATTTCTCAAAGTGATGAACCGAGCAGTGTCGTTCCCGACTTCTAGGGATCCTGGTCGTTGGTGGGTACACCCGGAGCATCATCCCCGACAAACCATGCGTTGGAACGGCCATGGGATAAGCTCTGACCACTGATGAGCGACCCAAACACCCTCGGCAGCGTCGTCCGGCGCCGCCGTCTCGAATCCGGATACTCGCTGGGCCAGCTTGCCTCGAAGGTTGGCAAGACTGCGGCCGAGGTGCGCGCCTGGGAGCGCGACGCCGAATTGCCAGAACACGGCATCCTCGAACGATTGGCCGAAACCCTCGAGTTGGATGTTGCCGACATCCGGGCCAGGGTTGCCGCGGCGCAGGAGACTGCAAACGGTGAGCCGGCCGACGATGCAGTCGAGGTGGAGGATCTGCAGGACACCGCCGCCGATGAGGAGCCGAAGCCCGAGGAAGACTCTGGGGAGGACGAGGCAGCCGCTGCAATTGCCGTAGAACCCGATGAGCCGATCGAATTCTCGGCGGAAGACGTCACGGCGCCCGTAGGCGATGCCGAGTCAGAGGATGAAGTGGTTTCCGAGGACGATCTCCCCGGTTTCCCGGTCGAAGATCTATTCACACCGCCGGAAGCCGAGCCTGAGCCTGAACTCGACCCATCACTGCTCGAAGCTCCCACCGAAGCGGTTCCGGTGCCGGTAATCACAGAAACGGCCAAGACGGCACGGGCGCAGCGTGCCGCTGCAGTCCTCGAGGAAAGGCCCCCGCTTCCCGTGGTCGAACCGGCACCCGACGCCGACCCCGGGCTGCTTCGCTACCTAGAGCCGCTGCGGGTCCTCTTCGACCCCCACAGCAGATATCTCTACTGGATCAGGGCCGGATTGACGGTTGTGGTCATGCTCATCCTGATAGTGGTTCTGTTCCGGATGCTGGGCAACCTGCTCGACGCCGTAGGTGAGCTGCTCGACACCATCGAACCATCCGCCACCGACCCAGACGATCTCGATGCCCTCGGTGGGGTTCTAACACTCGGCTAGCCGCGAGAGTGGCTGCGCCAAACCTCAACCCGGTCCGGAGGGCAGGCGGGCTGCGCCTCTAGCCGGTGATTGCTCGTACCAGCAGACCGACCGCCGCAATCGATGAGATGGTGAGGATGGCCGGCCGCAGCGCCATCGCATCAACTCGTCCCCTCAGCCGCGAGCTGGCTATGTAGCCGATGGCAAGACCGGGGAAGAGCAGCGCCCCGAGAAGAACGTCGTTTCCCGTGATGCGGCCTGCCAGGATGCGAGCCAGCAACGTGACCACGAGCCCAAACGAGAAGAACAGCGCGAGTGTTGATCTTATCATCGGGCCCCGCTCGTCCTTGAAAAGCAGCGCCGCCGGCGGCCCCCCCATCGAGGCCACCATGCCCATGATGCCGGCGGTTATGCCGGTGATGAGCTCGGTGGTGCGGTTGCGGGGCATCTTGACTCCCGTACTCAGGATGGCAACTGCAGCCAACACGGACATTGCGATGAGGATGTCGAGGGTGCGCTGCGTGGCGACGGCCAGCAGGCCCAGCCCGAAGACGGCACCGGGGAACCGGCCGAGAAGCAACCAGATCACGCTCCGGCCGTGAATGTCCGTGCGCTCTCGCCACGCCATCGATATTGCAAGCGGTATTGCCAGCAGCAACGTTGGTACGGGCGCCATTACCGGATCTATCAGCGACAGAATGGGCACCGTGAGGATGCCGAGCCCGATCCCAATGGATCCCTGGACGAGCGCACCGGCGGCGATGACGACGATGGCAACGGCGAGCTGGATGATGGTGACGGGCATGGGAAGGACTCCGTAAAACTTGGCGGAGTATGGCATTAGCCTCGGGGCCACCGGCAATCCGATCGCCGGGAAAACCTACACAGGGCCAGTTCAGGAAGGTGTTGCGGTTCCCGAACGTCGGTGATTACGATGCCGCTCGCCAGGCCACCCATCCACGATTGCAGCACAGTGAAACGATCTCGCAGTAGCAGAGAAACACGACCACGCCTCGCTAGATTTCACGTGGCGGCTCTCGTCGGCGCTCCCGCGATCCTCCTAGCTTCGTGTTCCGGGTCCGGTCCGCAGACTGCACTCAACCCCGAAGGCCCCATCGCCCGCGATATCGACGACCTGTGGCAGCTGGTGTTCATCCTGGCGACCATTGTGTTCGTGATAGTCCAGATCGGCCTGTTTTATGCGATGTTCCGGTACCGGGCTCGCAAGACCGACGACTCGGAACCGGTGCAAGTACACGGCAATACGCCGCTCGAGATACTGTGGACGATCATTCCGGTCGTGATCCTGGCCAGTATCGGCTACCCGATTGTCAAAGGCATCTTCGACGTGCGCGCGATTGCGGATGGCCCCGACGTTCTCCAAGTGCAGGTGACCGGTCACCAGTGGTGGTGGGAGTTCGAGTACGTCGACCTGGTTGGGCCCGATGGGCGTACCCTGGTCACGGCCAACGAGCTGTACATACCGGCAGACACTGAGGTCAACCTCACGATGACCTCCGCCGACGTGATTCACAGCTTCTGGGTCCCCGTGCTGAACGGAAAGCGGGACGTTGTTCCCAATCGGGTCTCGAACCTCACTCTCATTGCCGACAACCCGACTCCCCCCGATCAGCCACACCCCGGGCAGTGCGCCGAGTACTGCGGGCTGGCTCACGCCGACATGCGTTTCAAGGTCCATGTTCGCAGCCAGGCGGATTTTGACGCCTGGGTCGAGGGCCAACTGGCTCCGGCGACCGTGCCGACCGAGGGTGCGGCAGCCGCCGGCTATGAGGCCTTCAATACATGCGTCGCTTGCCACAACGCTACGGTTTCAGGACCCGACGGCGTTGAGGACATCGGCCCCGTCCGGACCATCGAAGTAGACGGAGTCACGTTCACATCGTCGTTGGCTCCCGACCTCACCCATTTCGGCAGCCGGGGGACGTTCGGTGCCGGCACCTTCGAGAACGACCGCGAACATCTCGCCCAGTGGCTGGCGAATCCATCTGATCTCAAACCGATGCGCCCCGAGCTCAACGACATCCCCAACGGGCGCATCCTCGGTATGCCCAACTTCAATCTGTCCGACGACGACATCAACAACCTGATCGCGCTCCTAGAAGGGTGGAAGTAAATGGTGCTCGACACCAGCAAAGACCTAGTGCCGGCACAGCCCACCGGGATCTGGAGCTGGATCACGACCGTCGACCACAAGCGGATCGGCATGATGTACGGCGTCACCGCACTGGTGGCCTTTTTCGTGGCCGGCCTCGAAGCGCTGCTGATCAGGCTCCAGCTGGCTACTCCCAATGGCACGGTCCTCAGCGCCGACGCATATAACCAGCTCTTCACCATGCACGGCCTCACGATGCTGCTGGTAGTGGTGATGCCGGTAGGCGCGGCCTTCATGAACTATTTCATTCCGCTGCACATCGGGGCACGGGACGTTGCTTTTCCTAGAGCCAACGCGTTCAGCTACTGGCTGTTCCTCGGCGCCACCATCATGCTGCTGTCGTCGTTCGTCCTCGGGGGCGCTCCCGACGGTGGCTGGTTTGGATATGCCCCGCTGTCCACCCAGCTCGAGGAGTTTGTCCGGATGGACTATTACGCCATCGGTGCTCAGCTGCTCGGTATCGCATCGATCATGGCCTCGGCCAACTTCATTGCCACAGTCTTCACCATGCGGGCACCCGGTATGACTCTGATGCGGATTCCGGTGTTCACCTGGATGGCTGTGGTTGTTTCCTTCCTCCTCATCTTCTCCCTCCCGATCTTTGGTGTCGGGCTCTTCCAGATGTACTTCGACCGCAACTTCGGCACCCAGTTCTTCGGCGGGGGCGGCGACCCGTTGCTTTGGCAGCACCTGTTTTGGCTATTCGGCCATCCTGAGGTCTACGTGCTCATCTTGCCGGCGATGGGCATTGTCTCGGAGATCATCCCCGTGTTCAGTCGTAAGCCGCTGTTTGGATACCCTTTCGTGGTCTTCTCCGGCATCGCCATCGGCTTCATGGGCTTTGGCGTCTGGGCGCACCACATGTATACCGCCGGGCTCGGTCCGGTGGCGGAGGCCGGTTTCGGCATTGCCACCATGATGATCGCAGTGCCCACCGGAGTGAAGATCTTCAATTGGATCGGCACCATGTGGGGCGGCAAAATCAGATTCGAGCTGCCGATGCTCTTCGCCATCGGATTCGTGTCGCTGTTTGTGATCGGCGGCCTGTCCGGTGTTACCCACTCCGTTGTGCCTTCGGATTACCAGCAGCACGACAGCTACTACGTCGTTGCTCACTTCCACTATGTGCTCTTCGGCGGCGGCGTTTTCGGGTTCGTGGCCGGTGCTTATTACTGGTTCCCCAAGTGGACCGGGCGTTTCCTCGACAAGCGCCTGGGGCTGTGGCACTTCTGGCTGATGCTCATCGGCTTCAACATGACATTCGCTCCGATGCACATCCTTGGCCTCAACGGCATGCCACGGCGCACCTACCGCTACGGCGAAGGCCTCGGATGGGAGTTCTGGAACCAGGTCGCCACCGTCGGCTCCTTCATCATCGGCATCTCGTTCCTCATCTTTGCCTGGAATCTCATCAAGAGCCGTAAACACGGTGTCGAGGCCGGTCCCGACCCTTGGGATGGCCGTACCTTGGAGTGGTCGATCTCTTCGCCACCGCCGGTGCACAACTTCGATGAGATCCCGATCGTCGAGCATGTCGACGACTTCTGGCACCGTAAGTACGCAACCGACGACGATGGTCGGGCGGTACGCATGGCGGATGTCACCGGCGGCACCCTCATCGAGGCCAACACCGGCGGTGAGGGATCCCACGAAGAAGACATGCACATGCCGTCGCCCTCGTACTACCCGATCATTGCCGCCGGCGGGATTACCACAGTCGGGTATGGGCTCATCTACGTACCCGGCGGCTGGGTAGTGGCAGGCATCGGTCTCCTCATAACGATGTGGGGCGTCTTCGGGTGGTCACTCGAGCCCGTGACGAGAGGTGAACATCATGACTAGCCATTCAGTACCCGTTGAGGTGCACGATCACCACGACGTTCGGCCGATACGCAAGGCAGCGATGTGGGTGTTCCTGGGGTCGGAATGCATGTTCTTCGGCTCGATGATCGCCACCTTCTTGCTCTACAGGAATGAGACCGGTGACGGGCCGGGTGCCGAAATCTTCGATATCCCGTTTACGTCGGCGAGCTCCTTCATCCTCCTCATGAGCTCACTGACGATGGTGCTTGCCCACAACGCATTCGAGAACCGCGACCCCCGTGCGACTCGGATCTGGCTGGGGGCGACTGCGCTGTTGGGGACGATATTCCTCGCCGGCCAGATTTTCGAGTTCACCGAGTTCGTGCACAAGGGTCTGACGTTGTCGACGAGCTCATTCGGCTCGGCGTTCTACATGCTCACCGGTTTCCACGGAGCCCACGTCGCCATCGGAGTACTGATGCTGATGGCGATGTTCTACCTTTCGTTCAGCGGGCGGCTCTATGACGACCGAGGCCTCAACGTCGAGTTGGTCGGCCTCTACTGGCATTTCGTTGATATCGTGTGGATCGTCATCTTCACCGTCGTCTACTTGTTGCAGGTGTGACCGTGGCAGAAGTGGCACATCGGGCTCATCCGACACCGAGGACGTACTGGATCATCGCCGCCATCTTGGCGGGTGTGACGGCAATCGAGATCGCCGTACCGTACATATCGGCCCTTGATCCGATCAAGGTCCCGTTGCTGTGGGCCCTGGCAGCGATCAAATTCTTCGCAGTGGTCGGTTTCTTCATGCACCTCCGCTACGAGAAGCCGCTCTACAGGACGCTGTTCTTCTTTGGTGTGTTCGGAGTGTTCCCGCTCTTCATCGTCGTACTGTTGTCGATGCACGCGTTCTGATGCTTGCCGGCCCCGACGCATCCCCGTGAATACCGACTCGATCTTTGAGGTGGCTCCGTTCCATACCCACTTCGACGTTCTCGGTGTGCTTGCGGCAATGGCCCTCTTCTACGAGTACGGTGTCAGACGGCTGGCGGAGACCCAGGCCCCGCGCGGTGAGGTCGTCGTCACCCTGAGGCAGCGGATCGCGTTCTACGCGAGCCTCCTTTCGCTGTACCTCGTGTCATCGTGGCCGGTCCACGACGTCGGCGAGAACAGCCTGTTCATGTTCCACATGGTCGAGCACCTGGTCTTCGGTCTCATTGCACCACCGCTTTTGCTGGTGGGAACCCCGTGGTGGCTCATCCGGTTTGTAGTCAAACCGATTCTCCCGGTACTGAAGATACTCACGAAACCGCTCGTGGCATTGGCCCTTTTCAATGGGATGCTCGGCTTGATCCATGCTCCGGCCGTTCTCGAGTTGATGTTGCGCAGCGAGTTTGCCCACTTCGGATTACATGCGATCCTCTTTCTGACCGGGATTCTGATGTGGTGGCCGGTGCTGGGGCCGATCCCGGACATCCCCCGCCTCCCACCGTTCCTGCGAATGGGATACGTGTTTCTGCAATCTCTGGTGCCGACGATCCCGGCGACTTTTCTCACGTTTGGGGAATCGCCGTTGTATCCGATCTACGAGACATTTCCCCGCCTTTGGGGGATATCCGCGCTGGATGATCAGATCATGGCCGGACTCATCATGAAGTTGGGCGCAGGCATCCTGCTGTGGGGCTACATCGCATGGATCTGGTTCTCGTGGTGGAACGAGGAGCAGCGCTACAGCAATCCGACCCCTCGGGTTAGTACGACGGAATCGTGATCCGGTTCTATTCCGTTGTTTTGCCGTCCCCGCCGAGGTAGGCGGCTGCGGCCGCACCAAAGAGTACGAGGGCACCTACTCCCGCAAAGATCGCAATTGCCGCAGTGCCCTCCGCGGCCAGCAGCAATTGAGAGAGGCTGATCGCCAGAACGGCTATCACGACGATCGCAAGCATCGGTCCCATTACGGCCTGGATCGCAGCTCGCATCATCGCCGCCGTACTCGCCGGGGCTGCCTCGCCTTCGAGACCGACAACACGTTTGGCGGCCAACGTGGATACCACCCAGGCTGTGGCGCCACCGGCGACAATGCCGGCAGCCAGGGAACTGAAGGTCAATGCGGCGGCGGTCACCTGGATGGTCCCGGCGGCGACGTCGGCAGTTATCCCGAGACCGGCGCGCAGAATCGAATAGGTGGCAGCGACTGCGGTGAGCAACCCGAACGGCATGATATGCGTAAGCTCGAACAGCGCGTCATCGTCACCTGCCGATATTCCGTAGCCGACGGTAGAAACGGCTGCCCCACCGATGAGAGCGGCCAAGACCGAGGCCAGGTATACGGCACCGGCACGCAGCGCCAATTGGGCGTCCCCGCTTTCGGTTAGCCCCGGTTCCGCAGCGAAACGGCCGAGGAAGAGCGCCAGGAGGGCTAGGGCAAGCACGCCACCGGCAAGTGCCCCGGTGATTACGACTGTAGAACGATACTTCAAGGCCACAGCTCCGGATCAATAACGGACGAGAGTGTAGTTGGTTGGGACCAGACCGTCTGTTCCCGTCGCTCGACGGCTAGCAGAAACCGGCGGAGGCATCGACCGAGTAGATACCCATGATCTGATCCGTGCCCTCGTTGCCGCTGTCGGTAACCGGGCCCCATAGCAGCAAGTTGCCGGTGTTGCCGCTGCGCAACTCGAAGATGCGTCCCAGGTCTGGGTCGTTCACCAGATTGATGTCGAAACCGTCGTAGATACGCCTGAGGTCGACAACCGAATAGCCGAGCTTCAGGCCACTCAGCGTTTCGATTTCCGCCGACGCAGAGGTGGCAGCACCCTCGTAGGTGAGATCGAGGCGATATGCGCCAAATGTCTCCTCGCCATCAGCGTCCACGATTATGACCGCTGCCAGCGCACCAAACTTCACCACCCGCATTTGGGCGTCGCCGCAAGATGCGCCGAACTCGTCGGTACCGGGGACGGGCCCGGTGTCGGAGGTGGGCTCGCCGAGCGTGGCGATGAGTTGTCCGACTGCTTCTGCGGCGGGTGCGCCGAGCCGAATCGGTCCGATTCCACCCACTTCGAGTTTCAGATCTTCGAAAGGAAGGGGATCGCCGACGGCGACGTAAGGATCGAAGTCCGCGGGCGTGGCGGTTGTTGTGGTCGAAGTGCCGGCGTCGGTGGTCTCGTCAGGCGGTGCCGTCGTCTCGGCCGCCTCGGTTGTCTCCGCTGCAGCCTCGGTTGTTTCTGGAGGTTCTGGAGCTGCGGCGGTCTCGTCGTCCTGCGTCAGATTGAAGATGGCGATGCTGAGCACGACCAGCAGCAGTCCCAGGATGAGACCGGTCAATAGGGGGCTGCGAGGCGGGCTCGCCGGCGGCAGACTCGGATCCTCGAGCGGGGGTAGCGGTTCGGAACCGGTGAGGTCCGTCAGGCCTTCGTAGGGGTCGAAACCTTCACCATCAGTGGGGGGTTCGTTATGGTCGCTCACGTTCTCTCAAATTCGGCTTGGACCATCATATTGCCGGGGGAGCGTAATACGCGGTTACTCCGGTAGCTCCTCGGCTGCGGCAGCGAAGTACTCGTCGATGAGGTCATCAAAAGGTCGGGTTGCCACGAGCACCAGAGCACCGTCGTTGGTCTCGTAGTCTGCCACCGGGACCTTGAGTCGCACGATATCGGTTGCTTTCAGGCCGCGCAGACCCCAGGCAACGCTGATCACTTCGCTGAGTCCGAGTTGGTCGTCGAGCGTGAATGCATTGCTGAGTGAGCGGATCATCCCCGCCATCTCTTGCGGAGAGTCGAATTCGGCGGCCTTCTCCAACATGGCCAGGATCATGT
>JARFRN010000120.1 GCA_029287195.1 Acidimicrobiia bacterium | reverse complement strand
GAAGGGACGCTCCGGACGGGGACCCACGAGGGACATTTCGCCGCGGATCACGTTGAAGAGCTGCGGCATTTCGTCCAGATGACTGGCTCGCAGAACGGAACCGACCGCGGTGATTCGATTATCCGTCTCTACCGACCAGGTTGTATCCGAGTCTTCGTTCACCGTCATGGTTCGGAACTTCATGATCTCGAATTCCTGACCGTCACGCCCGACCCGGAGCTGGCGGAACAGAATCGGGCCCGGACTACTGAGCCGCACCGCAAGGGCACAGATCGCCATGAGCGGCGAAAGGATGATGACGCCGAGCGAGGCGGCAACGAAATCGAAGATCCGCTTCGCTTTCAGCATGGGATGACCGGGTGCCGGGGCTCGGACCTGCAACACGGGGTAACCGGCAATATCTGCCCGCCGTGTCGCCGGACCCGGATCGACGCCCAATTCGAAGAAGCGGACGAGAACGTAGAAGTGCGACCCGGGACGGCTTCGTCGAATCGTCGAGATCATCTCCGATTCCCGCACCCGGCCGAATGCAAAGATGGCATGGCGAGCACCTACCCGGTTCATGATGGCGGCGAGGTCCCCGACGGCCCCTAGATACGGAATGTCCGTGTTCGCCGGCTCGACATGGTCGACGAATCCAGCTGGAATCAGACCAATTTCCGGGTGCTCGCCGATAGCCGTCGCCAGGTCGACACCCACGGAGCCGGCTCCGACCACGATGGCGGGTTCAAGGGCATAACCCTCAGAGCGCACCTTGCGCATCAGCCAGTAGAAGCCGGCGCGGGCCACCACGATTGCGACGAGGATCAACAGCCCCAATCGGACGACATCGCCAAGGCCAACGCCCGACCCCCCGATGAAGCCCACGGCCACCACTGCCAGCGAAACCCGCAAGACCAGATCGGGGATTTCGTCGGAAACGCGCGGGGCGAGGCGCCCGGATGTGAGACCGGTGCTCCACGCTGCCCAAGAACCACCGACCACGATGGCGACCGCCGCAGCGAGGTCGGGCCCGGCGACGACGGCAATCGCCAGCAAAACGGCCAGGTCGATTACCCGCGCCACCAGACTGACTCGGGACGATGTTGCCCTACCCGGTCGATCTGGGACTAGAAGCAGCTTGGGCTCGGTTACCGAACCTTCTGCCCCCGCAACGGCCCTAGCCTTCCTCAGGGCGGACTTAGCCGACCAATTGTCCATTCCCCTTTTCCCCTGCCACGCTACAACCGGCACGGCCACGTGCGGCCGCGTCCCCTAATACCGCCCGCTAGCCCCCACGGCATCGGCCGGTCACGCAAAGCATACTCGGAGATCTGCGGGCAGAGATGCATTGTGCGGCCACCGCCCGGTTCTGGGTCAGCCGTTCCAATCCTTGGCGCATACCGGTGCAGCGGGTCCCGTTACTCTCCGTGGGCGACGAGGGCGCCCGCACTGCGAAAACGATTGGTTGCCCAGAACGACCATGCTGCAGCAGCCGCCACCATCGATCCGAGGGCTACGATCGTCGCCCAGCGCAGTAGACCTGCGTTGAGTCCCTCGCGAATCGCCGCCTCATCCGCCGGCGTCGGCAACACCACGAACGGCTCCCCGAGCCCATCTATAAATTCGGCACCCTGTGCGACGACGCCTGCTGCCACCTGGTCGGCCAAGCCGGGGTCCTCGCCCGTCGCGCTGACCGTGATCAGCTGCAGCGCGGGTGAGTACGAGGTGGAAACCTCGATGGCGGCACCGGATTGGCCTTGCACCCCGAGGTCGTCCAGGACCGTGGCCACCAGCCCCGGCTCTTCCAGGACGGCTGCATATGTTGCCCCAATCATCCCGCGGGTGATCAGGTCCTGGCTGTAGGCCTCGTAGCGCATTTCTGCCGCGTCGCCCGTGGTCACCAAGACCTGCCGCTCGGCGACCCAGCGCTGTGGTTGAGTATCCAGCATTAGCGCGGCGGCAACGGCCACCAGCAGGAAGCTGACAACGGCAACCACGGCTCCGCCCCGCAACCAGGGGGCGCGGGACTGCCCGCCGCCCGCCTCCTCGACCGGGCTCTCCGCACCTGCTCCGCCGAGCCCGACGTCCATGCCGACGGTGATAGCGAGCATGGCGAACATCACTCGCAGACTTGCCGCGTGGAGGAACACACTTGCCAGCAACCAACCCAGCAGGCCTGCCGCCAGGCCGGCGGCCATCAGACGATTCCACCGGTCTTCATCACCGCCCCGCAGTCTGCTGATGAGGATGACGCGGAGGGCAGCAAACAGCGCGTAGCCGAACAGAAGACCCCACGCGGCCAACCCGATTACTCCTGTTTCGGCAGCGATCTCCAGATAGAGATTGTGTGAGTCGAGTACCTCGGCCTGTATTCCCAGCCTCCGCTGGTACTCGGGAACCGTCAGTTTGAATTCCCCGGCACCGATGCCGAGGACCGGGTTGGCGAAGAACATCCCCACACCTGCCTCCTGAGCGCCGATGCGACCCTGCAGAGAGGGGTCACCCGCACCTCTGCCGGCATCCGAAATCTCGGCGAGGGTGGTCAATCGGGAACCCACGCCGGGAATCGCGAGCATCAGCACCAGAACCACCGGTGCCAACATGAGCAGGCGGGCGTAACGGCGGCCGGCAAGCAGCAGCCAGATCGCAATCGCGACGGTGATCGAGATCAGGCCCCCGCGCGATTGTGTCAGGTAGAAACCGAGCCCAATGGCTCCCACGGCACCGGCGGCGACCCACTTGACCGCTGCATGCTTTGCGGCCGCCCACCACGCCAGGGCGATGGGCAAGCTCAGCGTCAGCGAGCGCGCCCAGAAGTTGGCATCGGCCTCAGGGCCTGAATGCCGCAGGGTGACCGCTCCCAACTGGGTTGTGTGCAGGTTGGAGAGGCCAAAGAACTCGAAGCTGTTGGACAAGACGAACTCCTGAACAACAGAGAGTGCGGCCAGCGCCGCCATGGTCAACGCAAGAACGGCGGTCGCCAGCCGCCAGGATCGTTTGGTGGTTGCCCACACCAGGACAACGGCCAGGTAGACCAGATCCTTGATCAGATCGATCAGCCGCGCCATCCCGGCTTCGCTGCCCCCATCCAGGAGAACCGACACACCGGTGACCGCAGCGAGGATGAGGACGATGAAGTAGTAGGGCGACCACCTGAGTTGCAGGCGGCCCTGCCACAGTGCGAGAACTAGTGACGCGATCGCCACCAGCAGCATCGGCTGGAAGATGCCGACACCGACGAGGTCGGCCGCAACTTCACTCAGTTTGGCCACATCGACGGCCAGCAAAGACAGCACCGCCACATCCGGGAAACGGAGCGCAAACGGCAACCAGATCGCCCCGACGACTACGACAAGGGCCAGCGGCGGCGCCATTACTGGAGAACCGAACCATATGGCGGCGATCATCGCCGCAACACCAACCCCCACGGCTACGACACCACCCAGAACCGCAGCAAGCAGCAGCCCGGGCCCGCCCCTCATTCGTTCACTCCGCTGCCGGGGGCACTCCGACGGGTTCCTCGGGAAGCGCCTCGTCGGTCACCGATTCGTCGGAATCCTCGTCGCCGTCTGTTGAGTCGCCATCGCTGGATTCATCACCGTCGCCATCGCTGGCTTCATCACCGTCGCCATCGTCGTATTCAACTGCCACCTCGCCCCCGTCGGCTGCGGGCTCGAGGGGTGGCTCCCCCGCGGTGCCGTCGCTTTCGAGCGATGCGGCCTCATGTTCATCGGAATCGACGATCGCAGGTTCGCTGATGCGATCGGTACGGCGGCGTGCCAGCAGGCGGGCCAAGCGCAGGATGCCCTGTTGGTAGGCCAAGGCGATCACCAGGGCCACCAACGAAAAAGCGACGATCGCGACCATCGTCGAAGGGCCGCTCTCGCCCAGGCTGTTCTCTGCAGAACCAACGGGAACCAGCGCGTACGGAAGACCCAGGTCACCTACGTAGACGGTTGCCGCGTCCACCACCCCGTCCGCCATCGCAATGGCGAGGTTGGGGTCGGGTGAGGTGGCAACCACCTGCAGCATGGCGGTGTCCGCTACCACCGAGACACTGATGGCGACGGCATTGCGCTGTTCGCCGGTCAACCGGTATCCGGTGGCGACCTGCTCTTCGAACTCCTCGAGGCGGATCAATTCGGCAAGCGTGCTCACCATCTGGCCTCTGCTCAGCGTTTCGTAGTAGGAGGGCACGAAGTCCGGATTCACCGGCTTGGCCGGAAGTACCAGGGCGCTGGCTCGCGCCGACCATTCGTCGTCGAGGCTCTGTGCATAGAGATAGCCGGCTACTGCCAGCAGCACGAAGACGGCAACGCCGGCAAGGACACTCACTGCCAGGGGCCACCGGGAGCGTGCCGGAGCGGCCGCTGCTGTCTCGGAATCCGTCATGCCCATCTCTCTCTTGTCGGCTTCTGCCACAGGTTCGTCTGGCTACCGGTCAGCCAACGGTACCCACCAAGTAGCTGAGCTGCGTTCAACAATAGAAACTCCGAGAACGGTGCCAATATTCTGCTGTTCGTGGCCAGACCGACGGTGGCGGCTCCATAGGCAACACCCTGGGCCCCGGACAGCGCCCTCCCCAGGCCATGGGTCCGCCCCAGGTAGCGGGAGAGAAGCCAGATGAGCGGGAGCAGTACGGGAACCGCGATGTTGCGCAAAAGCCTGTGAGACAAGAAGCTCACAGCAACCCAGCCGCGTCGCGGCTGCGCCAGCCGGACGAACTCGAAACTAGTCTGCCACGTTCCGGCGGCAATACGGGCGCGGCGGCCGAATTCCTCACGGGCCGATGCTGAAGTGGTTTCCGTCGTCAATGCCTCGCTTGCGTATTCGGCTGCATAGCCTCGATCCAGCACATCGCAGGTGAGATAGAAATCATCGTTGATGACATGGTCCGGCAAGGGACGGAACAGCTTTGTCCTGATCCCGAGAAGCTCGCCGGGCGCACCCATCGTCACGCCGAGGTTGGACTCAGCGGCCTTGACCATCGACTCGAAACGCCAATAGAGGCCTTCCCCCAACCCACGACCGCCTTCGCCGGATACCGTCTTGGCGCCGCTGACGATGCCGACGGCTGGATCCGAGAACCGCGCCGTGATGGCGGCGAGGGCGCCCGGTTGCATCGCGCAGTTTGCGTCGGTGAGGCAGGTGATCTCGCCGGTGGCAACCTCCATCCCCCGATTGATCGCCGCGGACTTGCCGCGCCGCTCCCGCTCCCAGAGACACTCCACACCAAGGGTGGAAGCGATTTCGACGGTGCGATCCTGCGAACCATCCGCAACAACCACGAGCTGGAGTTTCTCTGCGGGGTAGTTCTGGGATCGGATGTCGGTGATCTTCCGTTCAATGACTGCTTCTTCATCGAGCGCCGGCACGATGACGGTCATCGTGGGCGCCAATTCGCCCGATGATTCGGCGCCACCAGCAGCGGTCTTCCCGCGGCGCCGCGCTGCGATCAGCATCATGAGTGGATATCCGAGGTAGGTCCACAGAGTCGCAGCGAGCATGCCGAACAAACCGACCCAGGCAATTGTCTTGCGTGGCGGCTCCGGATGCAATCTGTTCAGCGCGGTTGGCATGACGGGTCGGATCCTCGCTTGGCTGCCCCACTACAGTCTGCAAGCACGAGTGAAGCCAGCCAGAGCGTACTCATCAAGGGGAGTAGTGCGTGATTGACTATCCAGCGGCTGAGGCCCGACGATGAAGCGATCGCTCAATGTCGTCCATGTCATCCACTCTCTCGGGCCCGGTGGGGCCGAGCACACGTTGGTTGATCTCGCCGCCGAGGCGCCCAAACAGGACATCAATATGAGTGTTGTCAGCCTCATGGGCCTGGGCTCGGCCTCATACCCGAAGCAATTGCGCGACCTCGGGATCGCCGTCAGATCGCTCGACTTGTCTTCACGCTGGGATCCACGTGGTCTATCGCGGGGCCTGCGCGTGATACGTGACCTCCAACCCCAGCTGGTTCACACTCACCTCAAGCATGCAGATCTCGTCGGCGCCTGGGCGGCGCACCGCCTCGAGATTCCGATGGTGTCCACACTCCATCTGATCGAGGATGCTCCAACTGGTTTGGGGCGGGCCAAGCGATGGCTGGCCGCGCAGGCGCGCTTGCGCCGCGCCGCCCGCACGATTGCCGTGTCACAAGCGCTTCGCTCGTGGTATCTCGCAACGTTTGATCCGAAGCCGGCCCGCGTGGTGGCCATACCAAACGGCGTCGCCGCGCCGCCGCCGACCACAACGCCGCAGATTGCTCGAATCCGCCGCGAGATGGGGGTCCGGCCCGGCGCCGTCGTAGCGACGATGGTGGGAATAATGAGACCCGGGAAAGGCCACGCAGAGTTGTTGCAGGCAGCCGGCGAGCTTGCCCAGAGCAATGACCTACAGTTCGTCATATTGGGCGACGGCCCAATGAGGCAGGATCTCGAAATGCAAGCCTACGACCTGGGGCTTCTTCCTGATCGCGTCGTATTCGCCGGATTCAGAGATGACGTTGCGGAGGTCCTGGCTGCCTCCGATTTGGTGGTTCATCCGAGCCTCTTCGATGCCCTGCCCACCGCACTGCTCCATGCGCTGGCCGTCGGGCGGCCCATAGTGGCGTCGGATACCGGAGGGATACCCGAGATCGTGACCCCGGAGACCGGAACGCTGGTGCCACCCGGCGACGTGAAGGCTCTCGCTGCAGCGGTTGCCGATATGGTTGGTCGGCTGCCCTCCCCGGCTACCGAGGCTGCATGCCGCGCCAGATACGAGACGGAGTTCTCCGCAGAGGTCTGGGCGTCACGTCTTCGTCGTCTCTATGACGCGACGATTGCCGAGTCTCAAACTGAGTCTGCCTGATCGACCTCGCTGGAGGTGGCCCCGCCGCGGGAGAAGCCCGCCCTGAGCAAAGCTCGCAGACCTTCTCGTTCGACCAGCCAGAGAACCGAGATGTAGCACACCGCACCGGTTGCGGCCACCGCGACCAGAGACCCGGCGGGACCAACCCCCGACGTGAGGAGAGTGGCAGCAGCGGCCCCGCCAACGAGAGCCAGCCCTGCCACAGAAGCGGGACGCCACTGGCTCACGACAACCCGAATCGGAATATCCAGGTACCTGGCGATGATGATGATTCGGACGAACCGGCTGACACTTGCCGCTACTAGATGACCCCAGGCGACGCCCACCAAGCCGAATCGAACCCCGATCAGCAGCCCCGGTACCAGCAAGCCGAGATGCAGCAATCCCAGCTTGAAGAGTATGTCCGGGCGGCCCACTGCCTTGTACACGTCACCGTCGGCGTTCAGCAGCGAAGCGACCAGGACAAACACGGCCAGCAGACGCAACACCGGGATCGCATCGAGCCACTCCGACCCGAGCATCACGCGCACTATCGGGTCGGCGGCAATGGCGAGCCCCACGCTCATGGGAAGGGTTGCCATCAAAGTAAACCGAGTTGTCGCCAGAAAGCCTCGGCGGAGACCCTCACGACTCCCCTGCATCGTTGAAAAAGCTGGAAACACAACCCGGTTCACGACAATCATCAGGCTCAGAACGAGTAGCTCTGGAAGCCGGTAGGCGAGGGTATAGATGCCGAGCGCCTCGCTGCCGAGTCTGCGCCCGATGATCACGTAGTCGAGGTTCACCGCAAGCACGAACAGCACATCAACGCCGAACACGGGTAGACCAAAACCAATCAACTCACCGGCAAGTGCACGATCGAACTCCAGGTGAGGTCTCCAAGGGAACACCATCCAGCTGAGGATGACCGCAGCGATCACACCGCCGACCTGTCCGATGATCAACGCCCAGGCTCCCGCCCCGGCGACGGCCGTGCCTATCGACAGCGCACCCTTCACCACCGAGCGGCCCACGTCCGGTATGAATACTCGGCCGAACCGCAGGCTGCGCTGCAACCGCACGAGATGCACCGCACCCAGGGCCTCGATGCTGAAGGTAAGGCCGAGGACACGCAGCAGCGAAGTGGCATCTGGTTCGTGGAAATAGGATGCAACGAAAGGGGCAATGAAGAAGGTGACTGCAGTCAGCGCAAAACCAAGCAACAAGTTCAAGGTGAACACGACATTGGCCGCGTGCCCGATATCCCCACGTCGCTGAATGAGAGCCGGCCCGAGCCCCAGATCCTGCAGAACCGTCAGGAAAGTGACTGCCACCGTAGCAACGGCCACGATCCCGAATTCCTCTGGTACGAGCAGGTGAGCCAGAATCGCCGTAGCCACCAGGACGACGGTCTTGCTCAGAGCAAAGGAGCCGTAGTTCCAGAGGATCCCTCGAATGGTCCGGCCCGCAAGCCCTCGTTCCGTTTGGACGCTCAAACCACTTCCCCCAGAATTGAGTCGACGCGGTCCAACATGCTTCCCCGCCGGCCATACGTCTGCAATTCGATGATCTCCCCCGTGCGGCCACGATTCAAGATGTGTGTCGCCGCGCGATCGCGCACTCTAATGCGAAGCGCAGCCCTACCACCCTGTTGCGGACCAAGGACTACCCACCACATGGCAGTCGACACAGCACAAGAGTGGCGGACTACTCGGCCGACCTATGCTCACGGAGATGAGCCCGGATGGATCTGAATCGGCGGAGCGCCGTGGTGGTGCGCCCGAATATCGCCCCGAGCAAGGGTCGGTTCCGGTGATCGTGCTCGGTTCGGGACTCACCGCTCTGGGCGTGATCCGCAGTCTGGCAGACGTCGGAATCGAAACCCTGCTGGTAGACGGCACACGGAATCTGGCACGGCGATCGCGCTGGGCACGTCGCAGAGTGATCGAACACCCGGAGTCGACGGACCCGGCTTCTCTGCTCGAACTGTTGGAGCGCCTTCCGTACGGGAAGGCCGTTCTCTTGCCGTGCAGCGACAAGTGGACGACGGCCGTTGCCGGACTGCGGCAATCCGCCCCGGAGCGGTTCGCCACCAGCATGCCGCCGCAGGAGGCGGTATCGGTGTTGGCCGACAAGGCGTTGCTGGCAAATGCACTCGATCGTCTGGAGATACCTCACCCTTGGACGAAGGTGATCACGACTGAGATCGATCTCGACGGAATTCCCGAGGTGCGATGGCCCGACATCTTTCTCAAGCCGACGGACTCGCAATCCTTCTCGCAACTCTTCGGAGTCAAGGCGTTCACAGTGTCGGATCGGAGCGATGCTGCCGCCAAGTTGCAGCAGATGCACGATGCAGGCATCGGAGCCGTTGCCCAGGAGTACATTCCCGGCCCGCCCGACCGCCACTACTTCATCGACGGATTCGTCGATCGGTCCGGGCGGGTCAAGGCCTTGCTCTCGCGACGACGTATCCGAATGTTTCCGACCGACTACGGAAACAGCACGTTCATGCACACGGTGCCGCTGGATTTCGTTGCCGAGGCAGTCGCCGGCCTCGAGAGGCTCCTCGCCGATCTGTTCTACCGAGGGATCTTCAGCGCCGAGTTCAAACATGATCCGCGTGACGACGTCTTTCGCCTTCTCGAAGTCAACGTGCGCCCGTGGTGGTACATCGAGTTCGCCACACTTTGCGGAATCAACGTTGCGGAACTCAGCTACCTGGACGCACTCGATCGGCCGGTACCCAACCGTCGATCTTTCCCCACCGGGGCACGCCACGTACTCATGCCCGACGATATTTTCGCATTCCGGCACCTGCGCCGGAATGGCTCTCTGTCGTTCAGCACGTGGTGGCGGCAGATCTGGGGAGCCAGCGACGCAATATTCAGGCGAAGTGATCCGCTGCCTGCATTCGATCCGATCCTGGTTCTGCCCCGTCGCGTACTCAACAAGCTGCGCAAAGTTCTCCGCTCGATGCGGTCGTAGCGACCGCCTTGGTCCCCCGCCAAATGTCCATCCGGCCTCTACACGATTCCCGGCTCATGCCGAACAATGGTGTTACATCCCATTACCAGGGAGTGCCTAATGATCGAACTGCGGATTCACGGCCGCGGAGGACAGGGCGCGGTTGTTGCATCCAAGACGCTGGCGCAAGCAGCTTTCCTGGCAGGAAGATATGTCCAGAGCTATCCGGACTACGGCGTAGAGCGTCGCGGAGCACCGGTTGTGGCTTTTGCGCGTATCGCCGAGCCCGGTGACGACCTGTTCGTTCGTCAGGACATCCGCGAACCTCACCACCTCCTCATTCTCGACGCGACACTGCTCGACTCGGCCAACCCGATTGCCGGGTTGCAGCCGGGGGGCTGGGTAGTAGTCAACACATCCGATCCACCTAGTGCCCTCGGCATCGTGCCCAGATTCCGGGTTGCGACCGTGAATGCAACTGAGATTGCGCAGCGCCACGGATTGGGATCGGCAGCTCAACCAGTAGTCAATACGGCCATCCTCGGAGCGTTTGTGAAGGCCACCGGAATCGTGAGCATGGAGGACCTGCTTGCCGCCATCGACCACGAGGTTCCCGTCAAGGCCGAGGAGAACCGACTGGCGGCATCAGAAGCCTACGAGCAAGTCCTGCTGGAGGTGAGCGTATGAGTGGTCTCGATCATGTCGACAACTACCCGGAGATCCCGGTTTCGCTCGCTGCCACCAGCACCGTTCTCAAGACCGGAGCATGGCGCAGTGTCCGTCCGGTGATCAGGATCAGAACCGCACCCTGCAGTGCCTATTGTCCCGCCGGCATCTCGATACCGGAATACTTCGATCACCTGAAGGAAGAGAAACTCGACGAGGCCCATTCCGTCTTTATGGAACGGAATCCGTTCCCCCGCATTACCGGCCGGGTATGCCCCCATCTATGCGAGCAAGGGTGCAACCTCGCTGTCGCTACCGATGAGAAGCCGCTTTCGATTCGCTCGATCGAACGCTGGCTCGGGGACCAAACCGCCGACCTGCCCCACCCTTACCCTACCGAGGAAACCGGCAAGCAGGTTGCCGTGGTTGGTGCCGGCCCGGCGGGCATGGCCGCGGCCTACTACTTGCGGCGTTCCGGTCACAAGGTAACGGTGTTCGACCGCAGGGAGTCCGCTGGAGGAATTCTCCGCTACGGCATCCCCGAATACCGGCTGCCGACGGCGGTCGTCGAGAACGAAATCGAGAAACTGGAGGACATGGGAGTCGAGTTTCGAATGCGATTAGCACTCGGGACCGACCTCAAACTCGAAGACCTCGAGGCCGCCTATGCGGCCGTTTTTGTTGCCACCGGGGCGACAGGGCAGCGCAGCACCGGCATCGAGGGAGAGAGCCTCCTCGAACCCGGGCTTGCGTTCCTCGAAGCAGCCAACCGTAACCTGGCCTCGCTTCCCGGTGAGCGCTGTGCGGTCATCGGCGGCGGCAACACCGCCATGGATGTGGCCCGCATGCTGCAACGGATGGGCGCCAAGGTCACCGTTCTCTATCGACGCACCCTTGCAGAGATGCCGGCAATCGAGGAGGAATACGAGCGGGCACTCGAGGACGGGGTCGATTTCAACTGGCTCACCCAGCCGCGCAAGGTGACCAAGCTGGGCGACAAGCTACTCGTTACCGTCGAACAGATGCGGCTGGGTACCCCGGACGAGTCCGGGCGTCGCCGACCCGAACCAACCGGCATCACGCGCGAGCTGCGCTTCGACGGCGTGTTCTCTGCTACCGGGGAAAAGGCCGACACCGCCCCGTTCCCCGACAGATTGCGTGATTCTCACGGCTGGCTCGATCTGGACGGAGACGGTGCGACCAAAGATCCCCTCGTGTACGCCGGAGGGGATCTGGCAACCGGTCCCGCCACGGTCATCGAAGCCGTCGTCGCCGGGCGCAATGCGGCCCGCGCCATCGATGCAGAGCTCGGCTACGCCGATCGTTGGCCTGCGGAGCCTCCGGCCGACACCGTGTCACCAGCCGAGGTGAACGTCACCTACATGCCGCACCACGATCGTGCCGAAGATCCACCGGCGGTGACGGCAGATCCGTTTGCCGAGGAGACAAACACGCTCACGGCAGCAGATGTTCTCGGGGAGATCGACCGCTGTCTGTCTTGCGGATATTGCAACACTTGCGGAACGTGTTTTGTCTTCTGTCCGGACGGAGCGATTTTGTGGGACAACGGTCCCCGTATCGACCACGAGTTCTGCAAGGGCTGTGGCATCTGCGTCAATGAGTGTCCCGGCCACGCCATGGTCTTGGTCAACGAGAGGGAGGTGAGCCATGCCTGAGCGTCTTCTTCTCACCGGCAACCACGCAGCAGCGTATGGAGCGATGCTGGCCCGATCTGAGGTCATCTCCGCATATCCCATCACCCCACAGACGATGATCGTTGAGTTGCTGTCCGAGCTGACCGCCTCGGGTCGGCTCGATGCGAAGTTCATCACCGTGGAGTCCGAGCATTCGGCAATGGCGGCCTGTGTCGGAGCATCAGCGGCAGGGGCTCGGGCCTACACAGCCACGAGCGGCCAGGGGCTTGCCTTGATGCACGAGATGCTGCATTGGGCGGTGGGGGCTCGGCTACCCATCGTTCTAACCAATGTCAGCCGTGCCATGGCTCCGGGGTGGTCCATCTGGAGCGATCAAAGCGACATCCTGTCGCAACGTGACGTCGGTTGGATGATGCTCTTCGCCGAAAGCGTCCAGGAGGCTCAAGACTTCATCATCTGGATGTATCGGGTAGCCGAGCAGGTCTTCCTGCCCGGCATGGTTGGGATGGATGCCTTCATCCTGTCGCATACTGCGGAACCGCTGATCGTGCATGACCAAGAAGCTGTGGATGAGTACCTGCCCGGCTTCCAACCTCTCTACGACCTCGACCCGGAGCAACCCCGTGCCTATGGCGGCTTGGTCAATCGTGATCACTACTTCGAGCTGCGCTACAAGGTCTACGAGAACATGGAGCGCGCCGGACAGCTGCTGATCGATGCCGGAGAGGAATTCGGCGAGGTGCTGGGGCACAAGTACACCCCCCTGGAGGGCTTCATGCTGGACGATGCCGACTATGTGCTCGTCTCGGCAGGTGCCATGACTTCAAACGTGCGGCAAGCAGTTCGCGATCTGCGGGAAAAGGGAATCAAGGCGGGGCTGCTGCGGGTCATCGCCTTCCGGCCGTTTCCGGTGAAACAGATCAGGCAGAAGCTGGGAGGCCGCAAGAAGGTAGCGGTACTCGATCGCAACATGAGCGCAGGCCACTCGGGGATCTTTGCCGAGGAAATCCGCTCCGCTTTGCTCGGCCGGCCCGACGCTCCCCCGGTCTATGGATACGTGGTGGGTATCGGTGGCCGGGATGTCAGAGTCGAGACCGCTCACGAGGTGATGAACGACCTGTTGGTGCGCGATGAACCCGAGATGTCACTGTTCGTCGGCGTCAAAGGCTTGCCCATAGGCCCGTTGCGTTCGGACTACGAGATCAGACCGCTCGAACCGCTGGAGGTGATGCGATGAGATGGGTCGTACCCGAGGCGGAGCACATGGCTGAAGGCACGCTCGGCTGCCAGGGGTGCGGCGGCGCCCTCTCGATGCGGCTCGTCCTCAAGGAACTCGGGCAGGATGCTGTGGCAGTGCTTCCGGCATGCTGCTGGTCGATCATCGATGGCCCATGGCCGGTACATGCTCTCGACATTCCGGTATTGCACACGGCATTCGAGACTGCTGCCGTCGTTGCTACCGGTGTGAAGGCGGCCAAGACTATTCAAGGGAAGGACACAACGGTGGTTGCCTGGGCCGGCGACGGTGGCACATTCGACATCGGCTTGCAGGCGCTCTCCGGAGCTGCCGAACGTAACGAGGACATCCTGTTCATCTGCTACGACAACGAGGCGTACATGAATACCGGGATCCAGCGGTCGTCATCGACGCCGACTGGGACCTGGACGACGACCACGCCCGATCAGCGGCCCGAAGCTCGTCCCAAGAAGGACATCATGGGCATCATTGCTGCTCACCGAATTCCCTATGCGGCCACTGCGACGGCCGCATATCCCGAAGACTTGGAGCACAAAGTACGCACGGCGGTGTCCATCAAGGGAGGAATGCGGTTCCTTCACCTCCTGTCGGTGTGCCCTCCGGGATGGAAGATGGAGGCGGATCAGGCAATCGAGGTGATGCGGCGCGCCGTCCGCAGCAAGGTGTTCCCGCTCTACGAGATCCGGAACGGGCGGGAGTACACGATCACGCATTGGCCGGACGATCTGCCCATCGAGGACTACTTCTCGCTGCAGGGCCGTTTCAAACCGTTGCTGGGTAACGATGAGATGCTCGAGTTGGTGCGAGAGAATGTCGAAGAACGCTGGCAGACGCTGCTGGCTCGCCACGAACGGTCTCATTCGGGTGCGCCGGCGTAGCAGGCCGGGGCGCAGGCTCCCCTAGAGTTCGAGGGCGCGACTGAGGAAGGCGGCCATCTGCCCCCGCGTCACATAATCGCCGGGACAGTACCGATCATTCACCGGAGGATTACAACCCCGCGTCACCCCCGCCGCCGCCACCTTCTCGATATCGCCGGCAAACACCGAACCACCAACATCCACAAACCGGCCGCTCCCACGGGTAGCGATTACATCCCACACCAGCGGGCCTGCATCGCCCGCGACCGGTTGATACCCGTTCACGTGCACCTCGGGATCTAGCGTTGGCTGCGGGAAGTCGCACACGATGTCGCCCTCGATGCACATGCTCATAGTTCGCAATTGGACGTCCGCGGGCAACGCCGGACGATCATTGGAGAACGCGTTGAGGACGCCGTTTTGGTCGCACGCCTCCTCATCAGAACACCCGGACTCATGAGAATCTCCGAGCAACTGCACGTCGGGGTCGAGGTAGGGGTGGAACCACGGATCGGCCAGTAGGACGACGGCGTGAACCCTGTCATGCTCCGCAGGATCCAGGCGCTCGATGGCCCGCCGGATGACATCGCTGCCCTGGGAATAGCCGGCCAGCACGTAGCCGCCAACGGCGGATTCGCATTCTTCGAGCTGTCGCAGACTCGAGACGATTTCGTCTGCTCCCTGCGAAACGCTCTCCTCGTACTGGCCGGTGGAAATGCCGACCGCGAGGTCGACCGCTGGATAGTCCTCATCGGCGGCAACGGCGACGAGGGTGGTGCCGACGGGACGGCTCGCTGCCATCCCGTCGAAGAGGGCACCGACTCGGGGGCCCATGCCGTAGTCAGACGCCTCGGCAGGGTCATACGGCTGCCCCGAGCCCCGGGCCCCGAGAAACACGATATCGGAACCACACACCGTGTCTGAGTCAACCCCATCTAGATCAGCGAGCGCCACCCCCGGCACAGTCCAGCCGGTGCCGGCGAACAGGAAGAGCACAACGGCGACACGCGCCAGTGTTGAGTAAGCCGGGACCACTTTGGAGCCTTTCAAGATTCGTATGGAGCCATTCTGGTCGTCGACGAGGAGTACGCCTGCAGCCCGATAGGTGTCGCAACCTGCTCATCGTACATCCCGCTCGGTGAACACTTGCCGCCGGGACTCCAGATCAGCCCCGGCGCCCCTACACTCGAACGTCATGCCCGAGCTCATGAATCCCCTGGCCGCCGGATTCCGCTTGGAGGGAAACAATGGCGAGGCCGTCGTGCTGGTTCACGGTTTCACCGGAGTTCCCGCGCACTTCCGCCCGCTCAGCGGTTTTCTCAACGACCACGGCTACACCGTTGTTGCCCCCCGACTCGCCGGCCACGGCACGACCCTTGCCGACATGGCGACGACCAGGGCGGATGACTGGATTGCCTCGGCTCGCAACGCGGCGGAGGATGTCGCCGATCACAAACGCATCCATCTCGCCGGGCTATCGATGGGTGGTCTCATCTCCCTCTTGCTGGCCGGACCAACCGGGGCGGCAACGGTGACCACGATAAACAGCCCCGTCATCGTCCGCGACAAGAGGCTCTATCTGGCGCCGGTCGTCAGGCACTTCTTGCGTGAGGTTTCCTGGCCTGAGCCGGAAACGCCCGAACTGGATGAGGAACTCGAGCAGTATTGGATCCCCTACCCCGGCTTCCCGACCAAGAGTGCCATGGGTTTGCTCTCCATCGGCGGCCGAGCTTTGTGGGCAGCGCGCAGGGTTGAGGTTCCGACACTTGTGATCCAGTCGCGCACCGATGAAACGGTGGATCCGCGCTCTGCTCGCATCCTGGCTCGGGCATTGGGGGAGCATGCGCGGGTCCACTGGCTGGCGAACTCGATTCACGTAGCCGTGCTTGACAAGGAACGGGACCACATTGCGAGAGAATTCCTCGACCACTTGAAGGGCGAGTAGCGGTGAAGCGCGGAACTGCTCGCGACGCACCGGCCGATCCGAGACCTCAACTCACGACTCCGCTTGCTGACTACCAGGTCGAATAGGGTCGGGCGACGAGGTTGGAGTTGAAATAGCGGGGGTCGGCGGTCACTTCCTCTCCTATCCACCCCGGCAGGTCGATCTCGCTGTCCACATCCTCCAGCTCGACCTCGGCGACGACCAACCCGGCATTTACCCCGAGGAACTCATCCACCTCCCAGGTCACACCCGCCGAATCCACCACGTAGCGATTCTTCTCGATGATCGGCTGCTCACACAGTTCTGCGAGCATCAAGTGAGCGTCGTCAACCGGGATCTCATATTCGAACTCGGTCCTCGTCGCCCCAACGGTGATCCCCTTGACGGCGAGGAAACCCCGGTTGCCGATCACGCGAACCCGCACTGTGCGCTCCTTGACGGTCGACAGATAACCCTGGCGGAACTCGGTGGCAGCACCCAAGTGGCGCCAATCGTTGCCTACTACCAGGTACTTGCGCTCTATCTCAGTGGCCATTTCCGAACTCCGGTTCATTGCTTGCGTGATGCATCGTCAGCTTGATCGCTCGAGGGTAACTGACGTTCTCGTACTGCTCGAGGTGCAGACGACCCCGTAGCTCGCAGACGGCAGCAAGATCGGTTGACTCTATTGCCGTGGTCAGCAGTCGGTGTCCGTCGATAGCAACGATGGATATCTCGGCAAGACAACCCGCGATCATGTACTTGGTCCGCTGTTTGCAGACGCGGGCAACCCCAATCTGGGAGCGGCCCCGCAGTAGCTCGATCAGAGCCGGCACCGCATCGATATCACGCTCGACCCTCAGGTCGGGCACACCGAGGCGAGGAAGCAGCTGCTGTGCAAGCAGCAAAGCCGGGATCGGGAACTCCGCCTTGATCCAGGGCTGCCACTGTTCACACCGGTCGACCACTCTTTGCAAGACCTTGACGTCGAGAACTTCGTGCCGGATCTTGGTATTGGTGTCGTCGCAACCCTCAGCAACGACATAGACCTCGTCGCTCGCCATCATTGCTGCCGGCTCGGCAAGCTCTCTGAGGCGACGGGTGGGACCGGAGAGATTCTGGCCCCACACCCGGAACTCGAATCGAGGCTGGGGTTCGGTCATTGCTTTCCCGCGTGAAGCCCTCGAATCCTACCGCCGTGTGGCCGCCACCGATCTTCGGATCCGGCCTGCCATCATGAGAACACGACAGTCTTGCCGCCGATGAGAATGACTCGATCTTCCGCGTGGTATCGGACTGCTCTTGCCAGCACCCGGCGCTCGATGTCCTGGCCGATCATCGTCAGCTGCGTCGGAGTCAGCGAGTGGTTCACCCTCTCGACGTCTTGTTCGATGATCGGCCCTTCATCGAGATCCGATGTCACGTAGTGGGCCGTAGCGCCGATGAGTTTCACACCGCGTTCGTGGGCCTGGTGATAGGGACGCGCTCCCTTGAAGCCGGGAAGAAACGAGTGGTGGATGTTGATTATTCGACCCGGAAGAGCCGCGCACAGCTGCGGGGACAGGATCTGCATGTATCGGGCGAGCACGATGAAGTCGATCTGCTGCTCGTCGACCAGTTCCAGAAGCCGACGTTCCTGCTGCTGCTTGACGTCCGCCGTCATCGGAAGGTGCTCGAAGCGGACTCCGTACCGGGCGGCGTGGTGGGCTGTGTCGGTGTGATTGGAGACCACCAGCGGTATCTCTATCGGAAGCTCGCCCGTACTCCGGCGATAGAGAAGGTCGATGAGGCAGTGGTCGTGTTTCGACACCATGATGAGCGCCCGGGGGCGCTGCTCCTCGTTGCGGACCCGGTAGGACCCTCCGAGCTCCACAGCTATGGGCCCGATGGCGGCCTCGATCGCGTCGAGGGACCGCCTCGTCTCGAATCGGGTGCGCAGCGTGAACAAGCCCGTGTCGAGATCGTCGTATTGGGCGTTCTCGAGAATATTGGCGTCGACGTCCAACAACGCCCCGGAGATCGCGTAGACGATCCCCGGCCGGTCCGGGCAGCTCAATGTGAGGATGAACGTGTTCATCTGGTGCACTCCAAACGCAGAGGCTACGAGATTCGTCATTGTCGCACGACCCGGGGTCGAAGCTCGGCTTGGCGACAATCTCAACCACCTCGGCTCGCAGCAGGTGGGTGACGGGATCGAAGACCCTGGGTACCCTGATGCGACACGACGCAGGAGGAGCGATGGGTGCCTTCGAGGGCAAGACGATGTTCATCTCGGGAGGCAGCCGCGGCATCGGCCTGGCAATCGCAAAACGAGTTGCTGCCGACGGAGCCAACGTTGCGCTAATCGCCAAGACTGCCGAGCCCCATCCCAAGCTGCCCGGCACCGTGTACACGGCGGCCGACGAGATCGAAGCCGCCGGCGGCAGGGCACTGCCAATCGTCGGCGATATCCGGTTCGACGATCAGGTGGAGGCAGCAGTGGCCGCCACCGTCGAGGCTTTCGGCGGCATCGACATGTGTGTCAACAACGCGTCGGCGATTGCGCTGCTCAACACAGAAGCCCTGCCCATGAAGATGTACGACCTCATGCAGGACATAAACACCCGCGGCACCTATCTGGTCTCCCGCAGCTGTGTGCCCCACCTCAAGCAGTCGGACAACCCTCACATACTCACATTGAGCCCACCGCTCAACATGCAGCCTCACTGGTTCGGCAACCACGTTGCCTACTCGATCGCCAAGTACGGCATGAGCATGTGCACACTCGGCATGGCCGCCGAGTTCGCGGCCGACGGCATTGCGGTGAACAGCCTGTGGCCGCGAACCATCATTGCAACTGCCGCCGTTCAGAACCTGCTCGGCGGAGACGAGGCGATGCGACGCTCCAGAAGACCCGAAATCCTCGCCGATGCTGCATACGAGATCATGAAACGGCCCAGCCGAAAGCACACCGGAAACTTCTACATCGATGACGAGGTGCTCGCCGACGCCGGAATAGAGAATCTCTCGGATTATTCGTTTGTCGAGAACGCCCAGCTGCAACGGGACATATTCCTCGACGAGTAGAACCCGCTGCGAGACCGAGCTCGGCGCCGGCCCTACTGCGGCCGATAGGTGTTGACCACGGAGTTCACGGTGCCGTGTTCGTCGGCTTCGTAGTCGTCGGCGGCGTCGTCGTTCAACCACCAACCACCCGAGGCCAGATACCGAAACTGGAATCTCCGGTCCAGCGGGAGCCGCACCCGTGTCTTCCACGTGGTCCCAATCAGCTTCATCGGTTCCGGATTCCATCCATAGGCGTCACAGACCAGAGACACACCCTCGACCTCTGCGGGAACAGAAGTCGCAAACGTCACCTCGACGTTGTCCTTGGTCTTGAAGAAGCGCTTCTTGATCATTGCTGGGTCCCCCAACCTCGATGCATAGTGTGGCTTGATCGGGCGCAAGGCTAGACCAAGCAGTGGCGCGGCGCACATCTCCTTTTGGGGGATACGGCGGGGGCCCTCCGCGAACGTCAGACGTGCGATTGTGATGAGCTTCCAACCGGCATCATTCACCGGCCCGAAGCACGATGAGCGACCACGCCGGGGCTGTCACGATGCTGTTGGCTGCGCGGGGCGTTTCGGGATCCCCTGTGGCCGCAGGACCGGCACTGTCGAGCACGATCGTCCACGACGGCGACCATGCCGGCGGCGGCAGACGGAAGTCGACGGCTTCGAAGTGCGAGTTGAACAGCAAGTAGAAGGTGTCATCGACAATGCGACGTCCCCGCTCGTCCGGGTTCTCGATGGCGTCCCCGTTGAGGTAGATGCCCAGGGTCTTGACGTAACCGGTATCCCACTGCTCCGGCGTCATTTCATCTCCGTCACTGGTGAACCAGCCGATGTCTTCGACGCCGGCACCGTGGATGCGCCTCCCCTGGAACCAGCGGCGACGGCGAAACACCGGATGGGACCTACGGAAAGCCACCAGCCGCCTCGTGAAGTCGAGCATCCCCTCATCGACATGCTCCCAATCGAACCACGAGATATCGTTGTCCTGGCAGTAGGCGTTGTTGTTGCCACCCTGGGTGCGACCAATCTCGTCGCCGCCCAGGATCATCGGAATCCCCTGCGACAGGAGGAGCGTTGCCATGATGCTACGCGCCCGACGGCTGCGCAGCTCGTTGATTGCGGGATCGTCGATCGGCCCTTCAACCCCGGAGTTCCAGGATCGGTTGTCGTCGGTGCCGTCTTGGTTGCCTTCGCCATTTGCCGCGTTGTGCTTCTGTTCATACGAGACGAGGTCGCGCAGCGTATAGCCGTCGTGGGCGGTGATGAAGTTGACGCTGGCGAAGGGTCGCCGCCCGGTGGCCTCGTATAGGTCGGAGCTTCCGGTGAAGCGGGCTGCCAGCTCGGCGAGCTTCTGGTCGTCACCCCGCCAATAGTCACGCACCTCATCTCGATAGCGCCCGTTCCACTCCGACCACAGCGGCGGGAAGTTACCTACCTGGTAACCGCCCTCGCCGATGTCCCACGGTTCCGCGATGAGCTTCACCTGGCTGACTACCGGATCCTGTTGGATGAGATCGAAGAAGGTCGAGAGCTTGTCGACGTCGTGGAGCTCCCGGGCCAACGTAGCGGCCAGGTCGAACCGGAAGCCGTCGACGTGCATCTCGGTGACCCAATAGCGCAGGCTGTCCATGATCAACTGCAGCACGTGCGGGTGGCTCATGTTGAGGCTGTTGCCGGTGCCGGTGTAGTCCATGTAGTACCGGGGATCGTCGGCAACAGTGCGGTAATACGCCCTGTTGTCGATGCCCCGCATCGACAACATCGGGCCGAGGTGGTTGCCCTCGGCGGTGTGGTTGTAGACGACATCCAGGATCACCTCGATGCCTGCCCGGTGGAGTGTTTTCACCATGGCCTTGAATTCGGCGGCGATCCCTTCGGGATCTCCGTCGCGGGCGTACTCGTCTTGGGGTGCGAAGTACGCGATCGAGTCGTATCCCCAGTAGCTGCGCAATCCCTTCTCCACCAGGTGCTGATGGTGGATGAACTTGTGCACGGGAAGCAGCTCGAGAGAAGTGATGCCGAGGTCGACCAGGTAGTCGACGATTGCCGGGTGCGCCAGACCGGCATAGGTGCCGCGCAGCTCGGGCGGTATCTGCGGGTGGCGCATGGTGAGACCCTTGACGTGCGCCTCGTAGATCACAGTGTCGTGGAGCGGGATACGCGGCGCCCGATCGTTTTCCCAATCGAAGAACGGATTCACCACCACAGCTTTGGGGACGAACCGAGCACTGTTGCGGCGGTTGGCCGGCCCGAATGGCTCGCCGAAGCGGTACGGGAACACGGCTTCATCCCACCGCACATTCCCGTCGACCGCTTTGGCGTACGGGTCGAGAAGCAGCTTGTTGGGATTGCACAGCAGACCATCCTCGGGACGCCACGGGCCGTGAATGCGATAGCCGTATCGCTGGCCGGATCGGACGGACGGCAAATAGGCGTGCCACACGTTGCCATCCACCTCCTCCATGACGATGCGGGTCTCCGTGTGGCGATCGAAGAGACAGAGTTCCACTCGCTCGGCCACCTCGGAAAAGATCGCGAAGTTCGTGCCGATGCCGTCATAAGTGGCACCGAGGGGATACGGCCTTCCGGGCCACATATTCTGTTGTCGGCTATCACCGATTGGGCTCACCGGCGTCGAGCGGGCGCCTGAAGCGGTCATGATCGTCTCGTTTGTAGCAGGTGCCGACGGAGTGTGCAGGAAGCAACGATCCCCTCACCGGAGCGGCAGCGCACACCCTATCGCGTCGATACTGCAGCCGGGGTCTATTCGACTCGGGGATAGTGATATCCGTCTGACGGAGTGTCTCGCCACGACTCGACGCGCCCATCGATTAGCCAACAGAAGCCAATGCCAGCCGGGTGGCGGCAACGGCGTGATCGGCGATCGCGGCTGCGGCCTCGGGTCGACGGCGAGGGAAACCACGTGCGTCTTCCATCGCTGCAGCGGATGGCTCCACCACGACAGTCGCGATCCCTGCTCGTTCCAGCGATGCCACCTCGGCTTTGAGCCGCCTACGGGCTTGCCGGGCAAACACCCTCCTAGACGGCTTCGCCATGGGTGCCGAGACGATCGCCAGGTTGACACCGGATCCGATGAGTAGTTCCGCGTGGGTCGAAGAAGTGACTCCTCCGTCTACGAACGACACGCCCTCGATGACCTTGGGACGAAACATGCCCGGCACCGCCGACGAGGCCTCGACGGCATCTTGAACCGAAACGTCGCGACGATCTCTTCCAAAAACGACCACGTCACCATCTGCTGCTCGCGTCGCCGGGATCCACAGCCCATCCGGCCAGCCCGCCAGGAGGTTCATTCCCGGGAAGGATGCCAGCCAATCGGTCGGGAACCACCCGGGCGGAATCAACCCAGCGAGTGCCAGCGTTATCCCCCTCCCGCCCGGCAATGCATGCCGGGCAAGGCCCGGCGAAAGAGGACGGAGTGTCTTGGGAGCCGCCCTGAGCTGCGCCAACATCGCCGACCGCTGCTCCGGGCTTGGCGGGCGCGTGGCTGCCTCAAACACCTCAGCAACATCGCGCCCGGCTCGCAAGGTTGCTGCAACCGCCGCACCCGCCGAGGTCCCGATGATCAGCTCAGCCGAGGTTGGATCGAATCCGGCGTCTTGCTGGAGGGTGCGGATGACCCCCGTATGGAAAACCCAAGCGGCTGCGCCGCCGGCGCCCAGCACGAGGCTGTAGCTCATGAGCTCGCCTCCAGGCGCATTATGTTGGCGCCCGGGTTGCGCGGTGCGCATGCGTGTCTTCGTATCGAGTAGTTCATTCGGTCGGGTTTGATGCGGAAGTCCCAATCCGAGAACAACGACGGGCCGCGCGTTGTTCCCGGGAAGCGGCCGGGAAGCCGGACATCAATTGCGGGCCGGCAGGCGCGCCAGTGGGGACCGCAGGCGGGGTGGTCACCTGCTAGTGGTGGCACCGGCGATCAATCAAGATGGGCACCCCGCTCAGTCGAAGGGCAAAACAACGAAGACAACCCGGCCGCAAGACCGCATCTTGTGTTCGAATACCGAGCCCACAATTGAAGAAGAACCGACAAAGCCGAGCGTCCATGCAGCCCGTCGAGTTCTATGAGTCCCATAAGCAACCGAGGCGAGCTATCCCATCAGAAACCCGGACGGCGCTGCGGCGTGTTTATGCCGCGACGCACAGGAACATGATCGGCAACGGCACCGGCAAAGCGAGATTGCCTGTGGGTTGGGCGATGCGAAGGTGACCGTCTTCTCCGTTTCTGATGGTGATGGTCGGGGTGATGCGCGGTTCTACTCTGCAGTGTTGCTCGTGCAGCCAACCGCAGCGGTCCACCCTGGTCCCGGGGGTCGACCAGGGTGATAGAGGTTGATCCGCTTCTACAGATTGCAGCCGAGCTCGTTCTGGTACTCCAGCAGGTCCTTGATCGCTTCGAAGTTGCCGCAGGCGTACGCACCCTGGACCAGGGCAATCACTTGCGCGGGTGAATATTCGTAACTCACGTACGGGCTCGAGGCGTTGAGCAAGGCTGCAACGGCGTGGCGGGCCAGTGCCTTCTCGCCGCCACCCTTGGCCTTGACACCGTCCAAGAGCGTGCCGAAGCTCGAATCGACACCGAAGACGGCGTCGAAGCTATCGACGGGTTCGTAGCCGGTCGCCTCCCACGCGTCGAAGTGCTGCACCTGCCTCCAATATCCAGGCGTGCAGCCCTCGCCTCCGCAGGCCGAAGCTGTCGGTATCGCCACCATGCCGAACAAGGTGATCAAAACCAGTGTCAAAACGATGGAGCTTTTTCGTCTCACGATCTTCCCTCCAGTCTCCCCCGGACGAAGACTCACGGTGAGATCTCCAACTCCAATCTTCACGCTTTCCATTACCGGTGACTAGCAACAAATGGCTCAGATGACCGAAGCCGGTATCGGCAATGGCCGGCCGCAGGTCAACCGCGACAAGTCGGCTGCACCGTCGTCGAACCTACCCGGGGAACTCGCCCGCAGGGCTACACAGCCAAGACGAGGCTCCGAGACCGATGAGGACTCGAATCGAGGACTACCCGGCCGCAAGGCCGCAATGCTGTGTTCAAATCCCGCCTATGTTCAAGCCCGCCTGGAACACCAAAGAACCCGGGCAAAAAGCCCGGGTTCTTTGTCGTAGCGGGGGCGGGATTTGAACCCGCGACCTTTGGGTTATGAGCCCAACGAGCTGACCAGACTGCTCCACCCCGCGCCGTTCGAACCAATATTGTAGCTGAATTCGAAGACTAAGTGTGTTGTCTCGGTAGGTTGGTTGCTCGGGTGATGGGTGGGCCGCCGATGGCGGTGTGGTTGCGGTGATGGTTGTAGGTATGGAGCCAGGCGGCAAGTGCATCGACTCGTTCGGTTTGTGAGGAGTAGGAGCGGACGTAG
>JARFRN010000118.1 GCA_029287195.1 Acidimicrobiia bacterium | reverse complement strand
GAAGTAGCCCTCGATGTCGAGTTGGGTCAGCTCGGTGATTGTCTCCAGCATGATCTCGGGACCGCGTCCTGCCATCAGGTTGGTGAGCTTGGTGCCCCCGTCGGGCCCCTGTACCCATGAGTCCCGCGGGAAGCCCACGATGGCCCCTGCCTCCGACTCGGGCACAACGGTGAGGATGTGAACGCTGTCGGCCCGAAATCGCTGCTGGTTCTCTCCCACCCGGGCATCGGATCCCAAGATCAACACCATACGAGGGTTGGGTCCCAGCCACGGCTCGCTCCCGTCCATTGCCGCACCGACTATTCGCCAGCCGGGGCCATCGTTGACCATCAGGACGATGTCGTTGTCGACCCTGGCGACGGCCACAGCATCCCCGCTCTCGAGCTCGGCTGCTGTGACCGCCCCGACCTGGCCAGGGTCCGTTCGTGATACCGGCTCGAGATGTGTGACGAGCTCGGTGGGCATTGCGGGTGGATCGTTGCGCTTGTCGGCAAGCCAGGAGTACAGCTCGTTGAGCGGCCCGGCTATGTCGGTCGGGATGTCGAGCGCAAGATTCACCGAGACCGGCGGCGCCTGCGTAGTAGTTGTCGGCTGCGCGGTTGTCGTGGTTGTCGACGTTGTCGTCGGCGCAGCCGTTGTTGTAGCCGGCTCCGCCTCGGCGCTACTGCAGGCGGCGGCAAGCAGGGCGAGCGCGCAGATCAGTGTGGTGGTGGTGGTGGGTCGCACGGGGAGCGATCTTAACCCCGTCCTGATCCTTTACTGCGAGCCGAGACTTGCATGCGCTGTTGCTGATTAGCCTCGTATTGCCGCAAAACTTAGAATCGCCGCATCCTCTTTCGACCGGGAGAAGTTTGTGGAAATCTGGCTCTACCTTGCCTTAATCGCTGCGCTGGCGGCCATCGCCCTTGCAGCTCTGTTCGCCCGCCAGGTGAATAGCTCCAGCCCCGGGAGCGACCGGATGCAGGAGTTGATGGGCGCCATACGTGAGGGCGCCATGGCATTCATTCGCCGCGAGTACACGGCAGTCGCCGGCTTTGTTGCGATCATGGCCATCCTCATCTTCGTCCTGCTCGATTGGGGCCGACCGTGGGGCGCGATCGCGTACATCTTTGGGGCATTCCTATCAGCGTTGGCCGGCTTCATTGGGATGCGTATCGCCACTGCGGCCAACGCCAGGACGGCGGAGGCGGCACGCCAGGGCGGCATAGAGAGGGCTTTGCCACTGGCGTTTCGTGGCGGCGGCGTCATGGGCTTCACCGTGGCCGGTCTCGGTTTGCTCGGCCTCAGCCTCGGCTTTCTCTTCTTCGAAACGATCCTTGGAGATGAGCAGTCTTTCGAGATCATCACGGCCATCGGTCTCGGCGGCTCATCGATCGCCCTGTTCTCTCGTGTCGGCGGTGGTATCTACACCAAGGCAGCGGACGTCGGTGCAGACCTGGTCGGCAAGGTCGAGGCCGGAATCCCGGAAGACGATCCGCGCAACCCGGCCACCATTGCCGATAACGTCGGTGACAACGTCGGGGATGTTGCCGGGATGGGCGCCGACCTCTTCGAAAGCTATGTAGGTTCGCTGATAGCCCCGATCGCTTTTGCAGCGTTTGCGTTTGCCGGTGAGGCGTTCCAGGAGGAAGCCTTCTTCTATCCGCTGATGATTGCCACGATCGGGATGGCGGGTTCGATAATCGGTTCTTTCCTGGTCAAGCCGGGCAAAGGGAGCCTCGCTGCCGCGCTGCACCGGGGCACCTACGCCGCGATGGGGATAACGATTGCGGGTGTCGCAGCAGTTACGCCTGTCTTCTTCGACGGGAATGACGGCGGTGTCGACAACACCTGGGGTCTATTCCTGTCGGTGGTGATCGGCCTGTTCGTCGGCTGGTTTATTGGACAGATTTCCGAGTGGTTCACCAGTGATCACCACAAGGTGGTCAAGGAGATCGCCCGCCAGGCACAGACCGGTCCGGCAACCGTTGCGCTCGAGGGCATCGCCGAGGGTATGCGCTCCGCCGCCTTCTCGGTGATCGTGGTCGCTTTCGGTATGGCAGGCGCCTATTGGGGTGGCGAGCTCGCCTTCGACGTGGATCTGGCCGGCATCTATGGCATCGCCATCGCTGCCATCGGTGTGTTGTCGACTCTCGGAATAACGGTCTCGGTCGATGCCTACGGTCCGATTGCGGACAATGCCGGCGGCATTGCCGAGATGGCGCATCTGCCTCCCGAGGTTCGGGAAGCGACGGACGCGCTCGATTCACTTGGTAACACGACGGCCGCCATCGCCAAGGGCTTTGCGATTGCCTCAGCGGCGGTGACCGCTCTCGCCCTGTTCTTTACGTTCCGCCAGGCCGTCGTTGATGCCGGCGGTTCGCTCGACACGCTCGACATCCTGAATATCCCGGTCATCGTCGGTCTGTTCCTGGGAGCTATGTTCCCCTTCCTGTTCGCCTCGATGACGATCAAGGCGGTGGGTCGCGCTGCCAATCAGATGATCGAAGAGGTACGACGTCAGTTCCGTGACATCCCGGGTCTGCGTGAGGGACGCGAAGGTGTCCGCCCCGAGTACGCCAAGTGTGTCGACATCTCGACCGGCTCCGCGTTGCGCGAGATGATCGTGCCCGGGGCGCTGGCGGTGGCGCTGCCGCTGGTCGTAGGGTTCGTCAACGTCGAGGCCCTGGGTGGGCTGTTGGCCGGCGCATTGGTCACCGGCTTCCTGCTTGCAATCTTCATGGCCAACTCTGGTGGCGCCTGGGACAACGCCAAGAAGTTCATCGAAGCCGGCGCCTACGGCGGTAAGGGCTCCGATGCGCACAAGGCTGCGGTTGTCGGCGACACCATCGGTGATCCGTTCAAGGACACGTCCGGTCCGGCGATGAACATCGTCATCAAGGTGATGACCATCGTCAGCCTGATCTTCGCCTCAGCCTTCGTCTAGATCTGCAGCGGGTGGAGGATACGGGAGGAGGACCACCCCCGGCGCAAGCCGGGGGTGGTTTTGTATCACCAATTGCCCCCCTGACCCGGCGATTGACTTCGGCATTCTCGAAGGGGGAGAACATCGCGACCTCTTCGCACAGACCTTCGTCGTTGTCGTTATCAGAGTCGTCCTCGTTGGTTGACGCTCAATCGCCCGGTTCCAGCAATTCGATCACTTCCCCGGTCTGAAGGTTGATTGCCCATACGTGGTCGGTTGCATTGACCCAGAAGTTGCCGTAGATGCCGTTGATGATGACGAGTCGGTCGTTGATCGGGTCGCCCACGATGGCGCCGAATCCCGGGTAGGCCCGGTCGCCGGGGCTCTCGAAGCAGGAATCCCACGTACTCGTCGCCGGGTTGAATCCACAGATGTAGCCCGGGAAGACATCGACAATTAGGCCTCCGGCAGCCTTTACTCCGTGTGCCACAAAGGCAGTGTCGGTGGTCGGCCCGTACGAGGCCTTGGGCCACCCGAACTGAACCGCAGGCGTCTCCGTGGCCACGATGGTTGCTTCGCCGCTGCGGGGATCCACCAACACCGTGCGGTTATCGAACGTGGCGATGATGAGCCGGTCCAGCTCCGGGGTGTACCCGAGTAAGTCACCCCCTTGGGGAAGGGCCCCGACCAACGTCCACGTATCCGCGTCCACGTCGTATGCCCACAACGCCATTACGTTGTCGTCCACGTATTTGGTTGTGACGACGAGACCGGAGACTGGGTCGTACACGGCGCCGAGAGGAAACTCTGGGCCGCCGGTTGTGTTCCGACTCCAACTATTGATTTTGGCGTCGTACACCCGGATAGCGCTGCCTAGAGCGATGGTCAGGTCGGAGTCCGCGTCGTACACCAGGCCGGCGCTCGACTCGGCTGGTGGAGTCCCGCTCGGATGCAGGTTGGTCCACGTGTTGGTGCACACATCGAAACCCCAGGTTCCGCTGGATATGTCGACGTGGATGATCTGGCCCATTCTCTGGTCAAAAGCGGCGGTCAGCATTCCATTGAAGGCTTTGTCGGGGCGCTCCTGATCGATTGGTCCAGGTTCGTTGGGTGTGTTGCCTGCGGAGCAGATCGCCGCCGGCGGTGTCGGCCCGGCGGTGGTGTCGGCCAGGATGGAGTTCCACCCGGTGGACGCGGGGGCGATCGTTGTCGTGGGGATCGCCGCCGGTCCCTCTTCCACCGGGACGACCAGCCGGAAGACGTTGTCTCCGTTGATGCCGATGATCCCGCCCTCCGCTGCGTCGGACGGCATCCACAATGTGCCCGCCGCATCGACGACTGCCGGCAATCCGTAGCGCGAAGGTGAGGGAAGCGCCGTCCAGCTGTTCCCGTCGAACTGCGAGATGCCGTCCCCCTCGATATCGACCGCCCGGATAGAGCCATCGAGCCCGGCGACTATCTCAGTGCTATTTGAGGGCAGCCCATCCGCCTCGGTGAAGTGGGTCCAGGTGGTGCCGTCGAAGCGAGCGATGCCCGCTCCCGGTATCCGTCCCTCGTTCCCGCTGTCATCCGCCCAACTCCAACCGAACGACATTGCCCACACCATCCCGTCGGGGGCGACTGTGATCAACCTCACCCCGTCGGGGAGTCCGTCGGCGTCGGTGTAGAGCGTCCAATCGGTACCGTTGAAGCTTGCGACCGCGCCGGGATCGAGCGCCGGGCTCTCTGGATTCGGCTCGCCCGACATGCCCTGCAGCGCCGCCCACAGTGTGCCGTCGGGGCTCACCGCAATGTCGGATGCCCACACCCAATCCAGCAGGTTGGCTGCATGCGGCGTTTCGAAGATCTCCCACTCCAGGCCATCAAATCGTCCCAACTCGTCGGGTCCGACGGCAATCCACAGTGCTCCATCCGGGCCGATGGCGATCGGCATGTGCTCCCCGGGTCTCATGTGCCCAAATGGTGCGTCGCTCAGCCGGAAGGTCGCCCAGCCACCGTCAAAGCGAGCGAGATACTCGTCGCCTGCAAGCCACACCGTGCCGTCGGCACCCACCATGACATCACTGAAATCGGCGGCCGCCGGGCCGAGGTCGTCGCCGTGAACTGTATGGGTTCTTGTGACGAGGTCCCACTGCACCACTCCACCGAGCGTGATTGCCCACAGTTCGTTGTCGCCGGCAACGGCAACTTGGAGCACCCGATTGGTCGGGCTGGTTGGGGTTGTCGGAGCCTCCGGGCCATCGGGAGGCGCCGTGGTTCGCGGCGCGCCGGTTGTGGGCGGCGACGACTCAGCTGCCAGATCCGGCTCCCCCCGGTTGACGAGGGAGACGATCCCGATTGTGCCAAATGCCAACAGCAGAGCGGCGGCGAACGCACCAGCGGGCCGCAGCCACCGAACTCGAGTCCTGACCGGAGTGAGTTGCTGTCGCTGGGGAGCGGCCCGGCTCGACGGTCTCGCCTCTTCCACCAGCAGTGTCATCTCGGCGAGCTGGCCATCGGTGATCATGTCGACATCGGGAAGTGGGTTGGCCCCGCTCATCCGCTCGAGGATCTCTTCGTGTGTTTTCATCGCGGATCACCTCCCCCGGCTTGGCGCTGTCGCCCGGGCCGCTGTAGCTCCCGAGCAAGGTGCTTGGTGATGCGGTACAGACGCTGCGTGATCGCGTGCGCCGAGGTGCCGATTACCTCGCCGGCCTGGGCATGCGGCAGCTCCTCCCAGACCACCAACCGCAGCACCTCTTGGTCTTCGGGGCGAAGCCGCTCAACCGCGTCGAGCATCTCCTCATCTTCGGCACGGCGGAGCACTATGACCTCGGGTGAGGACTCCTCACGCGTACCTAAGTGGTTCAGCTTCTGGCTGAGTGCGTTGGATCGGTCTCGGCTGCGTCGTTGGTTGGCCAGCACTCGTCGCGCAACGCCGTAGAGCCACGGAAGGGTGCTATCGCCCGCCGGCACCTCTCCGATACGCCGCCACGTCACCAGGAACGTCTCGGCGGCCCCGTCTCGGGCCGAAGTGGCATCGGTACGGCGGAGGAAGTAGGCGAGCACATGGCGCTGGTGTGCCGAGTAGATCTCCTGAAACCGCTGCTCGGCGAGATCCGGCCGCATCGCCTTTCCCTTGACGCCTACAAAGGAGTTGTGTCCAGTTCCCAGGGTATGTCAGGGGACTAGTTGCCGATAGGGCTGACCGGACCTCGGTTCTGCCGGGGGCCACCACACCCCAACAGCGGCGTTGTGGCAAGCATCGCCGCGGTCAGCGCAACGAGGATCCGCATAATCCTGCGGAGCCTTCTTTGTTCCACCGTAGCCCGGCTATCGAGGCGGGCAATACCCGTCGCTATTTCGGGGTTAATCCGACACCCAGCAGATGAGGGCTCGCACCGAGGATCGATGGCTCCCGCTCCAGCTGCTTGAGCAGCTGGAGCAGCTTCTGCTGGTCTTCTATGCGAGCCATGCGTTCGTCTAGATCGGATGCCGCCCAGCCGATCCCTTCGATAGCGAGCACCTCGACGTCGGCGAGGCCGGCATCTTGCATCTCGCGCTCGAGTTCATCCGGCAGGTGGAAGAACGAGGTGGTGAAGTAGTCGGGGTTGCCCGTGGGATTGTGATGCCGTCCGGTCGCTGTGACGCCTTCCAGCAGACCGGCAAAAGCCGGATCGTCGAAGAATCCGGAATCCAACCCGTCGATGGCAGGCGCAAACCGGGAGATGGCGGCTGCGAAGACCGGAGCCCCGGGTTTGGCCACCCGGATCGCCTCACCGACTACCTGCAATCGGTCGTGTGGTTCCTGCAGGTGATAGAGCGGACCCAAGAGCAGGACGGCATCGCGGGTGCGGTCGGGCAGCGGTAGCTCGCGGGCATCGCCGAGTGTTGCCCGGACGCCGCGTTCGGTAGCTTGTCGGATATGGCGGGGCACGATGTCGATCAGATCGACCTCGTAGCCGGCGGCATCGAGCCAGTAGGCGTAGACACCGGGCCCGCCTCCTACGTCGAGGACCGATGCCGGGGGCGGAGGAAGGTACCGCTGGAGCAAGATCTGGGTCCGGATCAGCTCGAGTTGACCCAGCCCGCTGCTCGAAAGGCGAACATCCTCGTCGTAGCGGTCCTCGTAGTGGAGAAGGATGTCCTCCTCCGCTGCCACCGGTCACTCCTTCCGCATGTCGGGATCGTTGGTCCTGCGTTCTTCATCCGCCTTGCGCCTAGCCCAATACTCCTCGGTCGCCTTCCTGCGGGCCGCCTTCATGAAGAAGTACAGTCCCAGAATCACGACTCCGATCACCAGCCAGAGGATCCGGGCGGAAGTGTCCTCCGGAATGATCGAGCCGGATTCGGCTTGAGCGATGAGCAGCGCCAACATGGGGCCTAGCCTACGCCTTCGCTGAACCGGAGACCGAGTTGCCAGTTGAGATCACGTTCATTCGCCACGCCCAGACCACCGGCAATGCTTCCGGGCGCTGGCAGGGGCATACCAATTCACGGCTCACCGACGTGGGAGTTGCCCAGGCGCGGGCACTCGGCGAGAGGCTGGCGGAGAAACAATTCGACCTGGTGGTTGCCAGCGACCTGCAACGAACCATGGACACTGCAGCGGCACTGGGCCGTGCGGTCGAGCCCGATCCACTCTGGCGAGAGCCGTTCTTCGGCGACTGGGAGGATTGCACCACGGGGGAGATCATGGCCCGCAACCCCGACTTGGTGGCAGCTCTCTTTGCCGGAGAAGACATCGCTGCGCCGGGTGGTGGAGAGCTGATGTCGGACGTCGTTGCTCGGACCCGCCAAGCCCTCGACGGTCTGATCTCCCGTCTCGGGGATGGGTCGGCTGCGGTCGTCAGTCATGGCATGTCGCTGCTCATGCTGGTGGCGACATTGCTCGGCACGACGCGACCGACCCCGCTGCGACTCCTTAGCAATACGTCGACGGCAACCGCCGTCTTCGACGAAGGCCGGGTCCATCTTCAGGTCTACAACGACGACACCCATCTCGGGCATACTGCTCTTCCTCACTTTGGATCCAGCCCGGAGGACACGGAGTTGCTGTTGATCCGCCACGGACAAACCATTGCCAATGCCGAGGGACGTTGGCAGGGGCATGCCGACGGGGAGCTCGACGAGATGGGTCGCCACCAGGCGGCGATGCTGGCGAAAACAATCCCCCCCCTCGATACCCTGTATGCGTCGCCGCTGGCGCGCGCTGCCGACACCGCCGACGCAATAGCTGAGGTCCAATCGCTCGAGGTGCAACTCGACCCTGATCTCAAGGAAATCGGCTTCGGGGAGTGGGAGGGTCTGAGCCCGGAGCAGATCGCCGAGATCTACCCGGAGGATTACAGATCCTTCCGTGCCGGTGTGGATTTGCCGCGGGGCGGCAACGGCGAGACATTTGCCGGTGTGCGCCGCCGCATGGCGAGCTCGCTCGGTTCGATCGTTGCCGCCAATCCGGGACGAACTGTGGGAGTCGTATCCCATGGCGGCGCCACCCGGGCCTACCTGACAGAGATATTGGGTATCCCCTCGGAGCAGCGGCGCCGCGTCGATGGATTGGGCAACACCCACTACGGCCGGCTGGCGTTCACCGGGCGGGGGCCAACGGTCGTCAGCTGGAATCTCGGACCACATCTGCGATGAGGCTGCTGCTCATCACCAACGACTACCCGCCCAAGTCGGGCGGTATTCAGACCTACCTCGGGGATCTGGTCGATGCTTATCCGCACGAAGTACGAGTGCTTGCTCCTGCCGACGGTCCCGCCACCGGCACCAGTCGGGGAGAAGAGGTGGTGCGACGGGGGAGGCGGCGTTTCATGTGGCCGACGAGGGCAACGGTGGATTGGTTTGTACAGCAGGCCCGCGACTTCCGCGCAGAGGCCATCCTGTTCGGTGCGCCTCATCCGTTGACCGGGGCGATCCGGCGACTTCAGACCGAACTCGTGGTCCCGGTGGGAGTTCTTTGTCACGGGGCGGAAATCACCATTCCGGCAGTCGTTCCCGGGTTGCGGACGTGGCTCCGGCGCACGCTGCGCCGCGCTGATGCGTTGTTCACGGTGAGCCACTACACGCAGGGAAAGGTGAACCGGCTCACCGGCCGGGAGGTGACCTGGATAGGTGCCGGGGTGGACGTCGACAATTTCATTCCGGCGGCGGAGCCTCCCGGCAACGATCCGCCCATCGTGGGTTGCGTCAGCAGGCTCGTTCCCCGCAAGGGCCAGCATCGGCTGATCGCTGCCGCCCAACGACTGCGGGAGCGCGGCACGGAAGTCGAACTGCTGATCATCGGCAAGGGTCGTCTCGAAGCGAGGCTGCGGCGGCTGGCGGAGCGTTCTGGTGTCTCCGTGCGATTCGAAATCGATGTGCCGTGGTCGCAGCTCCCCAATCTCTATCAGTCGATGGATGTGGTCTGCATGGCGTGTCGGAGTCGTTGGGGCGGGCTCGAGGTCGATGGTCTCGGGCTGGTGTTTCTCGAGGCGGCCGCAGCAGGTTTGCCGGTGCTGGCAGGGTCGTCCGGTGGGTCACCGGAAACTGTGATCCCCGGTGAAACCGGTTTTGTCGTCCACTCGGTAAACGACATCTGTGATGGCCTCGAACTGTTGCTAGAGGATCGCGACGCAGCGCATCAAATAGGGGCTAAAGGCCGGTGCCGGGTCGTCGAGGAATACGTGTGGGACCGGGTTGTTGCCAGACTCGATGATGGCTTCCGGTCTTGACAGCGGGGTGGATCTGTCGTAATCATCGTTCCGCTCCTTGCCCTCTAGAACGGCCGCGGTCCGCGTCCCGAAAGCCCCATGTCTCGAAAACTCGTCATAGTTGAGTCGCCTGCCAAGGCCCGAACGATCTCCGGGTTCCTCGGCGCAGAATTTGTCGTGGAGTCGTCGATCGGTCACATCCGTGATATCCCAGCCAAGGCCGCCGACGCCCCCAAGAGCCTTCAGGACGAGTGGCGTCGCACCCGCTACGGGGTCGATGTCGACAACGATTTCAAGC
>JARFRN010000019.1 GCA_029287195.1 Acidimicrobiia bacterium | reverse complement strand
GTGGTTACCCGTGCAGCCCGCAGGGCAACATCTGGACCGTCTACAACGCCGGGGGCGGCGGTGAGGGCATCATGACCCTGGAGCAGGCGACGTACACCTCGAAGAACACGGTATACGCCCAGGTGTCGTTGGCCGTCGGCCCGGAGCGCATTGTCGACACGGCCCACAAGATGGGTATCGAGTCACCGCTGCAGCCTGTGCTGTCGATATCCCTTGGAACCAATGCGGTCACTCCGCTCGAAATGGCTTCTGCCTATTCGACGCTTGCCAACTATGGCGAAAAGGTGGACGGCTATCTCATCGAGAGCATCCTCGACGCCGACGGCAATGTGATCTACGAGCACGAGCCGGCACCGACCCGAGTGCTCGACGAAGCGCTCGCCGCAGCAGTCGTCCGGACGCTGGAGAAGGTGCCACGCGCCGGGGGTACAGCACCTCGGGCCAACATCGGGCGCCCTCAGTTCGGCAAGACCGGCACAGCACAGAACTTCCGAGACGTGTGGTTTGTCGGCGGCATACCCCAGTACACGACCGCGGTCTGGGTGGGCTACCCCGATGCCCAGATCGAGATGGTGAACTTCTCGATCTACGACGAGCGCACCGAGTCGGAGCAGGCGATCCGCCGTGCCTACGGCGGCACCGTCGCCGGACCGGTGTGGAATCACTTCATGACCTACGTCACCCAGGACCTTCCGGTGGAGGAGTTCCCAGCGGCGCCCGAGGGCACTGATGCCTTCTTCCGCACACCCAAGACGGAGGTCCCGAATGTCTCCGGGATGAGCCAACGCGAGGCGAAGGACGCCATCTACAAGGCAGGGCTTCGCGCCGTCATCCGAAAGCTGGCGTCACTCGAACCCGAAGGTACCTTCCTCGGTCAGCAGCCCCGCGGCGGCGCCCAAGTCACCCAGGGAGGCGTCGTGACTGTGCGCTACTCATCGGGTGTACCACCGGCGTTGATCGATCTGAGCGGTCTTACGTTGGCCGATGTACAGGCGGCCGTCGAGGCCTTCAACGAGGAGTCGGGCCTCAACCTCTCGTTCACGATCGAAAATGTACCCACCGACGAACCTGCGGCGCTCGGCCGTGTGACCGGGACGAATCCGCCGGCCGGCACCCTCGTCGAACCCGATCAAGTGATCGTGATCTACATCGGGGTACCCGACCTGGAAGGCTAGACCGCCCCTGCCCTGCGATACTGGCGCAGCGCGTCCGAAACATCGGGGCGGCACGGGCCACGCCGGAAACCGGCAGAGATGCGCTTCAATCGAGCTGTTGTCCGTCGCCGCGCACGGCCCGTTCCAGATCGGCCAGCTGTTCGGTGAGCATCCGTTCCAGGGCCTTTGTCCGAGCTGTTGCGTCGGTCATCTCCAGCAGTAGCTGCTGATCGAACGGACCGAGCGGCGAGGCCGCACACAGTTCCCAGGCGGCTTCGATCGGGTCCTCGGGAAGCTCTATATCGAGGCCGCCGGGGTCGGCGCCCATTTCGATAGCGAGCGCCATCAGCTTCTGCCTGGCAACGAATGTGGCGGCCACGGCGGGGCCCAACCCGCCGTTGATCGACTCGTCCGGATGAGCTTCGATCTCGGCCAACGGGTAGGGATCGTCCTCGAGCCACCGGGTGACCCGGATGCGCTCTCGGCCCACGTTTATCAACAGAATGCGCCCGTCCTCGAGCTCACCCATCTGTGCGATTTCCGCCACCGTGCCGACACCAGTTCGAGTGTCACCGCCACCTACATCCGAGCCACGTTCGATGAGCACCACCCCGAAACGGTGATCCCTTCGCGTGATGTCGGCGACCAATTCCTTGTAGCGCGGCTCGAAAACCTGCAGCGGAAGGACGCCACGAGGGAACAGGACGGTTCCGACCGGGAACATGGGTAGTAGTGACATCGCAGCCAGTATGCCCGGCTCGGGCCCCTACGCTGACGATTCCCGCTCTAAGGTGACGTTCCTATGAACCAACGTCCCCCGCTACGGCGTCTCTGGCAGTATGCAGACTCCCACCGCGCTCGTGTGCGACGTGCCGCCGCTTGGTCCGTGCTCAACAAGGCTTTTGACATTGCGCCGCCGGTGCTGATCGGCATGGCTGTCGACATCGTCGTCAACCAGGAAGGCGCATTGCTGGCTCGCTATGGATTCGAAACCCCCCGCTCTCAGCTGGTCGTGCTGTCGATAATCACATTCTTCATCTATGCCTTCGAATCCCTCTTCGAATACCTTCACGGCGTCGCCTGGCGCAACCTTGCCCAGAGCGTGCAGCATGATCTACGCCTCGATGCCTACTCCCACATGCAGCACCTGGAGATGGCCTATTTCGAGGATCAGTCTTCTGGCAACTTGATGGCAATTCTGAATGACGACGTGAACCAGCTGGAGAGATTCCTCGATATCGGGGCCAACGAAATCCTGCAAGTGTCGACAACAGTCTTGCTGATCGGAGCGACCTTCTTCGTGCTGGCCCCAAGCATTGCATGGGTGGCATTTGTACCCATTCCGGTAATTGTGTGGGGTTCGTTCCGCTTCCAGCGCAAACTGGAACCCCGGTACGCCGAGGTGCGGGAACGCGCCGGGGCCATCAGCAGCCTGCTGGCCAACAACCTCGGTGGCATGGCGACAATCAAGGCATTCACAGCCGAAGGTCGCGAGGAGGTTCGGGTCGCCACCGAGAGCGAGAGCTACCGCACCGCCAACCGGAGCGCTATCACCTTCAGCGCGGCATTCTCCCCGCTCATCCGAATGGCGATCTTGGTCGGGTTCACCGCGACCCTGTTGTGGGGCGGCATCCTGGCTCTGGAGGGCTCGCTGGCCGTCGGGGCCTACAGCGTCATGGTATTCCTCACCCAACGCTTGCTGTGGCCGCTCACCCGCCTCGGCCAGACCTTCGACCTCTACCAGCGGGCGATGGCATCGACCAATCGCATCCTCGACGTGCTCGACACACCGGCCGAGATCGTGTCGGGGGACGGCGTGCTCGACCGCGACCAAGTCAAGGGGCGGATCGAGTTCGAGGATGTCGGCTTCGCCTACCGGACCGGTTTCCCGGTCTTGTGCGACATCGAACTCGACCTGGCCCCCGGGGCAACCACGGCTTTCGTTGGTTCTACCGGCTCGGGGAAAACGACCCTGGTCAAACTCCTGCTTCGGTTCTATGACGCATCGGAAGGCACCATCCGGATCGATGGGCACGACATTCGCAGCCTGGAACTGCACCACCTGCGGCGGGCGATGGCTGTTGTCGGTCAGGACGTCTTCCTGTTCCACGGTAGCGTCTGGGACAACATCGCATATGGAAAGCCCGACGCTAGCCATGAGGAGATCCGCCACGCCGCCGAGACTGCCGAGGCGCATCGCTTCATCATGGAGCTGCCCGAGGGCTACGACACTATCGTCGGCGAGCGCGGCCAAAAGCTGTCGGGTGGTCAGCGTCAGCGGCTTTCGATCGCCCGCGCTGTGGTCGTCGACCCGCCGATATTGATCCTCGATGAGGCGACATCATCCGTTGACAATGAGACCGAAGCTGCGATTCAGCGTTCGCTGGCCCGGCTCGTGGTGGATCGGTCGACCATTGTCATAGCGCATCGTCTTTCGACGATTCGCCATGCCGACGTGATCCACGTCGTCGAGGAAGGCCGGGTTGTCGAGTCGGGCACCCACGAAGAGCTGCTCGATCGTGACGGCTCATACGCCGCATTGTGGAGGGTGCAAACCGGCGAAGCCGTCGAATAGGGGGTATCACCGGCACGGCTGCTACAAGCAGCCCAGAGTTAGATGCAGCCGAACCCCACGCCCGGCTGAACCCACTTACAGCGTGGCAATGAATGGTTCCGCCAGCTTCAGCATCGCCGCCGCCGCGATGTCGGCTCCGGGAAGCTCAGGATTCCACGACGAGATAGAGAACGCCACCACCCGGCCCGTAGTTGCCAAATGGATCATCGCCATGCGCACTGCATGCAGAGAAGGCCCATCGGGCGCCGGGTAGTTCATCGCAGGCATGTCACTGGGGTCGACGACGTCGCCGTCGACATGCACATAGAGTGGCCCGCGAGGAGGCAGCGAGTGCGCCAGCTCGTCGACCGTCGTCACGCCTATGCCCGATTGCTCGATCGCCTCATCCTCACCAGGATCGAGATCTCTCCCATCAACGAGCACCACTCGGGCGTCCGGCAACGGGGTGAGACCGGCACCGTCCACGATCGTCTGCTCGCCTCGTCCCGTCAGCATCGCCAGCGGCATTCCCCCGATGAAACCCGACGGAGTGGTTTCCCATGTGTTGAAGTCGCCGTGGGCGTCGAAGAAGATCAGCGTTGGGTGGATACCTTTTCTTTGTAGGCCGGCAAGTACTCCGATCGTGCTCACACAGTCGCCGGCGTAGATCACCGGATTGGATACGGCCGCCACCTTGTCGGCAAGGTGCCGGTACAGCACTGCCATCCGCTCTTGCGGCTCGCCGGAGGGGAGGTCGGGAGCAAGCGTTTCATATGGATCGGGTACGTCGAACCCGGGCATCGGATCACCCATGAAGAACGGCACGGCCACGACGCTCATAGCATCAATGTAGTAGGCCTAGGGCCGCGGGAATCGAACGCAGCCTTCTGACGCGCGGCGCGGTGCACATGGAAGCGAAATGGCAACAACTCTTCGCGCTCTTCCACAATGGTAATGACGTTGTTTGACATTGTTTGATATTACACAGCTATGAATCAGATCGCGCAGCACCCGGGAACCACGACAGCCGTCCTCCAGTTGTGGAATCAGCGCCTCAACCGGGTGCTGCCGCGAGATCGATCCGGGCGACTGTCCGCCAACGGGCCATCATCACCCCTATCCCCTGGGAAACCACCAACAGGGACATCGCCACCTATCCGACCGACCACCCCTATGCCGATACCGGACTGCCACGATCGGCCCGGGAGCGGTCGCCGATCTGCTCAGATGTGCTCATTATTGCTGCGCTGAGAGACGCAGCGGGGCAAGCACTGAGGTGCCTTCTAGGGCTGTGGGGTGCCGCTTCGTGCTGCTGACTGGTTGCCCGAGTCAGGGTTGTGGTTGACCGCAGGTCCGCTCGACAAACTCGGGCGGCCAAGGAGCGGTGGTCGTTCCATGCTTGGACAGCCGGAAGTCGCACCGGTCGCAGCCCCAGGCCAGCGTCTTGGTCCGCCGTAGTCCAAACCCCATTGCCTCGGCTGCCACGTAATCGATATCGCAGCCGTACGGACAGAGTTCCTCGGCCCCCTGTGTCTCGAGGAACTTCAGAGCACCGCACTCGGTGATGTCGACGCCGAAATCGAAGGTTTTCCCGTCGCCTTCTATGCGTTCGAACACGAAGTCTCCCGGATAGCGGCGGGCCTGCGACCGCCGGGCTGCCTTCTCCACCTTCCGCTTGCGTAGCCGACCGAAGCGCTGTCTCCCAACCCAATGACGAATCACCTTGGGAATCCGCTCCATCTGCGCTCGGAACAGCCGGTGAAGCAACTCGCCGCTGTCCTCCAAGCTGCCCCCGTGTCGGACCACCACCCGGTACATCGCCAACGCCCGCGGTGCCAGCGCCAGGGCATGGGAGTAGATGTTCCGCCGCCCCCCGATGTACGGAACGTCGGGGATCAGACGCCGGTACTCATCCAGCATCTCTCCCCGCATCACCGCCGCCGTCTCCGCTCCGTACCGGTCGACCAGGACATCACCCGACCGCTGCAGGTACCGGCCAAACTTGCCGACCAGCTTCTCCATCTGGCGACTCGATACACGCCGTGTCGGTGCCTTCGTCTCAGGCCGACTCTTCTCCTCCGTCATAGTGGCCTCCCCAGAGCAGCCCGAGCGTCAGACCACTCCACACTCCATCAGACCTCCGGATCAGCCGGAGATCAAGGGGGCATGGAACCCCGCTAGACAGATCGCCACACGACTACAGAAAGCAGCACTGCTACGCTGCCGATATGTGACTACCACATCACGAATTTTCGCGCTCTTCTCCAATGTTATTGACTTTGTTTAGCGATATTTTATATTACACAGTCATGGATCAGGTCACGGAAGCACCCGGTAACCACGACAGCCGTCCTCCAGTTGTGGAATCAGCGCCAAAACCGGGTGCTGCCGCGAAACCCATCCGAGCGACAGCACGGCAG
>JARFRN010000011.1 GCA_029287195.1 Acidimicrobiia bacterium | reverse complement strand
AGTTGCCGAAGATCATCGTGGCGAGGCCGATGAAGCCCTTGCCCAGGGTCTGTCCCTCGCGGTAGATGCCGGTCAACTGCACCGACAGGAAGCCACCGCCAAAACCGGCGAGGGCCCCACCGATCATGACCCCGTAATACTTGTACTTGTAGACGTTCACACCGAGCGAGTCGGCGGCGTATGGGTTTTCGCCGCAGCTGCGCAGCCGGAGACCGAATCTCGTCTTCCACAGGAAGTACGTAGAGGCCGGCACGATGATGATCGCCACCAGGGTCAACCAAGACATTTGCCACACGAACCCACGCATGACGCCGGCGAGGTCGGACACGAAGAACCAGTCCCAGCTCTCGATTCGTCCGAGGATGTCGGGGGTCTCCCATCCGAAGATCTCACCTCCGGCTAGGAACGGCACCGAGAAGCTACTTACCCCGGTCATGGTCGGGGACTGCGTGATCGACCCCCCGCGGTCGGGGAAATGGATACTGGCTAGGAATCGGGTTATCCCGGGCGCCATGATGTTTATGGCAACACCGGCCACGATGTGGTCGACGTTGAAGGTCACCGTCGCCAGTGCCAGCAGGGCGCCACCAAAGGCTCCGGCGATGGCGGCAATGACCATGCCCCACCACGGTCCGAATTCGAGAGTGCCAAATGCGCCGAACCACGTCCCGAGGACGAGCATGCCCTCGAGACCGATGTTCACGATGCCGGTGCGCTCGGAGAAGATGCCGCCGAGACCGGCCATCAGGATCGGCACCGACCAGGCAAGGGCGATTACCCAGGTGCCGCTGGACGTCAGGTCCTTGGTCTCTAGCTTGGCGAATTGCTGGGTGACGGACAGCAGCAGCACGATTCCGAGTGCCCCGAGTATCCAGGTGCGGGCAGATGCTTGTTCGGCTCGCCCGAGTGGTGACCATTGGCCGAGGCGATGGGTGAACTGTGTCCAACCGGTTGTCAGGTCGGGCGTGGATCGGCGATCGCTCATGACCCGCCTCCTTCACCGTCGCCCACCTGCTTCTGTTCGGCACGCCACGCTTCCTGTTCTTCCTTGGCGGACGCGGTGGCCGCGGCCGCGGCCGATGCCTCCTCAGCCCGGCGCTTGCGCTCGACCACTGCATAGGCGACAACGGCGGCCAGGATGATCACACCTGTCATGATGGCCACTATCTCGCGTGGTGCGTCGCCGCGCACCTCGAGCACTCCGGAAGCACGGTCCAGCCAGCCGATTACAAACGCGCCGATGGCGATACCTATGGGATTGTTGCGGCCCAGCAGTGCTACGGCGATGCCGTTGAAGCCGAGGTTGCGGGTGAACCGCAGGTTGTAGGCGTGGGAGTCGCCGAGCAGCTCTGGTAGGCCGACCAGGCCGGCAACGGCGCCACCCAGCAGCATGGCCGCCATGATCATCCGCTTCGGATCGGTGCCGCTGACTTGGGCCGCCGTCGGATTCTCTCCGGAGGCGCGTAGGTCAAAGCCGATACGAGTTCGGTTGATGAGGAAGTGGTAGAGGACACCGACGGCGACCGCGACCAGGAGGAATCCCCACAACTCGACCCGCTTGATTTCTTGGGTGAAGAGCTCGACGATGTTGTTGAGCGGCGGCATCCAGCCACTTTCCGGAATCGCCGGCAACGCCGTATCCAGGCTCTCATCCGGTACGTCCCAGACCCCCAGCAGATAGCTGACAACACCGGAGACGGCGATTGCGTTCAACATGATGGTCGAAATGACTTCGTGTACGTTGCGGGTGACCTTGAGGTAGCCGGCAATCCCGGCCCAGAAGGCCCCGACCGCCATGGCGGTGGCAATGATGACCGTTACGTGGAGGACCGGCGGCAGATTGATCTCGGCGCCTACCTTGGCGGCGACGATCGCAGCCAAGATGTACTGGCCCTCGACACCGATGTTGAACAGGTTCATCCGGAAGCCGATTGCGACTGCTACCCCCGAGAGATACAGCGGCGTCGCCCGGTTCAACGTTGCGATCAACGTCTCGAGCCGGGTGCCGAACTCCCACATGTTCTGGTACGCATCCAGCGGATTGGCCCCGGCAAAGAGCAGCACGATCGAGGAGATGACCACGGCGACGCCGACTGCCGCCAGCGGTGCTGCCAGAGCGTAGAACAGTTTGCGGCGCATCAGGAGCCTCCTCCCCGCACGGCTGCCCCCGTCATGTAAGAGCCGAGGTCACGTGGAGTGACCTCACTCGGGTCGAGCTCGGCGACCAGTTCACCACGCAGCATCACCACCAACCGGTCGGAGAGACCGATGAGCTCCTCTAGGTCCGCCGAGATCAGGATCACAGCGAGGCCGGCGGCGCGGGCATGACGCAGCTCCTCCCACACTGCGGCCTGCGCTCCGACATCGATGCCTCGTGTGGGATGGGCCGCGATCAGTACCTTGAGGTCGGCAGCCATTTCTTTGCCGACGATCAGCTTCTGCTGGTTGCCGCCCGAGAGGGCATGAGCCGCCACGTCGACACTGGGAGTCCTGACGTCGAATTGCTCGACCACCTGCTTGGTGTGCTCCCGTGCCGCATCGGGTTGGATCCAGAACCCGTTCTTGACGAATGGCTCCATGCTCTGGTGACCCAGCATGTCGTTCTCCCAGAGCGGGAAGCCTGCCAGCAGGCCACGCCGGGTACGGTCCTCGGGGATGTAGCCGATGCCCGCCTCGCGGCGCCGACGAGTGCCCCAGCCCTTCATCCGAACGCCCTCTAGGGATATCGACCCGCTGGTGAGCGGGCGCATGCCCATCAGGGCTTCCACGAACTCGGCCTGTCCGTTGCCCTCTACCCCGGCAATGCCCAGGATCTCACCCTTGTGGACCTTCATGGTCACGCCGCGCATCTTGCGGCTTCCGGTGTCATCGTCCGCACATGCATCTATCGCTTCGATCACGATATGGTCGGTGACCGTCGATTCCCGAGTCTCGGGAGTAGGAAGTTCGGAACCAACCATCAACTCTGCGAGATCGCGTGCGGTGACATTTTCAGGCTTGACCGTATCGATGGTCTTGCCCGCTCGGATCACGGTGATCGTATCGGCAATCTCCAATACCTCGTCCAGCTTATGATCGATGAAGATGATCGTGTGACCTTCGGCCTTGAGCTCTCGCATGTTTCGGAAGAGCTCCTCGACTTCCTGAGGAACAAGCACCGCGGTGGGCTCATCGAGGATGAGGATCTTGGCGCCGCGGAACAACACCTTGATGATCTCGACCCGCTGTCGTTCCCCGACCTCGAGGGTCTCCACCAGGTCGTCCGGGTCGACCGTGAGGCCGTAGTCCTTTCCTACCTCGATGATGTGCTCACGGGCTTCGTCGAAGTCGATTCGGCCGCCCCGCATGGTTGGTTCTGAACCCAGGATGATGTTCTCGAGCACAGTCAGGTTGTCGGCGAGCATGAAGTGCTGGTGGACCATGCCGATACCGATGTCGATCGCCTCTTTGGGGGAGGAGAACACGACCTCTTCCCCGTTGACAACCATGCGTCCCTCGTCCGCCGGTTGCATCCCGTAGAGGATCTTCATCAGGGTCGACTTGCCGGCCCCATTCTCGCCGCAAATCGCATGGATTTCACCCTCGGCGACGTCGAGATTGACCCCGTCGTTGGCGATGACTCCAGGGAATCTCTTCGTGATTCCCTCCAGTAGAACAGCTGAGGCCATACGCCCGCCCTATAAACAAGTGTGGGATCGGACATTAGTCCGATCCCACACAGGATTCGATTCGCCAAAACGGCGTTTACACGGTGGAAGGTACGACGATCTCACCGTCGATAATCTGCTGCTTCAGTTCTTCGAGCTGATCCGTGATGTCGTCGACGAATCCGCCGGTGGTGGAGTATCCAACGCCATCGACCGATAGGTCGAACACGTTCGGGCCGCCTGTGAAGCTGCCCTCGACCTGAGCCTCGATCGTGCTGTACACCGCAACATCGACTCGCTTCAGCATCGAAGTCAGGATGTACTCCTGGACATCTTCGCCTGCGGTCAGGTACTGGTCGGAGTCGACACCGATGGCCCACACCTTGGTGTTGTTGGCTTCGGAGTACTCCTTGGCTGCCTGGAACAGACCGCCACCGGAACCACCAGCAGCGTGGTACACGATGTCGGAGCCGTCTTCGAACATCGACTGAGCGACGATCTTGCCGGCGGCCGGGTCGGTGAAGCCGCTGAAGTCGGGCGGCTCGCTGATGTATTGGATATCGATCTCGATGTCGGGGTTGATGTGCTGGACACCAGCCACGAAGCCGGCTTCGAACCTCTTGATCAGGTCGATGCTGACACCGCCGATGAAACCGACTTTGTTGTTTGTTGTCTTGAGTGCTGCTGCGGCACCGACGAGGAAGGAACCTTCCTCCTCAGCGAAGACAAGGCCTGCGACGTTCGGCAAATCGACCGAGGCGTCGTCGACGATGGCGAAGTTGATCTCCGGATTCGCGCCCGCGGCGTTGAGCATCGGCTCCGCAAACAGGAAGCCAACACCGAACACGAGGTCGGACTCGTCGGCCTGCAGGTTCAGCAGCTCCTCACGGTTCGAGCCGTCATCGTTGGCGGAGGCCTCCGACGCGCTAATGCCTAGATCTTCCTCGGCCTGGTCGAGACCGGCAGCCGCCGAATCATTGAATGACTGGTCGCCACGACCGCCGATGTCGAACACGAGACCAACGTTGACATCCGAACCACCGCCCTCGTCGTCGCCGCCGCAAGCGGAGGCTACGAGAGCGAAGGCGAGGACAACGCTAAACAGCAGTGCAAACTGCTTTCGCATGTTTCTACCTCTCCAGTTCTGGGTAAGAAGAGCGACGTGCCCATGACGTCACCTGTTAAGTGTTAACGCTAACTGTTGCATCCGTTTTTTGCATATAGAGCTGCCACAATCTGGATGGAGAATCTCTGAGGATTGTGGCTACTGGTTGTGCCGCAGGTAGTCCTCGATTTCGGTGACCAGCCCCTCGGTGGTAGCGGGATCGAGGCTGCCCGCCGACGGCTCCATCTGCTCCAGCTTGCTCACGTACTCGGAGAACTCCTCCGATGCCTCGAGTGCGGCGTTCACCCGGTCGAGATATTCGTCGGTTACGGTCTCCAACTCTGTGTAGTCCACCGGGATGCCAAGTATCGAGGTGGCCCGGGTTGCCAATGCCAGCATTGCCTTGGGGTTGGCGTTTGCGGCCAGGTAGTGCGGCGTGGCCGCCCACAACGCGAGCGCAGGCAGCCCGGCCTCGCGACAGGCCTCGACCACGACACCTACGATGCCGGTCGGTCCTTCATAACTCGATGTGAGGAGTCCGTTGCGCACAACCAGCGAGGGGTCGGTAGCGACGCCGATTACCGGAACCTGTTGAGTGTGAGCCACCTGGCCGATGAAGGCTCCGAGGAGTATCACCTCTTCGACGTCGTTCTCGTTGAGAACCTGGGTGAGATGGCGGCTGAAGGTCTTCCAGCGATATGAAGGCTCGTCCCCGGTGACGATGACGGCATCGCGGTCGTCCTCCGGCAGCGACACCCCGTAGAAGCGGGTGGCGGGCCAGGAGAGATGTCTGGTCTCGCCCTCACCGATTGCCACGGTGGGCCGATGCGCCTGGAAGTCGAAGAACTCTTCTGGGTCGATCACAGCAAACGGTTCGCCTGCATCCAACACGCCGATCAAGTAGTTGGCTGCTCCCGAGGCCGCCTCACAGGCATCGCCCCAGCCTTCGAAGGCGACGATGGCGCGCGGCCGGCGCAAATGCGGTTTGGTGAACCGATGAATGACGTCCATAAGGCCAATCTACCCGGTTGACTCCTTTTGAGCGGCGCCCCGTCGGTCCGGCGCAAGCGTTACGGGGGTCCCCGCCGAGACGTGGGTCACTGTGGACACGCTGGATCAACTGCTCCGGGTTGCCATCGGCGATTGAGTTCACGAACCCGAGTCAATCGGCGAAGCGCCGCAGCCGGAGTGAGTTGGTGACGACCGAAACGCTGGAAAAGGCCATAGCTGCAGCGGCGATCATCGGATTGAGGAGGCCCGCTGCCGCCAGCGGAATGGCCGCGGTGTTGTAGCCAAAAGCCCAGCCGAGATTCTGGCGGATTGTGCGGAAGGTGGCTTTTGCCAGGCGGAGCGCCGTCACTGCCAGGCGCGGGTCGCCGGACACCAGGACGATGCCACCCGCTTCTATTGCCACGTCGGTCCCGCTACCTACCGCCATACCGAGGTCTGCCGCAGTCAGCGCCGGTGCGTCGTTGATCCCGTCGCCGACAAACGCCACCGTCCGCCCTGACCTCTGTAGCGCAACTACCTCTGCCGCCTTGTCGCCGGGTAGCACCTCGGCAACGATGTCCGTGATGCCAACCTGGTGTCCGATGGCTTCGGCGGTGATGCTGTTGTCTCCAGTGATCATCATTGCCGCCGCCCCTTCTGCGGACAGCTGCGATATTGCACGTGCCGACGTCTCCCGCACGGTGTCGGCTACCGCGAGAACTCCCCGGGTCTCGCCATCCCACCCGGCGAGGAAGGCGGTCTTTCCCTGACGTTCCAGGGCATTCATTGCGTCTTCGAGATGGGTTGGGATGAGGAGTCCGTGTTCTGCGATGAGCTTTGGCTTACCGATTATCACCTGGGTCCCATCGATGTTCCCGATCACGCCGGAACCGGCAATTGCCGAAACCGTTTCGGGTTCACCGAGTTCGACACCTCGCTCCTCAGCGCCGAGCGCGACCGCTTTGCCGATTGGGTGACCGCTGGCTGCCTCCAGCGATCCCACTCTGTACAGAAACTCGGTCTCGTTCCCAGAGGCGACGACATCCGAGAGGGTCATCGCCCCCCTCGTCAGCGTGCCGGTCTTGTCAAACAGCACAGTGTCGATCGAACGGGCTCTTTCGAATACCTCAGCGTTCTTGAACAAGACACCGAGTTCGGCACCACGTCCCGACCCGACCATGATCGCCGTCGGCGTTGCGAGACCAAGCGCACATGGGCAGGCGATTATCAGCACGGCAACACCGTTGCGCAGAGCAGTCGCCACCTCACCGCTACCGATCATCCAACCGATGAACACGAGGACGGCAATCGCGATCACTACCGGGACGAAGACACCTGAGATCTTGTCTGCGAGACGCTGCACGGGCGCCTTGGAGGCCTGCGCGTCCTCAACCAGCTTGACTATCCGGTTGAGCGCAGTGTTGGGCCCAACGTTGGTGACTTCCACCTCGAGGCGGCCTTCCTGGTTCACGGTCGCCCCAAACACTTCGTCGCCCGGGAAGCGGGGCACAGGATGCGATTCGCCGGTCAGCATGCTCTCATCCACCGACGATTCTCCCGCTACAACCACTCCGTCTGTGGGGATCTTCTCGCCGGGGAGCACGATCATCCGCTCTCCCGGTCGCAGCTCCAAAGGGTCAACCATTACTTGAGAGTTGTCACGGATCACTCTGGCCTCTCGAGCGCTCAGCTCGAGGAGCTTGGTTACGGCTTGGGAGGCGCGACCCTTGGCGCGCGCCTCGAAGAAGCGACCCAGCAGAATCAATGTCACGATCATTGCCGCGGTTTCGAAGAAAACCGGGTCATCGGTGAACAGAGCCCAAATCGAGTATCCATATGCTGCAAGGGTGCCGACCGATATGAGTGTGTCCATCGTGGCGTCCAGGCTGCGCAGCCTCTTCCATGCAATACGGTGGAACTGGGCCCCAAAGATGAAGACCACCGGAGTCGCCAGGATCGCCTGGGTGACTCGTTGCCAGGTGGAGTCGTCGCCCAGCATCGACAATGCCATCAGCGGGATGGTGAGAAGCGCCGCCAGCAGCACATTGCGGCGTTGGTAGATGACTTCTTCTGAGTACCGCTCGGCCGGTGATCGCCTATCGTCACCCTCAGCTATCTCCGTTACCGTGTAGCCGAGCTTGGCCACGGCTGTCGACAAAGTCTCAACGTCTACTTGATGGTTTACCGCCACCCGGGCTTCTTGCCCGGCGAAGTTGACCACAGCCTCGCCTACCCCTTCCTGCTTGCCGAGGACGCGCTCGATTCGGAGCGCACACGAGGCGCACGTCATACCCTCGACATCGAAGGTGATTGTCTCTTGGGTGGTCTTTGCCATCTGCAGGACTAGCCGGTCGCTACGTCGTAGCCCTGTTCCTCGATCGCCGCAACGATGCTCTCGAGGTTCTGGGTCCCGGAATCAAACGACACGTCCACGGTGCGACCTTCGATGTCGACTACGGCAGACTCGATCCCGCTCAGGTCATTGACTGCGCCCTCGATGGACATCTTGCAGTGATTGCAGGAGATATCGGGGACGTTGAGGGTTACTCGATCCATGCTTGTGGTCCTTTCAGTCTTCGGATCTCCTAGGGCCCGGTGACGCCCGGGGCGTAACGCAGCGACTCGAGCAATTCGTCGACGATTTGCTCGGATCGTCCTTCGGCCACGGCGTGCGTCACGCAGGTTTCGACGTGATTCTGCAGCAGTACGCGATTCACCTTCTCCAGCGAACCTTGTACAGCCGAGACTTGTTTCATCACGTCGGGGCAGTAGCGCTCTTCCTCGACCCTGCCGATGACTGCATCGAGGTGGCCGCGAGCCGTCTTCAGCCGATTCAACGCGGCCCTCTTGTGTTCCGGTTTCATGCCGTCAGCATAGCACACCCCACCCGGGGTGGGGTGGGTCCGAGACCATTCTTGCGAGAGAGGGTAACGTTGCGCCCAATGGACATTCACGAAGACATAGTTGCCGCCATTGGGAACACGCCGTTGGTGCGACTGGGACGAATCCATCCTTCCGGCAACCTGGTTGCCAAGCTGGAGTACCTCAACCCGGGAGGGTCCACCAAGGACCGAATTGCCCTCGGAATGATCGAGCGGGCGGAACGCAACGGCTGGCTGCAACCGGGCGGAACCATTATCGAGCCGACCAGCGGAAACACCGGTGTCGGTCTGGCGATGGTGGCGGCACTGCGCGGCTACAAGCTGGTCGCAGTGATGGCCGACAAGCAGTCTGAGGAGAAGCGGGCTCTGCTCCGAGCCTACGGCGCCGAGGTAGTTGTGTGCCCCACCGATGTCGAGCCCGAGGATCCCCGCTCCTACTACTCGGTGGCGGACCGTCTGACCAGAGAAACCCCCGGCGCCTACCGACCAGATCAGTACTCCAATCCTGCCAATCCGGAGGCGCACTACCGGCAGACCGGGCCCGAGCTGTGGGAGCAGACCGAAGGCGAACTGGATGTCGTGGTGATCGGTCTCGGGACCGGTGGCTCGGTGAGTGGCATCGGTCGCTATCTCAAGGAACGCAAGCCGGGTGTATGGATTGTGGGTGTCGACCCACAGGGCTCGATCTATACCGCCGAGACCGAGGATGACGTAACCACCTATCTCACTGAAGGCGTCGGCGAAGATTTCTGGCCGGAGACCTACGACATAGACGTCGTCGATCAGTTCGAGATGGTCACCGACGCCGAAGCATTTGCCACAACCCGACGTCTCTCAGAGGTCGAAGGAATCTTTGCCGGCGGCTCCGGTGGCATGGCAGTTGCAGGCGCCCTACGGGTGGCCAACGAACGTCCCGACGACCTCGTGGTGGTCGTCCTCCCCGATTCGGGCCGCAACTACGTATCGAAGATCTTCAACGACGACTGGATGCGTGACAACGGCTTCCTCTAGATAGCCGGCAACACTGCGGCAGATCGTCTGTTGCCCGGTGTCCCGGAATGCCCGGTTAGCGGCATTCGACTCGCCCCGCGCTGGGTGACCACTCACGTCGAAATTCGCCATAAACAGTCTCCAGTTCACGGCATTCGAGTCCGATGAATCTTGAAGAAGGCGAGCACAAAGCTCGGATCTGTCGCGGGCCGGGACCGAGACGGGTCACACAAGACCGAGTGATGGAATGACGAGAGTGGAGACGCCAATCAGCCGGGGTGCCGGGGGTCGCCTCGGGACTACCTACCGCCGCAGGACTGCGGCGGTAGCCGCGTATTCGCTGGCGTTGACAACGGTCGTGGTTGGCGCCCTGCCGGTACCCGCGGCGGCGGGAACGGGTTACACCGCCGACACAGCCTTCACCAAGACTGTGAGCAGCAGGAGTGTGGTGATCGGCCCTCAGGTGGAATACGCGGCCACCGCCATGATGAACGGTATCCCGGCGGCGATGGCAGACCTCGCTGTTGGCAAGACTGTTAGTAACCAGAATCCGGACCCTGGTGGGCAGATCGACTACACGATCACGGTCACGAACAACGGGCCCACTGCTGCCACCCAGATCGAGGTGACGGACCAGTTGCCGGCCGGCGTCACCTACATTTCCGACACCGGGGAAGGCAGCTTTGACTCGGTCACTGGAGTGTGGTTGGTAGGCAGCCTCCCCCCGTCTGGCACTACGAGCCTGGTCATTACTGTTTCGGTCGACGCCGGCTACTCCGGCAACGTCATCACCAACACTGCCACGATCAGCGGCTCAGATCGCCGGGATCCGGATCCCACCAATGACAGCGATTCGGTCGACGTCTATGTCACGCCGGGAGTCGACCTTGCAGTAGCGAAGACGGTGGACAACCCGACGCCCAACGAGGGCGACACCGTGGTCTTCTCCGTTACCGTCACCAACAACGGTCCCGAGGCGGCCACCGGGGTGTCGTTATCCGACTTGCTGCCCGTCGGTGTCAGCTACGTTGCCGATACGACGAGCGAGGGCTCATACGACTCCGGCAGCGGTGTGTGGAACGTTGGCTCCATGGCCGCCGGCGCCGACGAAACGCTCACTCTGACTGCCACCGTTGATACCGGAACCTACGGCACGACGATCACCAACACTGCGTATGTCGCCTCCGTGACGGAAATCGACGGCAAACCGGGCAACGATCGCGACTCGGCATCGATCACGGTGCAGCACAACCCCACCATTCGGGTCGTCAAGGACGGGCCGCTCTCTGCTGAGATCGGGGAGACGATCACCTACACGTTCAACATCTCCCATGCCGCCGGCTCGGACCTATCGCCGGTGACGATCACGAGCGTCATCGACGACGTCGCCGGCTCTGCCTCCTACGTCTCTGGGGACACCAACGGCAACTCGCTGCTCGACGGCAGCGAGAGCTGGGTCTACTCGGTGACCCATACCGTCACCGCCTCCGATCCTGATCCACTGCTCAACACGGTTACCGTCGCTGCGATCGACCAGGACGACGAGGACCTGCTCGGCGTCACAGATGACCACACAACAGA
>JARFRN010000271.1 GCA_029287195.1 Acidimicrobiia bacterium | reverse complement strand
GCTCACGCCTTTCCTGAAACAAACTTCCATTGTGGAGCAGGCTTCCAGCCTGCTCATTGCCCTTTAACGGTGGAGTCCAACCCGGGAGCCAAGACATCAAGCAGCCAGGATGGCTGCTCCACAACATTCCCACCGCCTTCTGTGGAGCAGGCTCACGCCTTGCCTGAATCAGACTGACATTGTGGAGCAGGCTCACGCCTTTCCTGAGACAGAGCACCATTGTGGAGCAGGCGTCCAGCCTGCTCGTTGACCTTCCATGGTGGAGTGCAACCCGGGAGCCAGGACATCAAGCAGCCAGGCTGGCTGCTCCACAACATCCCCACCGCCCTCTGTGGAGCAGGCTTCCAGCCTGCTCATCGACGTTTCATTTTGGAGTGCAACCCGGGAGCCAGGACATCAAGCAGCCAGGATGGCTGCTCCACAACATCCCCACCGCCCTCTGTGGAGCAAGCTCGCGCCTTACCTGAAACAGACCGCCATTGTGGAGCAGGCTTCCAGCCTGCTTGAAACCGCTCGAGCTTTGCGGCGATGTGATTAGCCGGCAAAAACGGCGACCGGTTTTCGTTTCACCCGTTTGGGTGATGCCGTTGGATTCCGGACAGCCGAAATTCATACTCGAAATCCACGCTGTCGACGGCCGACGCCCATCAGACGACGCGATGAAACGACGAGGGGAGGGTGGGATGTCACCCACCATCGATGTTCACACACACATATTCAGCGCCCTGGACATCCCGCTCGAGGGCTACCTGCTGTCGCGGCGATCGGAACGCCGAGTCGGGAGGTTGATCGACCCGTGGATCTCGATCTTTCCCATGCCGCAGCTCTTCGGCTATGTGGCGAGGCGTGCTCGGGAGAGATGTGTGACCCGACGGCTGGAGAACGACGTCGATCGGGGTTGGTTCTACACCGCCGTTCTGTGGATCTACGGCCGGCTCTCAGGGCAGAGATTTCTCGAGTGGGAGGACTCGCTCTCCAGCTGGTCGGCGGCAAACGCCGATCGGCTGGCCGAAACCTGGCCGCAGACCGATCTCTTCGTGCCGCTGATGATCGACTACGAGTACTGGTTCGCCAACAGTCTGGACAACCCCCTCGGTCAGCAGATCGACGACGTGTTCCGAAACGTGGTCCTCGCGCACCCGGGCAGGATCCACCCGTTCGTGCCCTTCGATCCCGCCCGTGAGCTCGCCTACCGAAAGGGCATGGTGAACCCGGACGGACAGCTCGAAGAGAACCAACCGTTGGCGCTGGTAAAGGAAGCCATCGAAAGCAAGGGCTTCATCGGGGTCAAGCTGTACAACTCGCTCGGTTTCCGGCCGCTCGGCAATGCCGATCTCGAGGCGTCCCTGAAGCGGCGCCACATCGCCGTTCGAAACCAAAAGCTCCCGTATCTCTTCGCCGGCGAGGAGTACGACGAGGTTCTGTGCGATCTTTATGACTACTGTGTCGATCAGGAGGTCCCCATCACCGCGCATTGCGTGATGGACGGCATCGAGGCCTACCCGGGCGCCAGCCACGATTTCGGTCAAGCGAAGTTCTGGGACCAGGTGCTTCGGCAGGATCGGTACGGAAATCTCCGTCTCAACCTCGCCCATTTCGGGTGGAATCAATCGCCCGGTCAGGGTTACGCCGGCAGCAATAGCTGGGCCAGGGATGTGTGCCGGCTGATCGTCAAGTACGACAACGTCTATGCCGATGTCTCGCACCATCGGGTCCTGACCAGGAGCGGAAGAAACCAGTTCATTCAGGGCTATCGCCGGATGAAGAAAGACTTCTCGGCCGACATCGAGAAGATCAAGAGCCGCATCCTCTTCGGCACCGACTGGCACGTCCTACGGCGGATGTCCGGGTATCGCGACTTTCTCCACAATTACGAGCGCGTGCTCCAAGAAGCGGAGGTTTTCTCGAGCTCGGACCTCGACCGCTTCCAGGGTGGCAATGCCCTCGAGTTCCTCGGTCTTCACCCGGGGGGCGGCAATCGCCGACGTCTCGATCGCCTGTACCAAAGTCACGGCATCGCCCTGCCCGAATGGTACCGCCGGGCAAGCCGGGAGACGGGGCCGGAAATCAGTCCACAGGCGGCCCGGCAGCTCGCATCGGTGGCGGGGGTTCATTGACCTCGGATTTATCGGGTCGACCGCAGTAGTTGGCTTTGAGGAAGGCAAACCGACCTGCCGGCGATCTGGCGGGTCAATAGTCGCGGTTGAAACCCACTGAGGTTCTTATTAATGAGGGTCTACCGAGGTGCCTCCCAACACCAGATCAAACGGAATCTCGACGGTTTCGCCCGCGTAATCAAGCAAGATCACCCCGCTGCCGTTGTCGATGAGGACTTTCCTGGGCGTACCGGGCGCGTCACCCCAGTCGAGTGCCGGCGCGTCGGTGACGTTACGGTGGAGATTCTGCTGCAGCTGGGCGGCGACACGGTCCAGCTGTTCCTTGGACAGCGGTGGCCGAGTCCGCATCCGGGAGGTGTCTATTCGGACTTCGGGAACCGCGGCACGTCGGAGGCGGTCTGTTGTCGCCGTTTGTGATGACAGGGGCCGACCGGTCGCCACCGTGGGCGCAGCCGCCGATGTGGACGTCGTAGCCGGTGCGGTCGTTGCTGCTGGTGCAGACGTCGTGGCCGGCGTGACGGTAAGCCGCTCGATCCGTAACCTCAGCTGCGAGGGGAGTTCCTGGGTTTTGATCGGCTCGAGCACCTTGCGAACCGCTTCAGTGTCGCCCTGCTGTTTGAATCGCTCCGCCTCGGTCACGCGAAGTTCGTAGCTTTTTGAGGGCTGGTTGGTGGCCACGTATCCGGTCGCGAGCATGTTCACCATGTTGGGCGTGAATCGGTATCTCTCGGGCAGTTCGTTATCCAGGCGTTCCCCGAGTTCGCGGCTCTTCTCCTGAGCGTGCTCGAGCTGAAAGATGGCCGAATCGACATCGTACGAGTCGCCCCATCGACCGATGGTTGCGTAGAGCTCGCCCAGGGTGCGGTGGAACTCGAATATTCTGCGTAACCGTGAATTCCGATACGCGCCTCCCTTGCCCTGGAACAATCGATTCTCGTACTCCTTGGTGAGATTGTTGACCTTCGGTAGCTGGTCTTCTTCGATGTAGAGCTGGGTGAGATCGCGAACGGCGGCAGGGTCCACCTCATACGGCTGCAGATCCGCTGCGAGTCGGTAGTAGCTCTCGGCGGTTCGGAGCTCCCCGCTTTCTTGGTATCTGCTCCCGAGAGACCGGATCAACGCCCGGAACCCGTCGGCCGGCCACACAC
>JARFRN010000243.1 GCA_029287195.1 Acidimicrobiia bacterium | reverse complement strand
CGCCGCCTCAACGGTTTTGAAGACCGCGGGACCCACCAGGCATCCTGACGCCTCCGCCGGGCAGAGTACTGTCGTTGTCATCCGCTTGATCTGGCAGACCCGAATCGACTACTAACCTTCCACCAATACCGAGCAACCAAGGGGACCCATGGCTGACGAAACCAAGCTCATGGTCTGGATCGACCAAGACCTATGCACAGGCGACGGCATCTGCGAGGAGATCGCCCCTGACGTCTTCACGGGTCGCGATGACGGACTCTGGGTCGTCAAAGAAGAGGCTTCCATCTTTGGAAAGACCATTATCTTCGACGGCAACGACGCCCCCGACGGGGCGCGCGGTGTCGCGCGAGTGCCCGACGACCAGGTCGAAACGGTAGTTGAGGCGGCAGAAGAGTGCCCCGGCGAGTGCATCATGATCGAGCCGTATGACGCTGCGATCATGGCCGAGCGCGGCGCCTAGAAGCCGGTTCTAGCCAGTTATGTACTGCTCGAGCTGCTGAATCAGAAACGCCTGCTCGGCCATCACTGCTTTGACGACATCGCCGATGGTGATGATCCCGACCAAACGATCCGCTTCAACCACTGGTAGGTGACGGATGTGGTGCTCGGTCATGGACCCCATGCATTCGGCAACCGATTGATCCTCCGTGATGGTCCAGACCTCGGACGTCATGATCTCGCCGACCCGCGTCTTACGCGAATCACGCTCGAGCAGCCGGATTTTGCGGGCGTAGTCGCGCTCCGACACAATCCCACAGACACGACCGTCCTCGACCACCACAATTGCGCCAACATTCTTGTCGGCTAGAAGCTCGAGAGCCTCGTAAACAGTTGCATCCGGACCGATCGACCACACATCTCTGCCCTTGGCGTCGAGCAGTTGCCCAACTGTCTTCTGCATTTGTGTCCTCCCAGTTGGCCACAAGTTACCAACCTCGCCACGCACGGTCGACAGATCGACAGTTTCTGCTTTCATTGACCCAATGGTCGAACAACCCCGCACCGGCAGAAGCCGCACGAGGCTCACCGCAACCGTTACCGATCTCGAAGTAGTCGAGCAGCGAGCGTTTCTGGTTGCGGTAGCCACAACCAAATCAGCAGTTCCCGAGGCGCAAACCAGCCTCGAAGAGCTAGCTCTCCTCACCGACACCGCAGGGTCCGATCCGGTGGAGGCTGAGCTGGTGCGGCGCGATCGATTTGACCCGGCAACGCTGATTGGCAGAGGCAAGGTCGAGGAGCTGGTGTCGCTGACCAAGGCGCAGGACATCGACGTCGTCATCTTCGACAACGAGCTGTCGCCCGCTCAACAGCGGAATCTGGCGAAGATGTTCCACTGCGACGTCGTCGATAGGGTGGCACTGATCCTCGACATCTTCGCCCAGCATGCCACCAGCAAGGAAGGCATGCTCCAGGTCGAACTCGCACAGCTGCGCTACAGATTGCCCCGGCTGCGTGGGCGGGGGGTCGAGATGAGCCGCCTCGGTGGCGGGATCGGCACCAGGGGCCCGGGCGAAACTCAACTGGAGACCGATCGGCGCCGCATCCTCGATCGCATCGCCAAGCTGGAACGCGAACTCAAACACATTGCTCGCTCCCACGACACGCGGACCAAGGCCCGTCGCAAGTCGCGGTTGCCTGTGGTGTCGCTGGTGGGTTATACGAACGCCGGCAAGTCGACCATGTTCAATCTGCTGACGAACGCCGGGGTGTTGGTTGAAGATCGGCTTTTTGCAACCCTGGATTCGACAATTCGGCGGGTCGACCTATCGAGCGGCTCGCCAATCCTGATATCGGACACAGTGGGCTTCGTGCGCAATCTGCCCCATCAGCTGGTCGAAGCATTCCGCTCCACTCTCGAGGAAGTCAATCAAGCCGATCTGCTGCTTCATATCGTCGACGGGTCAGATCCCAACCCGGATCGCCAGATAGAGGCGGTTCACAGTGTTCTGCGAGAAATCGGCGCCGATGAGATACCCGAGCAGCTCGTGGTGAACAAGACCGATGTCGCCGATCCGGTGGCGATCAACCGGCTCAGCCAACTGCATCCCGAGGCCGTTGCCACCTCGGCCATCACGGGCGCAGGAATGGACGAACTGAGCACGGCCATTACCGCCCGGCTGGCGGAGACAACGGACGAGATCAAGATCGTGGTTCCGTACGAACGCGGTGAACTGGTTGCTCTCGTCCACGACATCGGTCGCGTCGCTTCGACCGAACACACTGATGCGGGAACGGCAATCACTGCGAGTGTGCCCAGCACCGAGTTACACCGCTTTGCGGAGTTCATCGAGTAGTCGGACTCGGCAACAATCGAATCCGTTGCTCTCCCCTCCGCTACATCAGGTCCAACACGTTCGTGTCCGGAGGATTGCGATCTCTGGCCGCAGCCTGCTCTACCGCAATGCGCCGCCGGCGAGCGACCGGTATCAGGACGACCGAGATGTAGACAACCTGGACCCCGAGAGCCGTCAAACCGGCCAGAGTCAGACCAAATCCCGTCGGAATGGTCAAGAAGACCGGCAGCAAAGCCCCCACCACCCAGGCAAACTGGAAGAACGTTTCTGCGTTCGTGAAAGCTCGGCCTCTCGCCTCTTCGGGCACGGTTGCCTGAAGCAACCCGTCAAACCCGAATTTCGCAGTACCCCAGGCAAAGCCTGCCGCTGCGGCCAGGGCGGCCGCCGCCGGAAGGCCAAAGACCTGTGCCGCAATGAATGCAGCCCCGGCTTCGATGGCCAGCCCGGTAACCACCATGGGCTCTTCGGAAATCTTGCGGTCGAGAATCGGCGTGATGAACGCGGCAACGAAGTAGCCGAGGCCGGCTGCGGCCAGCAAGGCGGAGAAGTCCGCAAGGCCGGCGTCTTCATCCCGGAAGGCAAACGCCACCAGAAGCAAGAGAAAGCCGTTGAGGAAACGCACTCCGGCGGTAGCGAACCGCGCCAGCCGCACGTCCCTAGGCGTAACGGCTCGCTTGCGACGCATCCGCGCTTCCCGGCTCTTGTCGCTCTGAATCCGCAAAGCGGGCAATCCGGCCGCAGACAGCGCCGACCATGTGTAGACCAGCGTCGCCATGATCAACGTGACCGACGGATTGTCGAAGCCCACGCCGAGCAGCCCGATCGGGATGACTACCGCACTTGCCAGTACGCCGATCCGGGCCAGTTGGGCATTGCCCGAGATCAGATCTCGCGGGTCACCGAGGACCAGCGGCACAACGCTGGAGCGGCTGATTCCGTGGAATCGTGACAGTACCAGCAGCGCAAAAGCCAGTGGAAACAAGAGGAAGGAATCGAGCCAGATCGCCATGACGGTGGCCAAGACGGCCCGAATCGCGGAGCTGGCAACCAGGCCGCCCCTGAAGGCTCCAGGAAATCGCGCAAAGAAGCCGCCGAGGAAAGGACCGATGAGGGCAAATGGGGCGAGCGTGATGAGTAGATAGAGCGCAACGTTCTCCCTCGCCTCGGTGGAAGGAACCGAGAAGAACAACGTTCCTGCCAGCGCCATCGCCACCAGCGTGTCGCCGCCGACACTGCCGGCGTGCGCCTGAGCAAGCCGACGGAAGCCGGGACCACGCGCCGTGAACATGGCGAGCATTCGCGTTGCCACCACCTTGGCACCGGCGCGGAACTTGCCTTGTCGTGTCTGCCGCTGCGGAGTTGGAGACGTCACAAAGCTGAAGTTAGCGCAATACGCACTGCACATCCGGTGTTCCTCTGTTGTGATGTGTGCCGGCGTGGTCCCCTATTCTCAGACCGAATGATTCGTCTCACTGAGGTCACCAAGACCTTCCCGGGAACGAGCAAACCGGCGGTCGACAAACTCTCGCTCAGCATTGCTGAGGGTGAGATTGTCGTATTGGTCGGACCCTCGGGCTGCGGCAAGACAACGACGCTGAAAATGATCAACCGATTGATCGAGCCCACTTCCGGCTCGATCATGTTGGCCGGACAGGACATCCTCAGCATGCCGGCGTACGAGTTGCGACGCGGCATTGGGTACGTGATCCAACAGATCGGGCTCTTTCCGCACAAGACGATCGCCGCGAACATCGCCACCGTCCCAAATCTCCTGGGGTGGAGCAAGGACCGGACCGACGCGCGGGTAGCGGAGCTGGCACGGCTCGTCGAACTCTCCCCCGAGTTTCTCAATCGCTACCCGGGAGAGCTGTCGGGCGGACAGCGGCAGCGTGTCGGAGTTGCCCGAGCCCTGGCGGCCGACCCACCGGTTCTGCTCATGGATGAGCCCTTCGGTGCGGTGGACCCGATTGTCAGGGCCAACCTGCAAGACGAGTTGCTCGAACTGCAGTCCCGGTTGAAGAAGACAATCGTGCTGGTAACTCACGACATTGATGAGGCGATCAAGCTCGGGGACCGGGTCGCCATCCTTTCCGAGGGCGGTCACCTCGAGCAGTACGACTCCCCCGACCAGATCCTGCGGAATCCGGCCAATGGGTTTGTGGCCGACTTTCTCGGATCCGATCGAGGGATCAAGCGCCTTTCCCTCATCACGATCTCGGAGATCAAGCTCGACCCCGGTCCCGTGGTACCCCGCAGCGCGACCAGGCAGGAAGCGGCGGCCGTCATGGCCCGTTACGACATCGGCTGGGCCGCCATCGGCGATGGGACCGAGGTCGAGGGTTGGTTCAGGGCAGCCGATCTGGAGGGCCGGGACACGCTCGAACATGTCGTCGCCCGCGAGTTTCAGATCAGGCTGAGCCCGACGGATAGCTTGCGGGAAGCGCTCGACGCGGCGATCACCTCCCATAGTGGGATGGCCGCCATCTTCGACGGCGACCGCTACCTGGGAATAGCGACGGTCGACGACATCAGCCGGGAGATCGTGCAGTGATCTTCGCCCAGGCCGACGAGCCGTTCGTACGCTGGGACTGGATCGGCCGCAACCTCGATGATCTGTGGGCGGCGACTCAAGAGCACATCATCCTCACTGCGATCGCAGTGGGCGTCGGTTTGGTGATCAGCCTGGCTTTGTCGATTGTCGCCTTGCGCTGGCGCAAGACATACACCCCGATCACGTGGGTGACCGGGGTTCTCTACACCATCCCCAGCCTCGCGCTGTTTGCGTTTCTCGTGCCGATCACAGGGCTCACCAGGCTGACCGCCGAAATCGGTCTCGTGTCCTACACACTGCTGATTCTGATCCGGAACATTGTGGCGGGAATCGACGGTGTGCCCGGGTCGGTGCTCGAAGCAGCCCGCGGCATGGGCTATACCCCACGACGCATGTTCATCGACATACAGCTGCCGCTGGCGATGCCGGTGATCATCGCCGGGGTCCGAATCGCCACCGTTACGACGATTGGGCTGGTGACCATTACCGCCCTCATCGGCCAAGGAGGCCTCGGCTTCTTCATCCTGCGTGGCCTACAGTTCTTCTCTGCGATCGGCACCACGCAGATCCTCGCCGGGACTGTGTTGTCGGTGCTGTTGGCGGTAGCCGCCGATCTCGGTTTGCTCGGGCTCGAGAAGCTGCTCACACCGTGGGCAAAACACAAGGCGGCGGTCGGATGAAGGAACGGTGATGGAGTTCCTTGGCGACGTGCTGGCATGGTTCCTCGATCCTGAGAACTGGAAAGGACCGGCCGGCATACCAAGCCGGATGTGGGAGCACATTCAGATCTCGGTGGTTGCCACCGTGGCCGCGGCCGCTGTTGCCCTGCCCCCGGCACTGTGGCTGGGCCATCGCCGCCGCGGAGGTTTCGTGGCAGTAGCAGCCGTCAATATCGGGCGGGCCGTCCCCTCGTTCGCCATCATGGCTCTGTTCCTGCCCATTTCAATCAGATTGGGTCTTGGTCTCGGCTTCTGGCCGACGCTGTTGGCGCTATTCGCCCTTGCCCTGCCGCCGATCTTCACCAACACCTATACAGGCGTTCGCGACGTCGATCCCGCCCTGGTGGAGGCCGGCCACGGCATGGGAATGACCGATGGCGAGGTGCTGCGCAGAATCGAGGCTCCGATGGCTTCTCCCGTGATCCTGGCCGCTCTTCGAGTATCGGCCGTTCAGGTAGTGGCGACGGCCCCGCTGGCGGCATTGGTGGCCTGGGGTGGCTTGGGCAGATATATCGTTGACGGTTTTGCGGTACAAGACAATGTTCGGGTTCTCGCAGGCGGAGTCCTCGTAGCGCTGCTCTCTGTAACGACCGAGATCGTGTTGGGTGCCGTCGAGAAGCGAGTGGTGCCCAAGGGGCTTACTACTACTGAAGAGGTCATACCGGGAGCGCACGCCTGAACGACGTCGCTGTCAGTTGCGCGATCGGTTAGTTTCTAGGCATTCCCCAATTGAAGGAGAAGGTGAGACCCATGCGGAAAAGCCGCAACGGCGTCCTTGGGGCGATCCTCATTGCGCTGGCTCTCGTAGCCGCTGCGTGTGGATCGGGTGAGGACGCAAAGGAAGGCCCGACCATCACAATCGGGTCGGCCAACTTCAGCGAAAATGCGCTCGTGGCAGAGATCTACGCTCAGGTGCTCGAGGACAAGGGCTATCCGGTGGAACGGAACCTCAACGTGGGCAACCGCGAGGTGTATGCCGCTGCGCTCGAGAGCGGCGATCTCGACCTGCTGCCTGAGTATGTGGGCACGGCTTTGTCGTTCAAGGGGGGCACGCCGACCAGCGATAGCGCGGCAACGGCACAGGCACTACGTGACGTTTGGGGAGCAGACGGCATTGCCGTTCTCGAACCGGCACCGGCGCAAGACAAGAACGGCATAGTGGTTCGTCAAGACACGGCAGATGCACTCGGCCTGAGTAAGATCAGCGATCTCGCCGCTCACACCGACCTCGTCTTCGGAGGTCCGCCGGAGTGCCCGGAACGTGAGTTCTGTCTTATCGGGCTCACCGACGTCTACGGGCTCAGCTTTGCGGACTTCAAGCCGCTCGACGTCGGTGGTGCGCTGACGGTGGCGGCCCTCGAGGGCGACGAGATCCAGGTGGCCTTGCTCTTCACCTCAGACGGTGTCATCTCAGCGAAGGGCTTCGTGCTGCTCGAGGACGACAAGGGCCTGCAGCCCGCCGAGAACCTGACACCGGTGATCCGGCAGGACATCCTCGACGCCTACGACGATGACCTAGTCGATGCCCTCAATGAGGTGAGTGCCGAGCTGACTACCGAGGAGCTCAGCGAAATGAACAAACTCATCGGCATCGACGGTGAGGATCCGGAGCAGGTTGCAGCGGATTGGATCTCCGAGAACCTGTAGAAGAGATGAATCCAGTGGAAGGGACGCCCCTTGGGCGTCCCTTCTCGCGTTTGCCCTTCACAGAAGCTTCATATGGCCAACCGGCTTCCCTTCATGTCGCCGTGTTCCAATTGGTCCATGAGCAAGGCACGAAAGGAACACGGGATGCTGAAAAGAACGATCCTCGTGACAACAGTGGCGGGCTTGCTCGCCATTGGCAGCGCCGCAGCCATCGCCGAGACCGTTGCCGACGGTGGAGACGAGGCTCCGGCTGTTCAGACCCAACTCCGCCAGCAACTTCGCATACACGACCCGGCTGAGCTTCCAGAAGGGGTCGAACCAGTACAGAATCGGGTGCGAGCCCAGATCCACGTCGCCGACGGAGCGGCCCTCGGCGACGGCGTGATGACACAGACCCAGAACCGGGAGCGTCTCCAGATTCACGATCCGGCAGAGATGGGCGAGGATGCCCCGATGCTGCAGGAGCGTGAACAGGTGAGGGCGCAGATTCAGGATGGGACCAAGACCCAGGCCGGAACCATGACTCAGACTCGCACCAGGACCCAGGACCCCGGAACCTGCGACGGTGAATGCGACGGAACCGGAAAAGGCCCGGGATTCGGGACGGGTGAGTGTGACGGAGAAGGACCTGCAGATAACGAAGGGCCCGAGGACGGGACCGGTCATCAAAACGGCAAAGCCGGCAGCAACAGCGGAGGGAACGGCAAGTAGGCGCCGGCCAGACGCCCGACCCGAGTGGAGAGGCGGTGGATCGAGGCAGATCCGCCGCTTCTTCGCGCCATTGTTCCCGGAGATAAAACCTGCTCGGCTTAGGATTCGACCGTGGTAACAAGCAAGATCCTCGTTGTCGACGACGAGTCTTCGATCCGTAACCTGGTGCGGTCCTATCTGGCCGCAGAGAATTATGCCGTTCTCGAAGCAGAGAATGGCGAGGAGGCTGTCCGTCTCGTTAGGGAGCAATTGCCCGACCTGGTAGTGCTCGATGTCAGCATGCCGCTTCTCGATGGCATCGAGGCTCTACGCCAGATTCGCACCTTCTCCGACGTCTACGTGGTGATGCTCACCGCCCGTAGCGAAGAAGTCGACAAGCTGATCGGGCTGTCCGTAGGTGCCGACGACTACCTGACCAAACCGTTCAGCCCGAGGGAACTGGTCGCCAGAATCAAGGCAGTGCTGCGCCGCAAGCGGGACACGGCGCCTGCCGCCAACGATGCGTTGACGTTCGGCGACATTGAAGTCGACGTGGCCAAGCGGATCGTGCGAGTTGACGCGCAGCCGGTGGAACTGACAACTCTCGAATTCGATCTACTTACTGCACTCGCCGCCCAGCCGGGCCGGGTCTTTTCGCGCCGCCAACTGATCGAGGCAATCTGGGGATGGGACTACTTCGGGGACGAGCGAGTCGTCGATGTACACGTCCGCAAACTTCGGCACGCCCTCGGCGACGACGCTACCGACCCTCGCTTCATCGGAACCGTGCGCGGTGTCGGCTACAAGTTCATTCCGGTGCAGTGATGTTCGGCCGACCTTCGCTGCGCCGCAGGCTCATCATCTCGTACGTTGCGTTGGTGGCCGCTGTGACCGTGGCTGGTTTTGTTACAGTTCAGGTATTGGTACCGCAGTTCTTCGAACAAGCGGTCCAACAGAGGCTTGGACCCGGGTCGCCCGGAGGTAACCAGCAACAGGGCACCACCGAAAGCCCCGGCGAGGGTTCCGGGAACAGCAGCACCACAACCGAGGCCGAGACCGTCAACCCGCCCCCGACTACGGACGCTCCTCCACCTCCAGGCACCACCGGCCCCGGACCGACCGGATCGACGCAGGGACCGGGCGGACCACCTGCCGATCCCGGCGACCAGGGATCGGGGGGCGGCAGCGACGGGGGGAGCGGCGCACCTGGGGGAAACGAGGACCCGGGTGGGGCGGGATCAGGTGACGGGGGACCCGGAAATCGCTCCGGAAGCACCGGTGCGCCCGGCACGACAACCGAGGCAGCCTCCTGGGCTGCACCCGGGATCCTGGCGGCGGCACAGGGGAGGACGACGGAGCGCAGCCCGGTACCCGCAGCAATCCAAGAGGAGTACGACCGGGCGCTGACCGGAGCGCTGATTGCGGCCACGATCATCGGCCTCGTCCTTTCGATTGGCGTCGGGTACCTCTTCAGCCGCCGCTTGCTGCGTACGTTCAACGAGGTAACCGCCGGCGCCCGTCGGCTCGCCGAAGGCCATTACGACACAAGAGTGGACGAACCCCGTGAGGCGGAGCTTGCGGACCTGGCGCAGTCGGTCAACACGCTCGCCGATTCATTGCAGCGCACCGCCGAAACGAGAGCTCGGCTCGTCTCCGACTTGGCGCACGAGATTCGCAACCCGTTATCGACCATCGAGGGATATATGGAAGGGCTCATCGACGGTGTCCTGCCGCCATCCCGCGAGACTTACCAAGCGGTGTCTGCGGAAGCGCACCGGCTGCAGCGGCTGACCCGGGATCTCTCCACGCTATCCAAGGCTCAAGAGGGTGCCATCGAGTACGACATGATGGATGGAGACTTGGCGGCGATCGGGAGACGCGTTGCCGAAACGCTTGCTCCTCAATTCGAAGCCAACGAGGTAACACTGAGCGTGCGATTGGGTGAGCCCCTTCCTGTTCATGGAGACCCCGACCGCCTCGCTCAGGCGGTGACAAATCTGCTGGGAAATGCTCTTGCTCATACACCTCCGGGCGGAACCGTCTCAGTAACGGGTATCAACGACTCGGCAAGTTGCTCGATTGCGATTGCCGACACCGGTCCCGGCATCCCTCAAACCGAGCTCGAGACGATCTTCGAGAGGTTCACCAGACTGGACCGGGAACAGCCGGGTACGGGAATCGGGCTAAACATCGCTCGGACCCTCGTACGTGACCACCGCGGTGAAGTCACCGCCGTATCGCCGGGGGCAGGCCAAGGAGCAACGTTCACCGTTACTCTGCCTCGTCGCTAATCGCTGACCTCCGGATGACCCAGCGCGGTGAGCGCGGCGCGCACTCTGTCGGCAGCCGCATCCAAGTCGTCGGGATTTGGGGCGAGGTTGGCGTTGTCCGCATCGAGATCGTGCTCCCCAGCCATGGGCACGAGATGGATGTGGGCATGGGGTACCTCGAGCCCGGCGATCATCATGCCGACCTTCACCGGCTTGAAACCCAGATTGAGCGCCGCCCCTATCTTCTTCGATACGTCTACCAGGTGCTGCAGCAGTTCATCGTCGACATCGATCCAATGATCGATCTCCGCCCGCGGCACGACCAGGGTGTGCCCCGGCGCCAGCGGATTGATAGACAGAAAGGCAACACACCGGTCGTCCTTCCAGACGAACCGACCCGGCAGTTCCCCGTTGATGATCATCGTGAATACGGAAGCCATCCGCAGAGGGTAGCGGCAGCGCGCACTCGCCCCCTCCCCATGTTCCGGCGGGTCTCGGTACGGAATGCCGGACCTCGCCACGCAAGAACCTGGTGGAGGGGATGAGGAAAGCTAGAGGATGGTCGCTGCCAGTTCGGCGAGGGGGCTCCGCACCGACTTCTCCAGAGTGATGTGGCCAAACAGGGACTGGCCCTTCAGCTTCTCGATCAGAGCGGCGAGACCGCCGAATGGAGAGATGTACGGGTTGTCGACCTGGGTCAGGTCACCACAGAAGACCACCTTCGAGCCCGAAGCGATCCGGGTGAGGATCACTTTGAGAGTCGGGTACTCCAGGTTCTGCGCTTCATCGATGATGACGAGCTCGTCGGTTATAGAGCGGCCCCGAAGATACGTCACCGCCGCCATCTCGATGACATTCCGATCGAGCAGCTCATCGATAGCACCCTTGGCCGCTTGCGGGTCTCCGCTGAACAGCGCATATAGGTTGTCATGGACTGCTGCCATCCAAGGTGCCAGCTTCTCATCGAGATCGCCGGGCAGGAAACCAACCTCCTGGCGGCCGACGGCAACCAGGGGCCGGTACACCGAAATCCGCCGGTAACGGCCGGCTTCGATGGTCTGTTCGAGCGCCGCGGCCAGGGCGAGGAACGTCTTGCCGGTTCCGGCCAGACCCATGAGGCTCACTGCGGTCACGTCTGGATCCATCAGGAGATCCAAGGCAAAAGCCTGACGAACGTTCTTTGATTCGATCCCAAAAGCCTGGCGAGAGCCGGGTACACGAACGACTGAAGTCTCAAACGTGGTGTCGACCACCCGACCCACCGCCGATTGTGATCCCGCCGTCCTCAGGATCACATACTGATTTACGTGAAGATCGTCGCTCGAGAGCACGATCTTGCCTTCGGAGTAGATCTCGTCGATCGTCGAGGCATCCACCTCGACCTCGGCAACACCCGAATACGACTCATCGACCGGAACGGTATCGGCGCGGTAATCCTCGACCTCGACCCCCAGCTGCGCACCCTTGATACGCAGAGATGCGTCTTTGGTGACCAGCACTGTCTGGCATCCATCATCGACCAGGTTGAGGCATGTGGCCAAGATACGGTGATCCGCGGTCGAGGGATCGAGCACGTTGGGAAGCCGGTCGGAGTGGGTTCCGTTGAGCTCGATTCGCATCGTCCCGCCGGAGTCGAGCTGCCGAGGGGCTTCCAAACCACCTGCCTCGGAGGCACCCAATTTCTCCAATGCCCGAATCGCCCTGCGGGCATTGGAACCAACCTCATCGAGCCGCGTCTTCTGGCGATCGAGTTCCTCGACAACGACGAGCGGTAGGACGAGATCGTGTTCATCGAAGCGGATGAGAGACTGCGGGTCGGCGAGAAGTACGCAAGTGTCCAGTACGTAGGTTTTTCTCGTCACCCTGGCCTCTCCTGTCTGCGGCAGTCAACGGAAGACTCACCGGCTCGGGACCGAAAAGCAAGGACCCTCCTTACCTATCGGCACTTCGCCTACGCTTAGTTAGCAGAAGGGAGAATGAATGCGGGTATCGGTCATCGGCGCCGGATCCTGGGGAACAGCTGTCGCCAACCTGGTCGGAGCCAAGCAGCCTGTCTCCCTGTGGGCGCGACGCAGCGAGCTCAGCGCGGCCATCAATGAGAAGCGGGAGAACCCCGACTACCTGCCGGGCTACCGGCTTGCCCCCAACATCACCGCACATTCGGATCTTGCGACGGCTATTGCCGACGCCGACGCTCTGGTCATGGGGGTTCCATCCCACGGCTACCGATCGGTACTCGAGTCTCTACGAGCTGAGATCGGATCCGACATTCCGATCCTCTCGCTGGCCAAAGGCGTCGAGCGCGAGTCGTTGATGCGGATGACCGAGGTCACCGCCGATGTCCTCCCCGATCACAACCCCAACCGCATCGGGGTGCTCACCGGTCCCAATCTCGCCAAGGAAATCGTTGCAGGTCAGCCTGCAGCCACTGTGATCGCCATGAAAGACACCGCGGCGGCTGTCGAGTTGCAACAGGTCTTCATGAGCAGCCGTTTTCGGGTCTACACCAACGACGACGTCATCGGGAGCGAATCAGCCGGGGCGCTGAAGAACGTGATGGCGATAGCCGCCGGGATGGCACATGGACTGGGTTTTGGCGACAACACGATGGCCACTCTGATCACCCGCGCCCTCGCCGAGCTCACCAGGCTCGGCGTCGCCATGGGGGGCCGCCCACTCACGTTTGCCGGGCTCGCCGGCATGGGTGATCTCATCGCCACCTGTATGAGCTCGCAGAGCCGCAATCACACAGTCGGCTTCGGCCTCGGGCAGGGCAAGAAGCTCGACGACATCATCTCCGAGATGAACCAGGTCGCCGAGGGGGTGAAGTCGACGCCGGGGATCCTGGCGCTGGCGGATCGCCACGGCATCGAGATGCCGATCTCCACCCAGGTGGCCCGGGTGCTCTACGAAGGCGCCGAACCGCTCGAAGCGGTCTCCAATCTCATGGCCCGCGAAGCCAAACCGGAGATGCACGGCATCGCGTGACCCCTCATTCCCGTTCTTGCGTCTGAGAGCGGAAGACATTCCGGTTTGCGACGCCGGAGATTGAAGTCAGCTCGGGCGCATGAACTCAGCACGGGCCCGATCCACCGCTTCCCAGGCATGGCATGCGGGGAGGTGGTCGTTGACGATCCCCATCGCCTGCATAAACGCGTATGACGTGGTGGGTCCGACAAAGCTGAAGCCGCGCTTCTTCAGGTCCTTCGACAGTGCAGTCGATTCTGCAGTCGCCGCCTCGAGAATTGACCGCTCACCGTCCGGCTCGTAGGACCAGACCAGCGCCCCCAATGAACCCAGCGCGGCGATGACATCCTGTGCCCGCCGGGCATTGTTGATGGTCGACTCGATCTTGCCGCGGTGCCGGATGACCCTCGTATCCTGCAGGAGCCGCGCAACGTCGGTCTCGCCCATGTCGGCAACACGGTCGATATCGAACCCATAGAAGACATCCCGGAAGCCTTCGCGGCGCTTGAGGATCGTCAACCAGCTCAGACCTGCCTGAAACCCTTCCAGACACAGCTTCTCAAACAGCACGCGGTCGTCGTCGACCGGCATCCCCCACTCGTCGTCGTGATACCGCCGGTACATCTCGGGGCCGTCACCCCACGAGCACCGCGGCATGCCGTCGTCCCCGACGATGAGTTCAATCATGACTGCGAGGCTACCCGGGGGCAGCCGCGCCCCAGACGCAAGCGTGGCCGCGGCGCTGCTACTGCTTGGGCCGGTCAACCCTCCTCAACCCCGGCACCCCCAAAGTTGAGGCCCGTCCCGTTCCATGCGCCTCGGGCCCGCCGCGTCTTCCACCAGCCGCGGCCGTCCAGTTCGACAGAGCCTTCTCCTCGAGCGCGGAACTTCATATCGCCTTCGGCTTCGATACGGATACCCGAACCGACGACTTGCATCCGCCCACGGAAGTCGTCGAGGGTGTAGGTCGACGTCGGGCTCACCTCCTGCAGCCGGCCGACTTCACCGTCGGGCTCTTCCTCGGGCACCGCACCGATCTTGACGACCGCATCGCCTGCGTAGTCGTAGATGACAACGTCGCCGTCGATAGCCATCTGGACGCGGCCGCCGCCATCGAGAATCGCCACGCCCGATCCCTTCGCCCAGATGGAGCCCTTGCCCTCCATCGAAGCGTCGGTTTCCTGGGCTTGGGCGCCCACAGCGACGGTCATCAGAACCGTCGTCGCCACCAGCATCGCCGCCAATCGCTTGCGCATGATGTCTCCTTCCATCGACTGGAGAAATCATCGAACGCTCGTGTTCGGGGTCTGTTAGGCGGAGGCTAAGACTCTGCGAGTGCCCGGCGTTGGGCGGCCCGGCTGTGGGTCAGCACGAGATTCATCAGGTTCTCGATGTACTCCCGGTCCACCCCAAGAGCTTCACCGTCGACCACCGCCTCTTCGATGAGTTCCTTCTCCCGATCCGGAGAGCGCATCTCGAGACCCTTCTTGGCCTTGATCCTGGCGATCTCTACCGAGCCGTGGAGACGCCGGGCCACCAGCTTGATCAGCTCGCGATCGACCCGGTCTATCTCATCACGCAGTGATGGAATCCCGAGCCGCTCCATCAGCCGGCCGAACTCGACGAGGTCGAGTTGACTCCCGTTGCCCGCCAACGATGAGGATGGATCGATGTGGGCCGATACAACCAGCCCATCAGCCCCAACCGACCTACCAGCGAGCGCAAGGGGACCCAGGATGTCGGCGTTGCCCTCTGTGGAAGCCGGATCGATCACCACCGGAAGGTGGGACATGCGTTGCACCACAGGCACCGCCGAGATATCGAGCGTGTCCGAGGTCCTGGGGTCGAAACCCCTGCTCCCCCGCTCGCACAGCACCACGCTGTCGTTGCCCTCGGCGAGGATGTATTCGGCAGCCATCAGCCACTCGTCGATGGTGGCGGACGGTCCCCGATGCAGCATCACCGGCTTCATCGTCTTGCCGGCATCACGCAGCAGCACGAAGTTCTGCATGTTGTCCGGCCCGATCTCGAGCATATCGACATGGTCGGCGGCCATCTCAACGAGTCCCGGTTCGATCACTTCGGTAACCGTCGGGAGCCCGCTCTCGAACCCGGCTTTCTCCAGGTTCCACAGACCCTCCTGGCCGAGACCCTTGAAGCTGTACGGCGACGTTTCTGCACGGTAGGTGCCGGCCCGCAACATCGAAGCGCCGGACTCGGCCAGAGACACTGCTGTGTTGATGACCTGTTCTTCAGTCTCGACCGCGATCGGGCCGGCAACCACCGGGTAGGAGCCATCACCAAACCTGACGTTGCCGACGGCAACGATTGTCGTGTCGACGTCGGGCCGACGGTGGCTCTTCAGTACCGGTTTCTCTGGCGTTGGGTTACTCATGGTCTCTCCTAAGGCGGCGGCCCCAGGCAAAGAGAAACCCGAAGCCGCTTTCGGCTTCGGGCGGTTAGGTGGTGTCTGTCGGCTTAGCTCAGCGCGCACCCTCTGCCCGGGCCGAAAGCCCGGTAAAGAAGTACGCAAAATAGAAGCCGTTCTGATTCATTGCGGTGCACCATATACTCGATCCCCCCTGTCGGCAACCCGGGGAACGCTATTGCCGACCAAGGACGTTTGTCAGCGAGAGGCGATGCCCCCACAATGGGCGGTGGATAGGGAGCAGATGCGCAACGGTGACGCTCATTCAGCGGTTCGGGTCCTCCCGGCCGATGGAGTCCATCCCGAGTCGTCACGTCCTCCGGGTCGGGGCGGGAAGCCGCAACGCAAATGGCTGGTTCCGGTCACTGTTGTCGGTGTTGCGCTGCTGGCATTCCTCGCCGCCACCCGGCCTGCCACCGAGCCGAACAGCGAAGCTGCAACCACCACGCTGGCGCCCGGGCTGAGCGCGGTCAGCACCGAACTCATCGACCTAACCAACTCATCCGGCGCCGCAACGACCACCAACGATTGGGAGGCCGTCCCCTTCGAGTGGCCGGGTCGGATCAACGACGTCCTCGCGTTCAACAGCTCGCAGTTCGCATTCGGCTATGACGACGACGGCGCCGCTGCATGGCTGTCGTCCACCGGCTCGCACTGGCGCGACGTACCCCGTTTCGAGGGACCCGACAATCCCAAATCGAGTGTCGACCACGCCGTTGTATGGAACAGCACAGTCGTTGCGCTCGGATCTGTTGGCAACGAGGTCGGCCTATGGACGGCGCGCAGCCTCAGCCATTGGTTCTACGAAGGAACCGTTGCCGAGATGGGTGACTGGCTCCCGCACGGGTTGGCAGCTACCGACGAGCTGCTCGCCATCTCCGAGAAGGACGGGCACTACCGAGGCTGGATGTCCAACAACGGGCTCACCTGGACACAGCTCGAGGACATGTCGGCTCTTGACGAGGTGGTCGTCCTCTCGCTGGTCGGTATCGGCGACTGGTTCTATGCGACCGGCCGGGAACGAAGTACGGGACTAGGCAAACCCGTCATCTACCGCTCCCGCGACGGGGTGACCTGGGAGCGAACCGACGGGCTCGATGACGGTAGCAACCCCGGGTACCGGGGAGCAGTTGTGGACATCACGGCTACATCTGAAGGGCTTGTGGCCGTGGGCGAAGCCCACGACGAATTGGCAGTCTGGAAGTCCGCCGATGGCGCCGCCTGGAACCGAGTCGCATCCAACAGCGCAGCCCTACTAGGAACGAGCATCGTTGTTGAGCTGAAGAGCATCAGCGCGACGGGCGAGGCCCTCGTTGCGATCGACGGCAAGGAGTACCGTTTGGCGGAAGGCTCGCAAGTGTTGACCAACGTCGGCCTCATTGAGCTGAGTGGGGTTGGTGAAACCAGTGCGGATATCGAATGGGTCGATGGTTCGTCCGATCGCCTTCGCATCGACTCACAGCCCCGCACCGTGCAGCTGCGGCAATCGCCGATCTCTGCAATAGCCCAGGGCCCCCGCATCGTCATGGTCGGGTGGGTAGGAGTCCAAAGCCCACTGACACCAGCGGTGTGGACATCGGTTGATGGGGGTAGGTCGTGGAGCATTGGCTACCCCGATCCTGGTCGACCAGGCTGGGCGCGAGCTGCCGCGATCACCGGCGCCAACATCACTCTGGTTGGAGGCTCCGATGGCGAAACGGCGCAGGCCTGGCACACCACTTGGAACACCCAGCGCATCGAGGATGACGGCGTTGCGCTCGTCGAGGCCTACTTCGATGCGATAGAACAACGGGACGTCGATTCCGTGATTGCGATGCTGCCCGTCGAGCCAGACCGGTTCCAGATTCCGTCGCTCGCTGGTGTCGAACTTCCATGGTGGGACGAAACGACCGCGCGCATCGACCGCGGCGCAGTGACGTCCACCCTCGAATACCTCGAGGCGCTGAACACCCGGACCGACCTCGGAGAATGCGGGACGCGGGTGCTGTTGGCTGAAGTCGACTCACTGCGGGTGTCATGCGGATTCGAGGTCGAGTCGGATTTGCTGGCGACCTACTCCAACCAGGACCATGAAGGAACGGCTGAGATCGTGGTCGAGAACGGCAGGATCCGGCGCGTCCGCTTGAGTGTCGTACCGTCGAACCATATGTGGCGGATGCTGACCGACGGCTTCAGCCCCGACGAAGCAACGATCCAGGCGATGCTCGACAACCCGGACACGGCAATCCTCGATCCGACGTTCAGCGCCGAGTCGGCCCCCGTCCACCTGCAGGCGGCTCAGGAATTCGTTGACGCCCTGCTCCGCCCCGGTGACACCCGGATCGTCGAAACCAGTCTCGGAACGATGGAATGGACGTGGCTCGAACCGTTGCCCATTCCGGTCTACTACGTCACATGGATCACTGCATACGGAGATGGATTCGTTGCCATTGGCCAGGGAGAAGCAGATCGGTGGACCGAAGAGACGACCTTGTGGGCCTCGCGGGATGGGGTCACCTGGGAACCGATGGCGGGACCACGCAACGTCACGGGCATGTGGAACCTACAACCGTTCCGTGACGGGCTCATCGGACAGGCGTGGGACATGGAGCGCTCGTTCCTTGTCCACTACGACGGTAGTCGGTGGGATGAACTCCAGCTGCCGAGCGTCGAATCCGCACCATTCCTCGACGTTAGATACCTGGCGACGAGTGGCGACACGACCCTGGTCGTCACCGTCGGATGGAGCGAGGGCTACGAAGCGGGTCCCGATGCTTACCAGGCCTGGCTGATCGGTCCGGACAATGTGCCGAAACAAGCCAACCTGCCGATCGATTTCTGGCAAAGCGAGGAAAGCATCGGCCTGGTGGGATCGGATGAAGGCTTTCTCCTGGCCACGGTGCAAGCCGGATCGCCACGCTCCATGAAGGTCTGGTTCAGCCCCGACGGGTACGAGTGGAGCGAGATGGCAGCTACCACCAGCATCGAAAACGCCGCGTATGTGTGGAACCTGCAGCGCCACAACGACCGATACTTCGTCGTTGGCGAGGGAGCCGAGTCAAACTGTTCGACCACCGAGGATGGGTACAACGTGTGTCAACAGCTCGTTGGCCTGTGGAGCTCGCCAGACGGTGCCGATTGGGAACGTGTCTTCACCGCGTCGGGAGAGGCGGTCGGCGCGTACGAGATCGGCTCCGGACCCTTGGGCTTGGCTGCAATGGCGGTCGATTTCTACAGCGATACGCAACTCCCTCGCCCTCTATACCTCTCGCCGGACGGATCGACCTGGGAGCGTGCCGGAAATCTGGCCTTCATGCACCCCGATGCAGAATGGTGGTGGGTCTCGCTACCCGCAGTCGGGACCGACACGATCGTTGTGCCGGGCTCGGCGTTCTTACCGAGTCTCGACACGGACGATGACATCCCCTTCCTCATTGTCGGTCGCGTGGTCGACGGCTAGCAAACGCCCAGCACGTCGCATGCGGCTTCGGCCAAGATGGGCACAAGCGGCTGGAACCGGGCGAAGCGCTCATCAGTTGTCTGTCCGTTCACGTAGCGGTAGTAGATCTGCTCGACGATCACCGCGATCCGAAACAGAGCCAGCCCCTCGAAGTAGCCGACCTCGCTCACGTCGAAGCCCGTGACACTCGAGTAGCGATCGACAACTTCATCCTTGGCCATGTGCGGCGCCAGCATCACTGCCTGCTCGCCGAAGATCGGGAAGGTCGGCGATGCCGGATCAGGCCAGTAGGCCAGAAGTGTTCCGAGATCGACCAGAGCATCACCGCGGGTCGCCATGTCCCAGTCGAACACCGCAACCAGGGCACCCTCATCGTCAACCATCGTGTTGTCCAGCTTGTAATCGTTGTGCAGGATCGTGGTCGGTCCGGGACGCGGCGCTTTCGATGCCAGAGCCGCAGAGGCCGCGTCCATCGCCGTCACGGCGCGGGTCCGGGCCGCATGCCAGCGCCGAGTCCAGCCGGCGACCTGGCGTTCGACGAACCCGTCGGGACGGCCCAAGTCCTCCAAACCGATCTCAGTGGGATCGACCAGATGCAGCTCCGAAAGCGCATCGACCAGGGCACCGGCCAGCTTCCGCTTCAGCCGGTCATCGTCGGTGTACACCGGCGGCCACTGCTCTCGAATCACCCAGCCGCGCCGTCGCTCCATCACAAAGAAGGGTTTGCCCAGAACCTCGGGGTCGGCGCAGAAATGATACGACCGAGGTGCCTTGGGGTAGGCGTTCCAGAGCCGCGACAGCACCCGATGCTCCCGCTCCATGTCGTGGCCGCGCTCGGCAACCGGTCCGTGAGGAGCCCGCCGCAGCACCAGCTCGGTGCTGCCGGCAACGGCCCGATAAGTCAGATTGGCGGCGCCTCCCGGGAACTGGTCGAATACGATCGGCCGGTCGCCGACGAGTTCGTGCAGGTGAGTACGCAGGTAGGCGGCAACCTTTGCCTCGTCGAAGCGCTCATCCGCCCGGATCGGTGAAGTGTCTCGCGCCATCCCCAATTCCTCCGGTGAACCGCAAAGGTAGCCGGGTTGCTCACTACGATCCACGGCGTGAACCCAACACTTGTCGAGGCTATCGGCTACACCGGCTCGGCGCTCGTTATCCTCTCGCTGCTGCAGAAATCGATTCTGCGGCTGCGAGCCATCGGGCTGGTGGCGTCGCTGACGTTTCTCCTCTACAGCATCTCGATCGAGGCTTACCCGATCGCCGTAGTCAACGTCGTTGCAGCCTCCATCCACCTCTACTACCTACGCAAGCTGCTGCGTCGCAAGAGCGAGGTCTTCCGTATCTTGCGGCTCCGCCCCGACGGCCGCTACCTGCGCTACTTCCTCGACTTCTACAAGGAAGACATCGCCACCAGATATCAGCCCGACTTTGTGTACGAACCGGCGCCCGACGTGATTGCGGTGTTCATGCTGCGCGACCTGGTGCCCGCCGGCTTGCTCGTCGCCCGGCTCCACGGCGACAGCTCATTTGAGATCCTGCTCGACTATGTGATCCCGCAGTACCGGGACTTCAAGCTGGCGAAGTGGCTGTACTCACAAGAGTCCGGGCTAGTTGCCGAGACGAACAGCCGGGTGGCGTGGGCCCGGGTGACCACTCCCGAGCAGGAGGAATACTTCACGAAGATCGGTTTCAAGCCCGACAAGACCCCTTTGGTCCCGGAGCGGTACTCGTACTCGATCTAGTAGACCCACACCCAGACAACGAGAGCCACCGTCACCGCGATCGGAAGCAGTACCTCGAACGTATCCCGCACCGGCCCCACCTTGCGCCGCTCGCCGGCAGCAGCAAGTTCGCGCCAAAGAATCAGGATGAGGCCGAGCCCGACAAGAGCGGTGGCGGCAACCCGCATTGCGTCCTCCATTAGCCCAGCACCAAGACGTCGACGGCGATGGCGACGAAGATCACGCTCAGATACACATTGGAGTAGCCGAAGTATTTCATTGCCGCCTCCGGGTGGTCTCGCAGCATCCAGGTGCCAACCAGGAATGCCGCTCCGGCGGCCGCGGCCACCGTCAGGTAGAGCCACTCCACCGGACCCGTTGCGTAGAGCAGCAACGTGGTGCCGACGAGGACCAGCGTATAGGCGAGCATGTGATCCATCGCCCGCTTCTCGCCCACGACGACGGGGAGCATGGGAACGCCGGCACGTTCGTAGTCCTCCCGGTACCTAATGGCGAGCGCCCAGAAGTGAGGCGGAGTCCAGAAGAACACAACGGCGAACATGATCCAGGCCGGCAGCTCGACGGTGTTGGTGACCGCCGCCCACCCGACCAGCACCGGCACCGCTCCGGCGGCGCCCCCGATGACGATGTTCTGGGTGGTGGTGCGTTTGAGCAGCAGCGAATAGACAAATACGTAGAAGAGCAGCCCGATCGTCGACAGCGTGCCCGCCAGCAGATTGGTCGTCGCCCACAGCCAGAAGAACCCGGCGGCGCCCAGGGTCACCCCAAACGTCATTACGGCTCTAGGGGAGACGCGGTCTGTGGGGAGCGGCCGACCCCGGGTCCGGCTCATGACCCGGTCGATATCGCGATCGATCACCTGGTTGATGGCGTTGGCCCCCGCGCTGGACAGAGTTCCTCCCAGCAGGGTGGCGAGCGCCGGCCACCAGCCGGGCCATCCACCGGCGGCGGCCACCATCGCCGGCAGCGTGGTGATGAGGAGCAGCTCGATTATGCGAAGCTTCATCAGCTCGACGTAGGTCTTGAGCAGCGGAGTATCCGTGCGCGGGTTGGTGATGCGAACTGCCGGGCTGGTCATACGGACTCAACGACGGGTTTGTCCGGCCGCCCGATCGGGGTGTCGGTCGTGCCCCCGATGAGGTGTGACCCGAGGAGCACAACGGCAATCCACAGCACGTCGGCCACGAACAGGTGGATCAGCTGAGTTTCCAGCGGTACCTCGAGAGCGATATTGAGCAAACCAACGAAGAATTGCAGCCACACGATGCCCTGGATGCCTAGAGCCAGCATCCGCACAGTCCGACCGGCGCCCACGGCCAGGTAGCGCACAAGCATGAACAGCGCCAACCCGCCGATGATGGAAACGAAGGGGTGAATAGTGCGAATCTGGCGAAGCACCGGCTCGGTGACTTGGACCTCGCCGGGCACAGTATCCGCCAGGGCATCCGACTGGATGAGTGTATCGGCGAGTGCGTTGAGAGCACCGGTGGCGCCGATCAGCAGCACGATCCCGAGCCCGATGAGTACGAGCTGATCCCGTCGCTTTCCCGTGTCTATCCGGAACCCTCGACCGCCAGATGCAAAGAAGGCTACGAGCGTCATCGCTCCCACCAGCAGGAACGTGTTGACCAGATGCAACGGCACGACGATGAGGCGAGCGATCGAAGCATCGAACTCGACCCATCCGAACAGTACGAGCGATGCCCCGAGCAGCGATTCGACGATGAGCAGAACACCCGCGGCAAACACTGCGCGGCGCAGCCGGTGTCGCTTGTCGAAATCGCGCCGCACCAGGACAAACAACGCAATCAACACGAACCCGAGCAAGCCCGTCATCAGGCGGTGGCTGACCTCGATCGCCGTGTGGTAGTTGCCGACATCCGGGATGAACTGGCCGCCGCAGATCGGCCACGATTCGCCGCAGCCGGCGCCCGAATCGGTGGCGCGCACCAGGGCGCCACCAATGACAACGGCGACGGTCAGCCAGAGCACACTCCATGAGAGGATCTTGATTCGTTTGCTGGGGACGGGATCCGCGAGCGACATCGGGAGAATCGTACCGGAATCGGCGGAGTCGGATTTCACTTGAAAGCTCTTCACCTCGGGTGCGGTGCGTGACACAATCGGGCTGTGATCAGGGAGCCGATCGCCGGTGACGCACTAGGCGCTGCGCTACTTGCCCATCTCGACGAGGGTCGCGAAGGCGGGGTTCACGTCGTCGAGCGTGATGACGGTTATGTCGACTCCCACGACGCCCATCTCTACTTCACAAAGGTCGGCGACTGGTTTGCCGTCGAGGAGTCGGCACCGGAACGTGCCAACGGCCGCATCCTCGACATCGGCGCCGGCGGGGGCCGGTTTGCGGTCGAGTTGCAGGACCGGGGGCACGACGTTGTGGCACTCGACGTCTCCGCGGGATGTCTGGAGGTTTGCCGGCGCCTGGGAATCGAGCAAACGTTCCACGGCACGATCTTCGAGTTGGCCGCTCTCGACCCCAAGCCGTTCGACACCTTTCTCCTCATGGGTCACAACTACGGGCTACTGGGCGGACCTGAGCAGGCGCCGCGCTTTCTCGATGCGCTACGGACGATGGCGCGGCCGGGCGCCAAGATCATCGGTACCAACCGGGAGCCGCTGGCTACGACCGACCCGGTGAACCTCGCGTACCACCAGATGAATCGGGAACGGGGACGCGAACCAGGGCTGATGACGATCAGGGTCAGATGGCGGCAGCTGGCCACCCCGTGGTTCGACTATTGGTTCTTGCCGGTCGGGCAACTCGCCGAAATCGCGGCTGCGTGCGGCTGGGAGCTCGTCGATACCGCCTGCGAGAACGATCACTACCTGGCCGAACTGCGACTCACCGGTGAGGAGATCTAGGCCTGTTTGGCCGTGGCCGCAATCCGTTCCAAGGTTTCGAACAACTGCTGGGGCCGGTAAGGCTTCTCCAGATGGCCGTCCATCCCCGCTTCGAGGCAATGTTGCCGGTCGTCGTATGCAGTCATAGCCACGATCGGAACATGAGGCCGCCCCCGGTCCTCTTCGGCCCGGATCGCCGCAGTTGCCTCGATGCCGTCCATGACCGGCATCTGCAGGTCCATGAGCACCACGTCGAAGTCACCGATTCGGACGGCCTCGACCGCAAGCCGCCCGTTCTCGACGGCCGTAACCGAGTGGTCGCGATTCTCCAGCATACGAGTAGTCAGCCGCAGGTTGGTGGGGCTGTCGTCGGCAATGAGTACCTCGAGACTGTGTCGGCCCTCCCGCAGCCAGTGACTGGTGACCAGCGTCGAAGTGTCCCCTTGCTCTGCCAGTTGGATCACAGCCCGAACGGTATCGCCAACATCGCCGGGGACGATGGGGCCGGCCAGGTATCCGGCGACTCCCAGCCGGCGACACATCGTGGCGTCACCCCGCTTCCCCGACGGAACGGCGATAACAACCGGAATCCGCTCGGTGAGCGCTGAGTCAAATCGCTCGAACACCACGAACGGGTCGTCTTCCATCGCCAGCACCACGGCTCGAATCGGGCTCTCCCGCTCGGTGGCGCGCTCGAGAGCACGGAATGCCGGCTCCAAGTGTGCGACGGCGATGGGAGACATGACGCTCTCCCCGAGAGTCGCAACCAGGCGGCGACGCTCGTCTTCGATGTCGGAGATGACCAGCACGGGAATCTCCGCCGTGGCGGACAGGAAGGCCTCGATTACCTTGGGGGGTTCGTCGGGTGCCTCCCCGACACGAAGCGTGGCGGTGCAGTAAAAGGTGCTACCCAAGCCGGCGGTGCTTTCGACCCAGATACGGCCACCCATGCGGCCGGCGATGCGCGCCGCCATTGGCAAGCCGAGACCGATGCCGCCAAAATTGCGGGCGATACCTGGATTCCCCTGGGTGAACCACTCGAAGATGCGCTGCTGGGCGTCTTCGGGGATACCTATGCCCGTGTCCGTGATCGAGGAATGAAGGGTGATCCCGCCCGCTCGATTCCTCTCTCCCTCCACGATGATCCGAACCGTGCCAACGTTGGTGAATCTTATGGCATTCTCGATGAGATTGGACAGCATCTGGCGGAACCGGCCGGGGTCTCCGACCAACCGGTCCGGTAGACCGGGCTCGAGTTCATGGGTGAGGTCGAGTCCTTTCTCAGCGGCGGCCGCCGAGTGGGTCTTGACGATGTGATCAATCGTGCTTCGCAACAGGAACGGCGTCTCTTCGAGACTGAAATTGCCATCCTCCATGCGCGCCACATCGTGGAGATCGTTGACCAGCGTGAGCAGTGAAGCGGCCGAGGATTGGATGCCGACCAGGGAATCGCGCTGTTCCACCGTCACATGAGAGTCGAGTACTTCGGCAGCGTTGGCAACGATTTGGTCGACGTAGCGCCGAATCTCCTCGCTGGTGTTGACGAGAAAGTGCGATCGTGCGTCCGCCGCTCTATGCGAGGGCAGATCGCGGTCACCGGGGCGCAAATCGATTTCCTCGTCCATCACCGCCACCCCCTTCACATCAAATGAGGCAGGCTGGACCTGGAGGATCTTCATCGGCGATCCGCCACCCGCCCTTTACCAACGCGTCTGGCGTATCTCAGACCCCTATGGGGGTCCCATGTACGCCGGAGCGATTCAGCAGATGCGGGGTAGTTGCTCGCCTACCTGAGTGTCGACGACGCGAGTCGCACCGATGGCGGTCTTGGCAACCACGACGCCGGGGTGGCTGGCTACGATTTCCCCGATAAGCGCAGCATCGGTGCCCAATTGGTGGGAGCGCATCACATCCAGCGCCTTGTCGGCTTGATCGGCCGGAACGACGACAACCATCTTGCCTTCGTTGGCGACGTAGAACGGATCCATACCGAGCATCTCGCAGGCCGACGCAACCTCACGTTTCACAGGAAGCAGACGTTCCTCGACCACGATGCCCGCCTGGGCTGCCACGGCGAATTCGTTGAGGGTCGCCGCCAGCCCGCCACGGGTGGGATCACGCATAGCCTTGATATCGATCTCAGCATCGAGCAGCGAAGCCACGAGGTGATTCAGGGCCGCCGTGTCCGACTCGATAGTCGTCTCGAATTCCAGCCCCTCCCGCACACTCATGATTGCCATGCCATGATCACCAATCGTGCCGTTGACGAGGATGGCGTCTCCCGGCTCCGCGTTCTGTGGGCGGATGTCGACCCCGTCCCGTAGGACCCCAAGCCCGGTGGTGTTGATATAGACACCGTCGCCGTGACCCCGATCGACGACCTTGGTATCGCCGGTAACGAGCTGCACACCGGCTTGATCGGCTGCCTTCGCCATCGACCGGCTGATGGCAGCCAGCTCGTCTATCGGCATCCCCTCCTCGAGGATCATCGCCACGCTCACGTACAGCGGCGTTGCGCCGGTCATCGCGACGTCGTTGACGGTCCCGTTGACGGCGAGCTCCCCGATGTCCCCTCCCGGGAAGATGCGGGGTCGGATGACAAAGCTGTCGGTGGACATGGCGATGCGGCCGCCGGGTAGCTCGACAACCGCAGCGTCACCCAAGTCTTCGAGGTGTTCGTTGTTGAACGCTGGGAGAAAGAGATGCTCGACTAGCTCAGCCGACAGCTTGCCGCCGCCGCCGTGCCCCATGACGATGTTAGGGTAGTCGCGAAGGGGTAAAGGACAGGTCCAGCCTTCGAGGTTGATTGATGTATCCATAGATTTTGACTATTCGTCGAATTGTCGATCCCACGATGCGCGTAGTTCGCTCCAGTCCGGCAGATCATCGCGATCACGCCAGAGACCAGCGGCTTCAGTGAGAATGTGCTGGCGTACGGTGGGACTTATTTGAGCTTTGGATTGTTCAGCTTCTTGATAGCTCATGTCATGGAATGATTCGTCATGCTTTGATCTCATCTTCCACCTCCACCGTGGTAAATCTG
>JARFRN010000212.1 GCA_029287195.1 Acidimicrobiia bacterium | reverse complement strand
CGGCATCACGCTCCACCCCCAGCAACGCACCAAACTCCTGCAGTGTGCTGTAGGCAAAACCGTGATAGGTGGTGACCTCGACCTCGCGTCCGTCGGCGGCCAGATCGGGTAGCGCGGTACGCAGCCGGGCGGCAAGCTCTTCGGCGGCTTTGTTGGTGAATGTGATTCCGATGGCGCGTTCGGGGGTGAGGCCTCTGGCAACTAGAGCGGCAAGCCGATGAACGATGGTCGTGGTTTTGCCCGTGCCGGCTCCGGCGACTACCCGCAACGGCTGCAGTGGATAGTCGATCACGGCACGTTGTTCGGGCGTCGGGTGGAAGCTCATGAGAAACCAGGACCACCTTCGGCCCACGCAGGGCACAATGTACGCATTGAGCAGCGTTCGCAGTTAGTGCCGGGTTGCGGCGCCCAATTCTCGTTGCGAATGCCATCGGCTACCGCCACCAGCCGGGTCTCTACCTCTCCCAGCTTTGTCATGTCGAAAGCTCGTGTGGCCACGCTCTTGGTTTGGGTCATCGGATACCAGAACTCGGCTCCGGCAACCGCCCCCAGCTGACGAACGGTCTCATCCTGAGATGCTGCCAGAACGTAGTAGCCGAGCTGTAGCGACATGGCGGCTTCTTCGCCCGTGAGGGCTCGAGAAGCAGTCTTGTAGTCGACAACGGTAAGTCCTGTGGGGCCACCGTCGATGCGATCGGCGCGGCCGGTCCACTTCGCTCCGTCGATCACCGCGTCCAGCCGATGTTCCAGTAAGCGCGCCGATCTGCGTGGCGCGGGCCACTTCTCGTAGAGCTTGGAGAGACCGCGCCGGGCTCGACCACGCCATGCCTCAGCGAAAGGGCTACCGCCGAACTCGGCCGGATCAAAGAGTCGATCTAGCGCACGTTTGGCGTCTTCGAGCGTGCTGCGCTCGGCACCGGCTGCGATCGCAGCACGCTCGGCGGCCTCGAGAACGTCGTGGATCAGGCTCCCGAAAGTGGCATATACGGAGCGATCCGAGCCAATCTTGAGTCGTCTCTCCAGCACATAGCGCCGCGGGCAGTCCTCATAGCCTTGCGCCTGGGACGGACTGAGTCTGTGTTCGGCTCCGATCAGGCCGCGGTCGGAACCGCGCTCCGCCACCCCATGGAATTCGAGAGGGTTCCTCAGGCCCCACTTTGGTCCTTCGGCCAGCGCGGTCAACGCGGCGAGGCGATGGGGCGCCGGTGCGGAGACATCCACCAGTAGGCGGCGCAGCGCCGCCTCGGCCTCACCTGCGGTGACGGGGGCTCGTCCGCGGTTCCGCGTTGGATCCAGTGAGATCTCACCAGACGGCCGCGCCGGGTCTACCCCGATGAGATCTGCAATCCTCGCAAAGAAGCGGCTCGGCCGTCCCGGCCTTTCGTCGAGTCCTCGCTCCGTGGCCGTCCAAACGACGCGGCGGCGTGCCCGTGTCATCGACGTGTAGGCCAGCCTGCTTTCTTCTTGAAGTCTGAAGGTGCGGTAGGAGGCTGCGTCGGTGGGGACGTGTGGAAGCAGGTGGCGGACGCCCAGCAGCGAGTCGCGTGCCCGCAGGTCGGGGAACACACCATCGACGGCATCTGCGATGAAAACGACGTCGAGTTCTAGGCCCTTGGCCTGATGAAGCGTCGTGAGGGTCAAGCGGTCGCCGGGGAGTAGGCGGTAGCTGAGGAGTGGTTGAGCCTCGAACTCCTCGCTGTCGGCGAGATGTCGGTAATCCAGCAGCGTGCCGGCAGGGTTGCGGTCCTCCCAGCGTGCGAGGACCTGGGCCAAGGAACGCCATGCGGCCCGTTCCTCATCAGCAGCGGCATCCGCGACCATGCGGTCGATTCCCGGGAACTCGGTCCAGATCCTCCAGAGACCCTGGACGGCCGGGACGGCTTCGGCCCATGTCGGATCCTCGAGGAGATCTGCCATCGCCGACCACTCCGGGAGTTGCTCGCGAATCGCGGTGTTCCACGAGCGCAGGGTGGCTGCGCGACGTTCCAACGCTCGGTAGGCACCGATCGTCAGCCCAACCCGGCTGCCGAGGAGAATGCGACGCATTGCCTGGTCGACCGCGCTGGGGCCATCACAGCGCGTCGCCGCCACCGCCAGGTCCAGCACAAACCGCACTGCAGGCTGATCGGTGAGTCGGCTGCCGGGAAGGTCGTGAGGTATGTGGCGTCGTTCGAGAGACCGGGAGAGATCGGCCAGGAGCCGCTGCTTGCTTCGCACGAAGACCCCGATCCTGCTGTACGGCACCCCTTCAGCGAGGTGGAGGCGTTGTGCTTCGGCCGCAATCCACTCCGCCTCTTCGACTTGCTGGTCGAATAGATATGCCTCGACCGCTCCCTGTCCCGGCGCAGGGGCGACGGCACCCGTGGCTCCTGGAAGATCGCCGGTGGTAACGCCGACGGACGCTGTCAGGATTGCGGACGGGGTACGGAAGGACGTTGTCAGCAGCAGACGTGAAGCTGGTTTGACACTGCCGAAATCCGCTTCGAAAGATTCCACGTTCTCCAGTGATGCGCCGCGGAAGCTGTATATCGACTGATAGGGGTCGGCGGCGACCAAGATCTCGTGGCCGGCGTTCTGGAGTGCCTGGAGCAGCCGGACTTGTGCAGTGGTTGTGTCCTGATACTCGTCGACCAACACGTACCGAGTTCTGGCGGCGCCAGATCGGGTGCCGGCCGCAACCAGGTCGACTGCGGTAGAGATCAGCGTACCGTAATCGATGCGCCCACTGGAGCGCAGCTTGTCACCGTAGCGCTCCAGGAATTCGGGTAGACCGCGCCAATCAGCGCGTGCAAGCCGTGCGATATCACTCGGTGTCCGTACCTGCTCGGCGGCACGGAGGATGAACTCTGTGACTTCGCGGGCAAAAGTTCGTGTTGGCAACAGGTGGCCAAAGGCTGGTGACCAGCGCGATACGTCTTCGGTGGCCAGCAAGCTCTGAACGAGCGCGACCTGCTCCGGTCCGGTGAGGATCTGGGGATTCTCATCCCAGCCGGCGGCGTTTGGTTGCTGTTCGATGAGCCGTGCCGCATAGGAGTGGAACGTTGCCACATCGAGCGCCCCGACCGATCCGGCGAGAGCCTCCCGGATACGATTGCGCACTGCCGCCACGCCGCGTCTCGAGAATCCGAGGATGATGATGTCCTCCGATCTGACGTCGTTCTGCTCGATGAGATAGACAGCCCGTCGAACCAGGAATTCCGTCTTGCCGGTTCCTGGACCGCCGACAACCATCGTTGGCCCGGACACGGCGGCGATGGCGGATTCCCAGCCGGTGGGCTCGATCGGCTCGAGGGCTGGTTCCGAGCCTTCCCGACTCATGACGCGGCGACGATTCCCGGCGGCACCTCATCGGCAAACGCAGGGCAGATGTCGCGGTATTGGCACCAGTCGCACAGACGTCCGGGTCGGGTGGGGAACTCGCTCCGTGCGATCGCCCGGTTGATGGCATCCCAGAGTGCCTGCAGCTTGCGCCGTGTTGCGTCGAGCTGAGGATCGTTGACGGGAATCTCGTAGACCGTTGGTCCGTTGAGGTACATCAATCTGAGCCTGACCGGGGTTCGACCGGTGCGCTTGCGGATGAGCAACGCATAGATCTTCAGGGCGAAGAAAGCGGGGAT
>JARFRN010000208.1 GCA_029287195.1 Acidimicrobiia bacterium | reverse complement strand
GACATCTACACCGGTGACACCTCGTCGGCAGCGTCAGATGTGTATAAGAGACAGCCGGACAGGTAGTGGTCCCAGGTTGCGATGCCGTAGGCCACCGACGCTCGTTCCGGTGGAAGCATGTAGTCGAACCAGGGTGCGGCGAGCGCGGTCTGGAGCCGCACATCGGACGTGACTTCGTCCAGCAGCCTCTGGTAGGGCACGCGGGCGTACTTCACCATGATCGGGTGGCGGAGGAGCCAACCGAGCAACTTCGACGGGCGAGCACCGACCTCGAGGAGGCTTTCGGTGGCCTTCATCACTTGCCCGTAGACCTCGAAGTACTTGTGGATTCCACGCTCCTCCCCGGGGACGAGCTCGATAAGCTGATCTTCGAAGCGCTCTCTCCCCTTGCACAGGCGCAGCTCGAAATCCGGGAAGACGTAGCGATCGATCGTATCCGGATCCAGTTCGATGAACTCCACACGGTCGGCCAGCCCAATCTCATCCAAGATCTCCCAGAACCTGTCACCCTCGGCAAGCTGCCCGAGGTAGTGCACCCCAACGTGAAAGCTGTAACCACCCTTCTGCATCGGGTTCATACAGCCACCAAAGGCCGGCGCCGCTTCGAGAACCGCGACGGAATGATCGGCTCGAGCGACCTTGAGCGCGGCCGCCATTCCACCAATGCCGCTTCCAACCACAATGACGTCGAAGTCCACCATCGCTCCCTCGTCGCACATCTACCTCCAGACTACGCCCCACGCACGCCTCCGTTAAGGCCATACGCCACCTACTCCCCGTCCACAGCGAAACCCCACCCGACAGCACGCCCACCACTCGATGACCGACGCTCTCTCGCGCCATGACCGCCCATATCTCCGGTCAGTTCGGTCTTGAGCGGCCGCACAGATCGATGCCTGTTTGGATGTCAGGGGGTGTTTCGGGCGCGTTGGGGCGGGCTCGCTGGTGGGCGAGCTGGCTGGGGTGGGCGTAGGCTGGGTGGTGGCCCGGGGTGGCTGAGTTGACACCGCCCCACTCCCAACGCCGAGCCGATCAGCCTTACCAAGCAGGACCGAACCTCTCGCAGAGCCCGGGATCAGCACCTCGGTGCTCGGGTACGTCGCCCGACAACCGAACAGAACCGTTGTCAGGATTGCACCGAGTGGGCCCGGCAGGACTCGAACCTGCGACCTACGGATTATGAGTCCGCTGCTCTAACCAACTGAGCTACGAGCCCCTGTCAAAGCGGATGCTACAAGACCGAAAGCAACGGACCCATCCGTCCGCCTCGGGACATGTCTGACCTGTCGCTCCGCAAACCAATACAGCTACCAACGGCGCTCCACTCGGGTCAGACACACCCCGTCTAACCAACTGAGCTACGAGCCCCGCTGGGCGTGATCCTACCGCAGGACCACTTTGGCTTATGTCAGCACCCCATAGGGGTCCCATGTACGCCACAGTTCGAAAAAGGTGTCCGATGTGGTTGACACAGTGTGGCATGTTTCGTATAGTTCGACATATATCGAACTGCATTAAGGATGTCGCATGGGTCCAGAGAATCCGAAAGTACGTGACTTCACTGCTGCAGAGCAGGCTATTTCGGTATCAGTCGAGGCCTCCTCCGTATACGAGACGATGCTAAGCCTCTTCGTCTGGGGAAACAGGGAAGTGTCGGCCGAGTACGAGGTAGGTTCGACATTCTTCGAACAGCTCGAAGCGAATGTGACGGGTGCCGCGGCGGAAGAGCTCGCGGGCATGGTCGGCTGCGGCGAGCTCTGGCTCCCTCTCATGGGCGTGGCCCACAGCTCGGGCGAGACCAGCTCGATGGCCCGATTCATCGATCACATCGAAGGGATGGATCCGGTGGAGCTGCGGAAGGTACTGATCGGCGGCGCCTGCAAACACCACGATTCTGCCGCGGACGACACCGCTGCCGCGGCCGCTGGAGATCCCGACGCAATCGAACGCTTGGTCGCCCTCGAATACGTATCAACCGGGCTCGAGAGCCTGATCCGAGCTGAGGCGCGGGACACCAAGTCGAGAGTCGTGGGTTTGCTCACCGCGGTCAACGATGCTCTCGGCGCGTCGATCTCGGATGCTCTTCCCGCCCTGCGACGCGACGCCGATGAGAAGCGCGCATTGGCCCGGTCTTTGGATGCACCCAAGCTGGTGGAGACGGCAACGAACGGCGTCACGTTCAAACTGCAACCCAATATCACCGGAGTGGTGCTGATCCCCAGCAAAGTCATCCGCCCGTGGACGGTGATCATCGAGCACGAAGGACTCAGAGTTTTCGCATACTCGGTCGCCGACGAGCACCTGCTTGCCGACCCGGACGCTCCCCCGTCATACCTGGTCGACCTCTACAAAGCGTTGGGCGACGAGCGGCGGCTTCGCATGTTGGCGATCCTCGCCGAAGGGGACGCCGGCCTGATGGAGATTGCCGAACGCGTCGACCTCGCCAAGTCGACCACTCATCACCACCTCCGCATCTTACGCAGCGCCGGCCTGGTCCGCGTCACCGTCGGCGAGAACAAGTCCTACAGCTTGCGCCGCGAGGGTGTACCGGAAGCCGCCCGGCTGCTTGACGCCTACCTGACCACCCCATCTGATGCGGCCGCCGGCGCACCAACGATGGTAGAAGAAAGGAATTGACATGCAAGGCCTCAATTACCTCGATCTCGCCAAGAACATTGCAGACAGCCACCTGAACAGCAACGGCCACCCCAGGGCACCGCAGACGAACAACACCTCGGCCGCTCACCGAACCCGCAACTGGATCGGTCGGCGATTGATCGATCTCGGTGAACGACTCGTCCCCCCACCTCGGGATCTGCAGCTAAAGGTGAGCACCGGCCCACCCTGCCCCTAGCCAGCTAGCCGCACTCGATCAACCGGCGTCCTCGGTTGCCTCCGGCGCCGGTTGATCCGCGTCTCGAAGACCGAGGCTCGGTGCGGCCGTCCCTCGCCGCCGAGCTCGGACCACCTTGCGATCTGCTCTTGCGTCCCCGATACAAAAAGCTGCCGCTCCCTACTCCATCTCGCACCTGCCGGCCACAAGCTCCCGTGTCAGCTGGTGGAATCGCCGGATCGGGCGACACCTCGATGGCCACGGCAGCACTCGTCCGGAACAATCGGACACAGAGGCTTTCGGTTCGCAGGTACCACTCCGCAGCGTGCTCGTCGCAGGGGTGACTAGTTGTCAGAATGTGCCCAGGAGTCAGAGACATGCCGAATAGCGACGACTACGCTCAGCGCGATGGAACCAGGGCTGCGAGGCTCGCAGCCGAGCTTCAAGGGGAGCCAAATGGACTTCAGCAAGTTAAGCCAGAACCAGCGGATCGCAGTGGGCGGTGGGGTTCTGGCGATCATCTCGCTCTTCCTGCCGTGGTACGGGTTCAGCTCCGGAGGCATCGGAGCCAACATCAGAGGGTTCGACTCCGGGTTCTTCGCTTGGGCAGGCATCCTGCTGGCAATCGCCGGCGCCGCAATTCTCTTCCTCAAGGCCATGGAGATCTCGGACGTCAAAGTCGGCAACCTGGAAGCTGAACAGTTCGCACTCATCCTCGCGGCGATCGGTGTCATCTTCGTGCTGCTGCGCTGGATAACTGAGACCAGCCTGGTCAAATACGGGCTGTTCGTAGGCCTCATCTCGGCGGTAGCGGTGGCCTATGGCTGCTTCGGCGCCACTAGGGACGCCGGTTTGGATATGCCTACGACCGAAGATTTCAAGTCCTCAGGCGATAGCTGACTGCCAGAACCCGACACCTGCATCGGAGTGCTGTTGCAGGCCGTGCTCCAGATCGTTCACGTCGGCGCTCTTCGGTACCAGTATGTGTACGCAGGAGCGAAACCCAGAGCTGTGTACAGGGCAATGGCTGGTTCGTTGTCTTCGACCACCTGTAAAAAAGCACGCCGCGCACCGGCATGCCTCCCCCAGCCCATCAGCAATCTCGTGATGGAGCCGCCGACCCCGCTCCGCCGCAGGTCGTCGCGCACGATGATCTCGAACAAGCCCAGCCACTCCCCAACCACGACGGCCAAACCAGCGGCCTGGGGGCCATCGCTTCCCGAACGTTGCACAAAGGCGGCGGGATGATCGATACGTTCGATGATGCCCCGCCACCCGGCCCGCCGCTGCTGCGGGATCTGCCACAACTCGGCGGCAGCGTCCCACCACTCAGAGCCGGGAACGGCGGGGAGGTTGTCCGCCGGTCCTCGCATCTCCCCTAGATCGGCCGTCATCACCACGGTCCGGCCCTCGAGAGTGAACCCGGCACCGGACAGCACCCGATCCAACCCCGCTTCGCTGGCCGGTGTCTGACGGACGATGAGTGGCGCACCGCGATCCAGGTACCAACTTCGGCACCAGTCGAGTTTCTCGTCGTGGGACAGTGCCGAGCGTCGCGCCGGGTAAACGGAGTTGCCGCGCCGGGAGAACCCGTCGGCGAACCGCAGTTGCCAGCCGTCATACTCGACCGTCTCGCGTGCCGGCCACGCCCGGTAGGCCGCAGCTTCGATTTCGGCGACGGACTCGGTGTCGATCACTGGCCTCGTTGCAGGGCAGTAGCCAGCTCCGCAGGGACCCGAGTCGGCCGCCCGGATTCGTTGATGCAAGCAGCGCTGATGGTTTGCTTCACCAGGATCTCGTCACCCCGCAGGATCTTCTGGAGGAACCTCATGGAAACGCGCCGCATCTCTTCCGCTTGGGTTTCCACGACCAGTTCTTCGTCGGGACCGGCCGAGCCCAGGTAGCGGGTGTTGATCTCGGTGACGACTATCTGGATGCCGTCCCGCTGCAGTCTGTCGAGAGGGAACCCCAGTTCGTTGAGCCATTGTGCCCGGGCCGCTTCGAAGTACTGGATGTAGACGGAATGGTTGACGTGCCCGTAGGGATCGAGTTCGTAGAACCGAACCCGCACCGTCGTTCGGTGCCTCACGTCGCCGGCCCGGCCGTGGAGAACCCCAACTGCCGCCAGGCTTCGTATATGCCAACCGCAGCGGCGTTGGCAAGGTTGAGACTCCGGCCACGCGGCCCGATGGGGATGCGCACCCGTTCGGCAACAGCGGGGTGTTCCAGCACGGCAGCGGGCAGACCGGTCGATTCCTTGCCGAAGATGAGCACATCCCCCGGCCGGTACACAACGTCCGTGTACACCATGGTCGCATGCTGGCTGAAGGCAATGATGCGAGCATCGCCGATGGTGCCGAGAAACGCCTCCCATCCGGGATGAGTGTGCACTTTGGCGAACTCGCGGTAGTCGAGGCCGGCGCGACGCACTCTGGCCTCGTCCAGCGAGAAGCCGAGAGGCTCGATCAGGTGGAGTTCACAGCCGGTGTTGACTGTGAGCCTCATCAGGTTGCCGGTGTTGGGTGCGATCTCGGGTTCGTGAACTACAACGCGCAACATGCGGGGAGCTTAGGACCGACGCGCGCTCATACGGCAACCAGGAACGCCGGCCGCCACAAACGCACCGAGTTCAGCAGCGCGATGCCGTCACATCTCTCGAGGTCGGTTACCGGGATCCTGCGCTCCGTCAGCCGGCCTTCTTTGAGCAGGACGGCGCGATAGACCCCGGGCAGACACCCGGCCTCAACCGGTGGGGTGTACCAGATGCCGTCCAGCTTCACCGCCACGTTGGCAATAGTCGACTCTGTGAGTTCCGCATGGTCGTTGATGAGGAGCACGTCGTCGGCATCGGGGTGACGAGCCCGGCGTTCGTCGTATACCGCTCGTCGCGTCGTCTTGTGGAACAGGAACGGGCTACTCGTGTCTACCGGTTCCCGGTCGATGGCAACAGCCACCGACGGTCGCTCATTCTGCACCAGCGGTTCAACCTCGACGCGAATCTTGCCCCGCCGACTCACCGTCAGCCGGACCAGGCTCTCTTCGTCGACGCCGTCAACGGCGACCTTCAAGCGGGCGACGAGCTTCGAGCGATCAATCGGCACCGAGAAGTACTCCGCCGATGCCTCCAGCCGACCGAGGTGGAGATCCAGCCAATACCATCCTGTGACCGGGTTCCATCGCAGCGTCTCCAACAAATTGAAATCGGATCTGCCGTAGTCGAGTATTCGAGCCTTGAGCATCGCCTCGTCGTATTCGGCACGCGGATCGGAGTCGTAGGTGATTCCCCCACCAACCCCATACTCGGCATTGCCAGAATCGCTGTCGATCACAACGGTGCGGATACCTACGCTGAATGAAGCCCGCGGGCCGGTCGCTCCACGCGGGGCAACAAACCCAATCGCGCCCGTGTAGACACCGCGCCGCGTGCTCTCCTGCTCGGCGATGATCTCCATCGTCCTGACCTTGGGGGCGCCGGTAATCGATCCGCACGGGAACAGCGCCCGGAGCACGTCGAGCAGTGGCACCTGCGGATCTATCAGCCCGGTGATGGTCGATGTCAGCTGCCACACGGTGTCGTAGCGTTCCACGGCCAGCAAGTCAGAGGCGGCCACGGAGCCGAATTCGGAAATCCGCCCGAGATCGTTGCGGAGGAGGTCGACGATGATGAGGTTCTCGGCCCGGTCCTTCTCAGAGGCTTCGAGATGGCTGCGATGCAGATCATCTTCCGCCGCCCATCGACCCCGCGGTGCCGTGCCCTTCATCGGCCGGGTGATGAGCCGATCGGGACCCAGGTCAGTCGGGTAGCGGTCGAAAAACAGCTCGGGCGAGGCGCTGACGATCTTGTAGCGGCCCGTGTCGAGGTAGGTTCCGTAGCCGCCGGACTGTGCGGTTGCGAGTTCGTGGTAGAAGGCGACCGGATCGCCGGTGAAGTGGGCACGGAGACGAGTGGTGTAGTTCGCCTGGTAGGTGTCGCCGGCGATAATCCGCTGCCGGATGGCCTCGACGCCGCGGAGGTAGGCCTCTGCCGAGTCGACCGCTTCCCAAGCCGACAGCCCGTAGGAACCCAGATGCGTGTCCGGCGAAGGGTTGAGCAGGCGAGTCCTGAAGAGCCCAAACCAAAGGAGGGGCAGCCGGGGGTGGAAGTCGTCGCTATCGCCGCAAACCTGCAGATTGAGATCGAACGCCGGGGCTGCTTCGTAGCTGATGTAGCCAACCGCCCACAGCCCGTCGCCGGCTGCCTCCTCCACAGCAGTAATTGCCGGCACTACCTCGGGTAGCTCGGCCGCGGCTATCAAACCGACCTGATCGGTGAACGCCGCCGATCGCCGTCGGTTGGGTCGCAGATCGTCGAGCCTCGCAGGGAACGGCATCGATCGAGCGTAGCCGGATGCCCCGCCGACTCAGACGAATAGGAGCACGAGCGCACCGGCAGCGAGCAACACGACCGTCACCCGCTCGAACCACTCGCGATTGATCCGATCGACCAGGGCCCGCCCTACCAGTACTCCAATCGGGATCATTGCCCAGGCCCACATGGTCGACACGATCAGGTCTCCGTCGAAGAGTCCGGCAGCCAAGTAGCCCGGTACCTTCAGCAGGTTGATAGAGGCAAACAGGAAGGCCGAAGTGGCGACGAATCGCCGTGGCGAGAGGTTGGTTGTCATCAGATAAACGAAGATCGGCGGTCCCCCGAGGTGCGCCAGGGTCGACACGACGCCCGATATCACGCCGGCAGGCCACGCGTTTCGCTTCTGTTTGCTCGGGTCGAGCCGCACCGACTTGCTGAAAGCGTAGAAGACGGCAAAGACCAACATCGAGATGGCAATGATCCGGCGAAGCGCGGCTTCGTCAACTGTGGAGATGATGAAACTGCCGATCACGATGCCGACCGCGGCGGCGGCGAGCAATCTCCGATATATCGACAGATCCCAGTGCCTCCAGTGGGCCGCCACCGTGAACCAATCGGCAATGATCAGGATGGGGAGCAGCAACCCAACTGCGTCGTCGGCCCCGATTGCCAGCGCCATGAGGACGGTAACGAACGGGCCGAGCGTACCGGCAACGCCCGCCTTGCTGAATCCGACGAGAAAAGCCGCAAGCGCAACTAACGCAACCATCTACGCCTGATTGTCGTGAAGCTGCGAAACCGCAATGGCGGCCCCCATCGGCCCGGGATGAAGCAATTGTGGCTCCGGGGGGGAGACTTGAACTCCCAACCAACGGATTAACAGTCCGCTGCTCTGCCGATTGAGCTACCCCGGAAGGTACCCGCGGCGCGGGCGCACGATGTGCGGCGCAGGATGGTATCAGACGTGCGGGCGCATACCTAACCGTGGCACAATGCAGTCATGAAGCTACGCACCGCCCTCGCATTCGCAGCCGGTTACGTCCTCGGAGCACGGGCCGGGCGGGATCGCTACGAGCAGATCCGGCGCGCCTACCGACGGGCGACTTCGAACGAGCATGTCCGCAAGGTCATCGATCAGAGCAAGGATGCTGTCGACTCCGGCACTGCGCAAGTGCGGGGTGCCGTCGCTGATCAACTGTTGAACGCAAGTGATGCCATACGGGAGCGGGTCGGCGGAAACGGGCACCCCGGGTAGCGGCACCGGTTAGGTGCAAGCCCGCGTCAGTGCCTCGTTCCCGGCGGCGGCCCAGGCATGGTCGTCGCGGCGACCCGCGTCGACCATGACCACCCCGAAGAAGATTGCCCACCCGCGTGCTCTCTCCCAAGTCGCTTCCGTTATGTCACCGTAGGCTGTATGCAAGGCGGTGTGCGCATCAGTCGGAAACAGAAGCCAGGCCGCCGCAAGGTCCGTGGCAGGATCACCCGAACATAGGTCGCCCCAGTCGATGACGGCAGCGAGTCGTCCCCCGTCGACGATGAGATTGCGCGGATGCACATCCCCATGGAGCCAGGTTGCCGGAGTGTCGATCGGCACGCTGCTTGCACGATGCCACGTCTCCGCGATGCGGCCCACGGGTACCGATAGATCGTGGGCCTCCAACCGCTCCAACCGACCCTCGACCGATGGTGCCCGATCAGCCAGGGCGCCCCCACGCCACTTGTTGCGCGGCGCTTCCGGCGGCGAGGGCTGGTGAAGCGATGCCAGGAAGGATCCGAGGACCGCAGCGTCGCTCTCCGGGATCGGGGCCTCGATCGCCGACACACCGTCGATCCACTCGACGACATTCCACGGCCACGGATAGCCGTTCCCAGGGCCTCCGAGACGTACCGGGCGGCCAATCGGCAACGGCAGCTGCGGTGCCAGCTGTGGCAGCCACCGCTGCTCCTTCACCATCATGTCGGCGCCCAGCTGACGGCGGGGCAGCCGCACCGCCAACTCAGCCCCAAGCCGGTATGTGGTGTTATCCCAACCGCTTCCGAACAGCGCCAGGCCATGGCTCATGAGGTCGGGGTGCTGAGCGGCAAGCAGAGCAGAGACCAGCTCTTCGGTGATTTCTACCTCAGCTGGGGGTATCCCCGGAGGAGGCAACTGCATTGGCGTCATTCGGTTCCGCAGGCTACTCGCAGGGAACCGTCACGCCCCTTCCAGATACCCTTCGAGTCGTTTGGCGCGTGCCGGCTGCCGTAGCTTTGCCAGGGCTTTTGTCTCGATCTGACGGATACGCTCCCGAGTAACGTTGAAGTGGGCACCCACCTCTTCGAGTGTCTTCACCTTGCCGTCGGCGAGCCCAAACCTCATTATCAGGACCTGTCGTTCCCGTTCGTTGAGACCTTCGAGAACCAGAGACAGATACTCTTGCAGCAGCTTGAAAGACGCAACCTCGACCGGCACGTCGGCATCGGTATCCTCGACGAAGTCGCCGAGTGTCGAGTCGTCCTCTTCTCCTAGAGGCGTTTCGAGCGACACCGGGTCTTGAGCAATGCGCCGCAGCTCCGTGACCTGCTGCGGCTCCAGCTCCAGCTCTTGGGCGATCTCCGAGATCGTCGGCTCGCGTCCCAGCTCCTGCATCAAGGTGCGCTGCGCCCTGGCCAGCTTGTTGATGGTCTCGACCATATGCACCGGAACCCGGATCGTACGCGCCTGATCAGCAAGAGCCCGGGTCACCGCTTGACGTATCCACCAGGTCGCATACGTAGAGAACTTGAAACCCTTGCGATAGTCGAACTTTTCCACCGCCCGGATCAGCCCCAGATTCCCCTCCTGGATCAGGTCGAGCAAAGAAAGGCCGCGACCCACATACTTCTTGGCGATCGACACCACCAAGCGTAGGTTTGCCTCCACCAGTCTCTTGCGGGATCGATCTGCGGTGCGAGCCGCCCGCTGCAGGATGACGCGCTCGGCAACCGGCAGTTCGGAACCGGCATCGCTGTCGAGTTTCTCCGACGCCCGCTCCCCTGCCTCCATTTGCATGGCCAGCTCCACCTCTTGCTGGGGAGTCAGCAATGGATACCGGCCGATCTCCTGCAGATACATTCGAACCGGATCGGAGACGTGAACCAGCTCGTCGCTGCTCAGGGCGGTGGCCTCGAGTGCATTCTGCGAGTCCTCGCGGACGTTGACTTTGTTCGTCTGCAAGGCCTCGACGACCTCGTCGAATGCCTCGGCCGGGGCGGCAACGTCTTCGAGCTCTTGCAGGATCTCGGTGACCACGAGAAAGCCGCGCTGTTGACCGCGCTTGGTCAATAGTTCGAGGACGGTCGATGCTGCTTCGTTCACTCGCGGCTCCGTAGACGTTGCTTCTGTTGCTGCAAAGCTAACAACTCCTCGAGCTTGTCGGAATACTCCTGATCCGTTCCCGTGAGCGACTCGAGTTCCCTTTGCAGCTGTTCGATTCGGCGGGTTACGGTGCCGACCTCGAGTCGATTGATGACGTCGGCCGGATCCGACTCCGGCCGATCTTCGAGGGCAAGCTCGGCGAGCAAGCGCTCCTCGTCGGTTTCGCCGGCGCCGAGGATCCTCCCCAGATCCGGGGTGGCCCCGGGATCGAGCTTCTGTATCTCCGGCCAGATGAGCCGGAATGCGGCCAGGTGGGCATCGTCGCCGAACAGAGCCTCATCGATCTCCTGCTTTCGCATCTCGACACGGTTCGTCATGATCAGGCGGAGCAATTCGCGCTCTGCCTTTTCCATCCCCGATAGCTTGTGGGAGCGGGGGCGAGCCGACCGAGTGGTTTCTGGTTGACGCTTCCGCCCGGCGCTTGCCACCGCTTCCTCGACGAGCCGGAGCTCAACGCCCGTTCGCCGCGAGATCGACACTGCGTATTCGTGCCGGACAAGAGGGTCATGATGGCGGGCAACCATAGCTGCGACGGCCCGGATTCCTCGACCCCGTGCCTCTGCCTCGCCGAGATCGTGCTTGGCGAGCTCCCGATCGACGGAGAACTGCAACAGCGGGGTCGAATCCTTCATAGCCGCAACCAACAGATGCTCATCCCCTTCCCCGACCAGATCCGCCGGATCCCGACCCTCCGGGAGCATCACAACTCGTAGATCGAGATCACCCGGAACCGCCATATCGAATCCACGCAGCGCAGCGCCTGCTCCCGCCTCATCGGCATCAAACGCAAGTAGCACGCGCTCGCTAAATCTTCGCAACAGATCGAGGTGGTTCTCGCCGAGTGCAGTCCCGCAGGTGGCCACGGCAATGGGATGACCCGCCAGATGGAGAGCTATGACATCGGTGTAGCCCTCCACAACGACCGACTCTCCCCGGCGCACGATATCGCCTTTGGCCCAGTTCAACCCGTACAGCAGATTCGATTTGTGATAGATCGGCGTCTCGGATGTGTTCAGGTACTTAGGGCCATCACCCTCGAGCCGGCGAGCGCCAAATCCTACGGGATCACCTCTCAGATCGAAGATGGGGAACATGATCCGGCCCCGAAACCGATCGATGAGGCGCCCCACACGGCTGCGCGACGCCAGTCCGGCCTCGGCCAAGGTACGGTCGCTGAAACCGCGGCCTTTGAGGTGGCGTGTCAGCTCATCCCACGCGTCCGGCGAATACCCGATACTGAATCTGTCGACCACTTCGCCGGCGTAGCCCCGACCGCGCAGATAGCCCCGAGCGGCTCCGGCATCGCCACCCGTCTTGAGCCGCTCCCGATAGAAGTCGACCGCAGCCTGGGTAGCTCGCACTAGTTCCTCGCGTCGACCCCGTCGCTTTGCCTCGCCCGGTGTTTGCGTCAGGGTGATACCGGCGCGGCGTGCCAGAAGTTCGACTGCCTCACGGAAGTCAACACTCTGGGACTCCTGGATCCAGCCGAAGATGTCCCCGCTCTTGCCGCAGCCGAAACAGTGGTAGAGCCCGCGCCCCGGATCGATCGACAGCGAGGGAGTCTTCTCCTGGTGAAAAGGACACACGGCCATCACGGATCGCCCGGATCGTTTCACTTTCGTGATTTCGGCGGCTAATTCGGCCAGATCCGTATGTTCTCGGATACGTTCGATGTCTTCACGGGAGTAGGACACGAGGCGAGTGTAACGGGGCACCCTGAACAGCTTCTCCCCACCCTCTGAACGCGAAAAAGAAGGGAAGCCCGGGAGGGAGGGGAGGGAGTTGGGCTTCCCTTCTATTTCACTAGGGGGACGAGCCCCTCGATCTATCGACGCTGCCCAGCAATGGCGTTGAATGCCGCAAGTTGCGAACTGACTAGCTGGAATACCGCGTCAGGATGGATTGTCATTCTGGCCCTCAATTTCACCATTGTAGTTTGTACCACTACCAACGATTTGTCAAACGATTTATTCCATGTAGAGGCTGTCGATGATAATCTTGCAGCGAATGGATGCTACCGACTATCAAATCGTCGAGTTTCTGATAAGGGATGGGCGTATGCCCTATGCCCAGATCGCCAACCAGATAGGCGTTTCCACCGGAACGGTGCACCAGCGGGTCAAACGGCTCAGAGAGCGCGGCTATATCGACTCCTTTACGGTCGAACTCAACTGGGAGGCGCTGGGCTACCCCGTCGACGCCTTCATCAGTATCCGCGACAACGAATCGCGCGGACTTGCCGAGTTGTCGGAGCGTCTCCGAACCATCCCATTCATCAAGTCCTCTGCTGCGGTTACCGGCGAGTTCGACCTGCTCCTTCACATCAAGGCCCGGTCGTCGCGCCATCTCGGAGAGATACTCGACGAGATACGGCAGATCGCACCGGGCCCAAGCCGTACGGTTGTGACGCTCTCGAGCTATATAGAAGGGCAGATTCCGCCGTTGCCCGCCGACGCCGATTAACGGCCTCGAACAGGGCATTAGCGCCGGATCAAAGCAGTCGCTTCGTATAATCGGCGACCGATGAGTGCCGTCGCCGTCGTTTTGGTTGTCGTCATCGTCGTGTTCTTCGTCGCAATGCGGCTCGGGAGCACCGACGATCCATTCCTGGCTGCTGCTACCGCCCTCGAGCTGAAGCTCACCCGTAGCGTCCCGGAGCTTCTTCCCCGCCTCGAGGGGATGATCAATGGACTCCCGGTGCGTGTCGATATCGCCGAGGGCCGCCACCCCGGGGCGAGGTATCGCGTCTTCTATCCCCCGCTGGGAATATCCCTTCGACTGGAACGCGAGACCAGCATCACCCGCACGCTCGAGAACCTCGGCCGGACCGACACCCAGGTCGGAGCAATGGAATTCGATCAGAGTTTCAATGTGAACACATCGCGTCCCGATGCGCTCCGCGAAATGATGGATCCCGCGTTGCGTCGCACCCTCGTAAAGCTCCTCGACCGCTACCCCACGGCGCTCATAGAGGACGGCGGTATCAGCTTCGTTAGCGACACCTCCGAGCCGCCCGCCGAGACGATCATTCGGACGACAGTCGACATAGCGGCGGCGGCCCACGAACTCGTCGAACGCCGCCCCGAGCCGCCGAAACCACGGCGAACTGGATCT
>JARFRN010000197.1 GCA_029287195.1 Acidimicrobiia bacterium | reverse complement strand
CCACCAAGTCGTTCTCGTTTATGGCGGCGCTAATCGGCTCGGGCAACGGGCCCGAGTTGCCGATGCACGTGGTGCAGCCATAGCCCACGAGGTAGAAGCCGAGCGCCTCGAGGTCGTCCATCAGACGAGCCTTGGTGAGGTAGTCGGTGACCACCTTGGAACCTGGAGCCAGCGAGGTCTTCACCCACGGCTTGCGGGTTAGCCCCAACTCCCTGGCCTTGCGAGCCACCAGACCGGCCCCAACCATGACATCCGGGTTGGACGTATTCGTGCAACTGGTGATGGCAGCTATGACTACGTCGGCGTCCCTGAGTTCGAACTGAGCACCATCGAATTCCACCGGCACGGGCTCTGATGCCGTCGTTCCCTCCTTGCGGAGACCGTCGACGTCGGCCGCCCATTGAGTCTTCATGTCGCCGAGGTCGATCCGGTCCTGGGGGCGCTTCGGGCCGGACAAAGACGCGGTGACCGTCGACATATCCAATTCGAGGTTGGAGCTGTAGACGATCGCTCGATCGTCGTCACGCCACAAGCCCTGCATCTTGGAGTACTGCTCGACAGTCTCGATGAGTTGCTCCTCGCGGCCGGATAGGCGCATATACGTCGTTGTTTGCTCATCGACCGGAAAGAACCCCATCGTGGCCCCATACTCGGGAGCCATATTGGCGATTGTTGCCCTATTGGCCAGCGGCATCTCGGCCAGACCCGGGCCGTGGAACTCGACAAATTTGCCTACAACGCCGTGCTCACGGAGCATCTCGACTACACGCAGCACGAGATCCGTGGCGGTCACGCCGTCTTGTAGCTTGCCGGTGAGCCTGAAGCCAACCACTTCAGGCAACAGCATGTAGATCGGTTGACCGACCATGGCCGCCTCGGCTTCGATCCCGCCGACGCCCCAGCCGAGCACACCAAGACCATTGATCATCGTCGTGTGCGAATCGGTACCAACCAGCGAATCTGGGTATAGGTGACCGCGATCATCCCAAACCACCTTCGCCAGGTACTCGAGGTTGACCTGATGCACGATGCCGGTTGCCGGCGGCACGACCCGAAAACTCTGGAATGCGGATTGGCCCCACTTCAAGAACTCGTAGCGCTCGTGGTTGCGTTCGAACTCGCGCTCGCTGTTGATCTGCAAGGCCATCCCCGAGTTGAAGGCATCGACCTGCACCGAATGGTCGATGACGAGGTCGACGGGGATGAGCGGGTTGACCTTCTGTGCATCGAACTCGTTGCCGGTCATCCTGACGATGGCGGCCCGCATCGCAGCGAGATCGACGACCGCGGGAACGCCGGTGAAGTCCTGCAGCACCACCCGGGCCGGTTTGAAGGCGATCTCCGTCTCCTCCACCTTGGTTGCGTCATACTGGGCCAGCGCCTGCACGTCTTGATCGGTGACCGTCTCACCATCGTGTTCCCGCAGAGCAGCTTCCAGAAGCACCTTGATCGAATACGGAAGGCTGTCGATGTCGCCCATGTCTTTGAGCGCGTCGAGGCGGTAGACGGTGCGGAAACCTACGGGGGTACTGATCGTGTCCTTGGCGCCGAAAGGATCGTGGCTGCTCATCAGGTGTCCTCTCCTGGAATTACTCGCCTCTGAGTTCAGTCAGGATACAGAGGCCCGGGTATCCCCAACCGCCCCTAAAGCCGCTCAGAAAGCGCGTTGGGCGCAAGATAGACATTTCTTGCACGCCGTTGCTGCGTGACCGACGGCCGATATCGGCAGCCGCCGGTTGCACAGCACAGTCTGAGCGAGGCTCAGACGCAGAGTCCGTCTTCGGTAACCCCGCGCCCGCACAACGCCGTCCCCTCGACGCTCTTCAGGCTGAAGCCTTCACCGCCGGCAGTCGGTTGGCCGAAGATGTGAAGTCGGTACCCCAGCAGCGCATCGTCGGCTAGGCCGAGGACGTCGACCGTGATTTCGCCGAGATCGCCGACGCTCGGCGCCCCCGAGATCTTGTATCGGAATCCACCCTCATCGCTGCGGAAACTCTCCGCAACGATGTCGCCCATCTCGACCATGGTTTCAGCTTCGGGGATCCCTCCAAGAGCATCGACGACGACCGCTGTCAGGTCGTCCACCCCTCCGAGGTAGCCGAGGAATCGGGAATTGACCCAGCCCTTCTCACCCTCGACGGTGACTTCGTTCCAAATGGAGCTTTCCAGCAGCCGGTGCCGCCCGGTCGCAACCACGTCATCAGCCTGCGGGGCCAGGGTGGCGACGATTTCATATTGGGTCCCCGGCCCCTCACGCACATTGAGCACGTCACCAAAATGCACGCCCACCACCGCAACCACGTCCCCCGCCGCCGGGCCGATGTCAAATGCCTCACCCGGTAGCGTCGTAGTGGAGTCACCGGCCGGGAGCGTCGTCGTAGGCGGGGTGCCGGAGCTCAGCGCCTGCCAGGCGGCGATCCTCGCGCCCATCTCAGAATCCTCCCAATCCGCACGTAGCACGGTGCTGCAGTCCCGCTGCAGCCAATTCCAGAAGAGATCACAGTCACCATCGAAGGTGAACGTCACCGAATCGACGACCGGGAACTGGAAGGAAACAGCCGACAGCTCCGCCAGCAGATGCATGCTGGCGGTGCTGGCACTGGCGTTTGACATACCCGGGTCCGAACGGAAATCGACGAACTCGAACTGGACATCGCTTCCGGTTACCCGATACCCGACATACTGACCAGGGTCACCTTCCTCCACCGTGAAGGCGAAGTAGCCGGCTTCGAGTTCCTCGTCGGTTGGGCCGGTCAGTTGTTCAATCATGGCGCTACCGACGTCTTCGATTTCGCCGGACACCAAGGCTCGCGGGCGCGGCACCAGGATCTCCTCCATGCCCGGCCGGTCGCATCCGAGAAACACATACCATGCGGAGGGATCCCAATCGCCCAGGTCCTCCCAGTCCTGTCGACAGTCCCCTGACGTATCGACCGGCAAGAGAATCTCCGGCGGTGTTGTCGTCACCGGGGGGGACGTGGTCTCGGGCGCAGTCGTCGACTCATCGGCAAGCGTTGTGGTAGCCGCCGAATCGGATGCAGCGATGGTCGTTGCCGAATCGGCCGGCTCATCCCCGCCTCGGAACAAGATCAGCGGAAGCCCGATCAGAAGCACAACTACAGCTGCGGCCGCCGCCCACACCAGCAGCGGGGGACGTTGTTTGGTAGCGGGAACATTCATGGCAATTGCCTCCTCGGGAAATGGAGGCGCATCCGGCGCCATCTCCATCAGCCGGTAAGTCAGCTCCCGAACGCGCGGATCGTGACGATCATCACTCATCGAGGTACTCCCTGAGTCGTGAGCGAGCCCGGGCGAGGTGCCGTTTCACGGATCCTTCCGAAATCTGCAACCGCAGTGCCACCTCTTCCACGCTGAGGTCCTCCCAATATGTGAGTACGACCGCAGCGCGCTGTTGCACGCTCAGCCGATCGACCGCAACCAGTACGTCGACGTCTACCTCGTACGGCCAACTCTTTGCGGAAGATGCAGCTTTCATTTCCCGCAATCGTCGCCGCAATGTGCTGCGATGGTGCGAACGGGCATGGTTGAGGACCGATCGATAGAGGTACGCCCGGTGGTTGTGGACCTGCGGCCAGGTCGTCGAGCGGAACGAACGCAAGCAAGCGTCGGTGACCACATCCTGGGCATCGAACGGGCCGACAATCCCGGTAGCGAACCGCACCAGGTCATCGGCGTACTTGCGGTAGATCTCTTCGTCGGTCATTACACCCATAAGACGCCGCTGGGAACGTCCCCGGGTGACACGCTATTGCACAAGGTTCTCGCCGGAAAGGACCGGGACCTCCACATCATGCCCATAGGCCCTACAGCCGAGGCGCCCAGAGGAGTATCTCTGGAGATAGCCGACTCCGGGAGATGATGATGAGCGATCACCATGGCTTCGACACCGAGGCCGTTCACGCCGGTAGCGAACCCGATCCGCGCTTTGGAGCGGTCTCGGTCCCCATCTCTCAGAGCTCTACGTTCGCCTTCGACAGCGTGGACCAGGGAGCCGGCCGTTTCGCCGGCACCGAGCACGGCTATATATACACCCGGATGGGCAACCCGACTGCGGCCGCCCTCGAG
>JARFRN010000157.1 GCA_029287195.1 Acidimicrobiia bacterium | reverse complement strand
CGGCATCCACGTTTGCCTCGATTGCAAAATCGGGCCCCAATGCGACTCGAGGGGGCGCGTCAACGCAAATCAGGTTTACACTTGGGCGCCTTAGCTCATATACTCCGCGTCGGCCCCAGGCCTATGTTGAGGGGTGTAGCTCCAATTGGCAGAGCGACGGTCTCCAAAACCGTAGGTTGTGGGTTCGAATCCCGCCACCCCTGCTTACTCAGGAAGGATTGAACGTGAACCGAGAAATGCGACGCCTCCAGGCGAAGGAGGAAGAGCGCGCCAAGAAGCGACGCAAGGCTGCTCCGCAGCAGCGCAAGCGCGAGCGCGTCGGTTTACGCCAGTTTCTGCGCGAGGTTCGTCAAGAACTGAAGAAGGTGGCGTGGCCCACCCGTGAAGAGACCACGACCTTCACCATTGTTGTTCTGGTTGTCACCACCGTTGTCACCGCGTACACCTTTGCGCTCGACTTCGGCCTCAAGAACTCCATCCTCCGATTGCTCGACGCGGTGTAGGCAATGACTCTCGAGATTCCGGATAGTCAAGAGACATCACCCGAGCCTGCGACGGAAGAGGCGCAGGGTGACGCCACCGAATCCACCGAGCCAACGGTCGCTGAGACCGGCGAGGTAGCGGAGACGGAGGTTGCCGAGACGGAGGTTGCCGAGACGGAGGTAGCGGAGGACACCGACTCGACTGTGTCGCTCGGTCCTGCCAGCCCCTACGACCTTCCCGGCGGTTGGTATGTGGTGCACTCCTACTCGGGTTACGAGAAAAAGGTGAAGGCCAACCTCGAGACCCGTGTGAAGTCGATGCACCTCGAGGACCGCGTCTTCGATGTCGTCATCCCGATGGAAGAAGTCGTCGAGTTCAAGTCGGGCCGCAAGGTGACGGTCGAGCGCAAGAAATTCCCGGGATACATCCTGGTTCGTCTCTACATGGACGACGACACCTGGTACGCGGTGCGCAACACGCCGGGTGTCACCGGGTTCGTCGGCTCCGGTTCGAAACCGACTCCGCTGTCGCGCCGTGAGGTCGAGCGAATTCTCGGAGTCCGCAAGGAAGAAGAGCCGGGAGCCGAGAAGAAGGAACCAACATTCAAGCCCGCCTGGGAAGTTGGCGAGACCATCAGGGTGGTCGAAGGGCCGTTTGCCGACTTCAACGGCGTCATCGAAGACATCAACGTCGATCAGTCGAAGGTCCGGGTTCTCGTCGACATCTTCGGACGGGAAACACCGGTCGAGCTCAACTTCGACCAGATCCTCAAATACTGAAACCAAGCGAGGTTTAACCAATGGGCCGCAAGAAGCTGATGACGATGCTCAAACTGCAGATTCCCGCCGGGCAGGCGAGTCCCGCCCCGCCGGTGGGCCCTGCTTTGGGCCAGCACGGAGTCAACATCATGGACTTCGTGAAGGCCTACAACGATGCGACCAGCGGACAGGCGGGGACGATCGTTCCCGTCGAGATCTCCATCTACGAAGACCGCAGCTTCACGTTTGTCACCAAGACACCGCCGGCTGCAGTGATGCTACGGCAGGCAGCCAGGATCGAGAAGGGCTCGCCGGAGCCGCACAAGGAGAAAGTCGGCACGGTGACGCGGGAACAGGTCAAGCACATTGCTGAGACCAAAATGGTCGACCTCAACGCCAACGACATCGATGCCGCAATGAAGATCGTTGAAGGGACCGCCCGGTCGATGGGCATCACCGTCGACGGCTGAGACATGAGGTGCAGCCGGCCGAGCCGGTGGCACCCCGGCACCGCGAGGTACCGGAACGAGTGGGAGGGGAGTCATCCCCGCTAACCACGGAGGTAGCCAAATGGCAAAGAAATCAAAGAACTCGGTTGCCGCCAAGCGCCAATACGACAAGAGCGCTCTCTACGGCCCGGAAGATGCGGTCGGCCTGGTGCGAAGCATGGCATTCGCCAAGTTCGACGAGAGCATCGACGTTGTGTTCACTCTCGGGATCGACGCCCGCAAAGCGGATCAGCTGGTGCGGGGAACAGTGAGCCTGCCGCACGGCACCGGCAAGGAGGTCCGCGTCGTCGCCTTCGTCGGTGGTGAGAAGCTTGCCGAGGCCGAAGAGGCCGGGGCCGACATCGTCGGGGGCAAGGAATTAGCCGAGGAGATCGCTGCCGGTCGCGAACTGGATTTCGACATTGCGATCGCCGCCCCCGACATGATGCCGCACGTTGGGAAACTCGGCTCGATCCTCGGGCCGCGAGGTCTCATGCCGAACCCGAAGAGCGGGACCGTGACGCCCGACGTCGGCAAGGCCATCAGCGAATTCAAGGCGGGCCGTGTCGAGTACCGCAACGACCGCTACGGCAATGTTCACGTCCCGATCGGCAAGGTGTCTTTCGAGTCGGAGCAGCTCACCGCAAACTTCGGCGCGGTGGCCGACGAGATCATCCGGGCACGGCCGGCGGCAGCCAAAGGACGTTTTGTCCGCAAGGTCACCCTCTCATCGACGATGGGTCCGGGAGTCAACATCGACCCCTCCAAGGTCGAGGATCTGGTCAAGAGCCTCCAATAATCTCAACCACGGAAAGTGGTCGCTTGACGCCGTTTGACCACAGAGCCACTGGATAATCCCATCGCGCCACGATATGATCTTATGCACAACAACATAAGGTCATAGATCAACGGGACACCCCGAGGCCGGTGGCAGGGACGA
>JARFRN010000101.1 GCA_029287195.1 Acidimicrobiia bacterium | reverse complement strand
GGCGACGAGGCAGAGCAGGACGTCGACCGCCCGCAGCTCGAGCTGGATCGACACGCCGGCCCGGGTGAGCCGGTTGAGACTCGGCTCGACCACCCATTCCCCAATCAGAAAGGACGCCCCTTTCTGGAGGGATTCCTCGATGTGACTCGACATGCTGCGATGATTGTAGCTGCCGCACCTCTGCCGTGAAAGCCCGGACGAGGTTGCCCCCGTGTCGGCCGCGCCGACCCGCGTCTGGAACGGGATCACCTTTGCCATCGAACGCGCTCCAACCTCGTTCGGTGCGGACGCCACTCGTCAGGGCACGGTGTTCGACTCCATCGACGTGCTGCCGTTCCCGAAGCCATCAGCGAAAATCAGGCCGGTCGAGACGGCGTCGCTGTTCGCCATCGCGCCCGTGCCGAAGGGGGCGTGCCGATCCTGCGGTTCATCAGCGCCTCGACGATCTCGACAGAACCATCTCGAAAGGCCACTACAATGCAACCATGCGAAACGCGGCACCCTCGTGATCAGCGGCACCTCTCTGATGTGCCTGCGACGTTACGGCACGCTTTGCGACCACGCGGAGGTGTCTCCGGTCTCGAAGCCATCGCCGAACAGCCCGGCGCAGCAGGTGGACGTGGCGTACGACACGAGTATGGGTGTCCAACCGGAGGGGCTCGTGTGCGAGTACCACATGTGCCAGGTCGAGCCGTCGAAAGAAACGGGGGCCATCAAGGTAAAGCCCGGATCAACCTCGATGATCGGATTGGCAGTGCTCTTGTACCAGTGGATGCGGTCGGCCGAAAAGGCGTACCCGATGCTGTGCCTGATCGTCGGCGGGTAGTCCTCGGCGCCTCCCATGTAGAACATGTGGTAACTGGTTCCGTCAAAGATGACGTGCGGAGCGACCGTCATCTCTTCCTCCCAGGTGCCATCCGCCGGTTCAAGCACCGGATCCGGGCGCTTGGTCCAGTTGATCCCGTCAAAGGACTCTGCGTACCCCACCACTCCGGTCGTGCCGACAGGACTCGGGAGGATCTTCATGCCCGTGTACCACATTCGATAGGTGCCGCCCTCGACGACGACTGTCTTTGGCCGCACGGCATCGATATCCCAGTCATTCGGCACACCGGGTTCGAGCCCGGGCAGATTGCAGGCGTGCTTGGTCCAGACGTCTCCGTCCGGGGATGTGGCATAGCACGCTCGTCCCACGCCGTCTGTGGCCCTTCCCTCGTACCACATGTGGAACAGGGCTCCGTCCCAGATGACGGCAGACCCACACACGTTTGCGTCGTCCCAGCCCCCCGGAGCCCCGCCGCGGGTCAGCACCGGATTCCCCACGGCCTTGGTCCAGGTGACGCCATCGGGCGACGTCGCGTGACCGATGTCTCGCCAGTATCCGCCGGTTGACAGCCCCTCGTACCACAGGTGGTAGACCGAGCCGTCAAAGATGACGGCCAGCACCATGCATCCCCCCTCGTCCCAGTCTCCTGGATCACCCGGCGGGAGGACCGGGTTTCCCGGGTAATGCTCCCAAACTGTCTGGGCCGACACGGCACCGGCGGTGCACAAAACCACTAAACACACCACAGCGATTTGCTTCACGTTCATGGTCTCCTCCTCGTCTTCGTCAATCTGCTCTCAAGGTGTGACCGGCACGGCGTGGGTGCATGAGGGAAACTTCCGGTTTTCCTCCGGATTCGCGGCCGCACGCACCGTTGTCTGCCGCGCCCCGATGTCGCGCCGGGTGTCACTGCGGCGGGACCGTGGTCGGGTCGGAGGTCACGTTGTCGAGCACCGAGCCGTAGCACCAGATCCGTGCGTCCGTGGCGGCGGCGGACCAGTAGTCGACATAGCCGACAACCGGGTGGTACGGGTCGAAGATCCGGTTGAGCTGGTTGTTGTCGAAGCCCATCAGGAGGACGCTCTCGCTGCCGAGCAGCGTGCCATCGGACCGGAAGAGCTCGAGGTAGACCCGGGCGGGGATCGAGCTGCCGTTGAGACAGCCGACGTTGAACCGCGAATCTGCGTTCTCGGTCCCGAAGAGCAGCCGACGCCGTTCGCGAAAGCCGGTGAACTCGCTATACGACAACGCCGGGATCGCCTGGCCGAAGCAGCCCTCGCCCATATCGTGCGGGAGATTGACGATCCGCGCCATGGCCTTGAGGTCCGGGCTCGTCGACAGCACCGTGAGAGCGCCGAACGAGTCGGGCTCGAGGTCGAAGATCTCGCCGAGCACGTTGCTGTAGCGCACGCTCTTGCCGGCGCCGAGGGTGAAGATCTCCGAGGTCGTCGGCTCCGAGTTGTTCTCGTCGCGCGGCAGCCACTGGAGCTGGTACTCGACCATCCGATCGCTCGCGTTGCTCAGATCGAGGTCGGTCTCGTAGAACGAACCCTCGGCGCCCGCTGCGAACGCAGCTGCCGGGATGTACTTCCCACTGCTCATGGCGGGGTCGATGGGGCCGCGGTCCGAGGTGGCGTACGAAATCCTGTCGGATCCTTGACTCGATCTCTGCGTAAACCACATGTGCCACGTGGACCCGTCGAACAAGACCGGAACCGAGGCAACCAGTTCATCGGGCAGGTCGAGGACCGGATTCTCTCGGTGCAAGGACCATGAGATGCCGTCGGCCGAGACCGCGTAGCCGCCACCTCTTCCGTCGCACGCGTAGAACATGTGCAAGTGCGATCCATCCGAGACCACCGACGGGTTGCACAACGATGTGTTCGGAGCTCCCGGGTACGAGATCTCGCCCCAGGCG
>JARFRN010000047.1 GCA_029287195.1 Acidimicrobiia bacterium | reverse complement strand
TAGCTGGGTTGCTACTCGGCTCAGTCAGCCGCCGACTCCTTTTCACCACAGATCGGCCTCTCGCCCTCATCCCCCGTCAGTCGACTCTGAACCCGGAACCCTTGACCCGGATCCTCGTCGGCGTGGACTGTTCTCCAGTGGCGCAACGCGTGTTGTCATGGTCGGCCCAGTTCTGTGCCGATCTGGGTGTGCCGGCCACGATCGTTCGATGTGCCGACCCGGGCTGCGAGAGACCGCCGGGACACGTCGAACGCTACGACGAACAAATGAGAGACGATACCGAGGAGGCACTCGTGCAATTCCGTGATCACGGAATCGAGTACAAGTTGGAGGTCTGCAACCGGGACCCTCGCGTCGCTCTCCCCGAGACTGCTACACGCAACCGAGCCGGTCTGATCGTCATCGGCACCCGCGGTGCAGGTCACTTCAGCGGGCTCGGCGGCACCGCCTCTTACCTCGTTCGCCACTCATCGCTCCCACTCGTCGCGATCCCCTGAATCAGGTTCTAGGCCTGTGATGGAAGACTCTGGCCGAGGAGCGGGAGTTGGTGGCGCTGGCCCAGTGGATCCCTTCAGCCAGATTGGGATGCTTGGCAAGAGTCCATCGGCGCCTCTGCCGGTCGGAGTGTGATTCTGGCAAGTGCCCGCAAACACGCGATCAGCGACAAAGACACACTCCGCCCCTACCGCAATCCAATCCGAGTCTTCGAGCTAGATGATCTCGCCATCTGATCGTGATCGGCGCTGATGCCGAGATCCATCCAAGATATCCTCGATAACGCCGACGAGCTAGCGAAACGATTCGAGGACTACGAGCCAGACGAAGGCGACGAACGACCCGTCCATGCATACTTCCTCGAACACGCCGCGGTGGCATGTACCCGCAGCGAACGCCAAATCCTCGACGCGGTGGTAGCGGCACGAGTTGTGCGAGGTGGATTCGTAGTTGGGCGCCGCAGCGGACGGGGGTGATGTCTCGTTTCATCCGTTGCCGCTCCTGGAGTAGCCCCGTTGGTGTGGCCGACGGCACGCATGCCCATGGCCGGACTCGGAGTGTGGCTAGCTGGCTGTGTCGGGGGAGATCGCGGCCAGCAGAACGAGGAACGCGATCAGTGCGCCAACGATCACTGCGATGCGGACGAGGCCGCGGATGGCTTGGTTGCGGGCGGCTGCGCCGGTTGGCGAACGGCGTCGGGTGGTGCCCGGCCGTGGGCGATTCCCGTCGTTGGCGGGTTCGTCAGGTCCGGTTGCTGGTTGAGGGCCTGGACCTTGAGGTCGTTCAGCACGCATGCGACTTCGCTCCTTCGTTGGGGTGGCTCGCTGTCAACCGTTGCCTTGCTGTACCGCTGTGGTTGGGCTGGTCCTCGTCGACCACTAGCCGGTCCCGATCATGTGAGTCATCGGGTTGGTCTTCCCGGTGCCCTTGGTCGGTTTGGAGTGGTGCCCGGGATGTCATGCCGGCTGTGGGCTCCAGGAGGTCGGCCGCGTCGTCGGCGAGGCCTTGACCGGCTTCGCCGTAGAGGTTCCTGGCGATGTCGACGCCTGCGTCTTGGAGTTCGGTGACCTGGTCGGCGTATCTGGCAGTGGCGGCGATTCGGATGTTGGGGAAGTTGGCTTTGACGCGGCGAGCGGCTTCGAGGTTGGCATCATGGTCGTTCATGGCGAGCACGGCGAGTTGGAGGCAAGGTCGGAGGCGGAGGCGCTCCCAGAAGTCACGGTCGAGCGCGTCGCCGCGGATCACGTTGCGGCCGGCTTGGAGGTGGGTGGCGACTGTGACGTCGCGCCGGTCGACGCCGAGCACGACGTCCCCGTGACCTCCAACGAATTCTTCGTAGGCTCCCTGTCCGACTCGTCCCATTCCGAAGATGACGATCCGGGCTGGAGTGGGTTCGACTAGTGCATCATCCGGATTGATGGGTCGGCGCTCCAAGGCGACTAGGGCCCGCGACCACCGCCCGTACAGGGTGTAGCGGGCCTTGTTGAGGGCGGCGGCGCCGACGAACGACACGGCGACCGCAACCGCCATTGCTGAGAGCCATTGTTGGTCGATGAGTCCTTCGTCGACCCCGGCGGCGGCCACGATCAGCCCGAACTCTGAATAGGTGGTCAAGGTGACGGAGGTGTGCATGGAGGTGCGGGCGCGGAGCCGGAACCGCGATAGGAGGAGGAAAAAGCCTGCGGCCTTGATCGGGACGATGAGCAGGGCGATGGCGGCAACGACGAGCGCAGGGGTCTCTGGAGTTCCTCCGAGGCCTATCGAGAGGAAGAACCCGACGAGGAGCAGGTCCTTGATGCCGAGGAGCTGTTTGGCGAGCTCGTTGGCTTTCTGATGGCCGGCCAGGGTCATACCAACGAGGAGGGCGCCGAGGTCCGGTTTGAGGCCGACTGCGTCGAACGTCTGGGCACCGACACCGACAGCGAGCGTGACACCCAAGAGCATGAGAAGTTCGCCGTGGCCGCTGTTGTCGAGCACCCAGCCGAGGACAGGCCGGGCCGCGATGATGCCGGCAACTGCTGCGATGGCCCAGATCGATGGTGGTCCACCTGCTGCGAGGGCGAGGAAGGCGACGGCGAAGAGGTCCTGTGCGATCAGAATGCCGATGGCGAGCCGACCGGCTAGCGAGGCGGCTTCGTTGCGTTCCTCCAGTGCTTTCACGGCGAACACGGTGCTCGAGAACGAAAACGCGAAACCGATCAGGGCTGCACGCCCCGGTGTCAACGATGACGCCAGGGGCAGACCGAGTACACCCATGGCGAGGAAAGAGGCTCCGATCAGCGCGGTCGTGATGGTCATGTGGATGCCGGTGACGGCCCAGACGTCGGCCCGTGCCAGCGTCCTCACCCGCAGTTTGAGCCCGATCGCGAACAGCAGAAGCAGAATCCCGAACTCGGCGACGGCCTCGATGGCTCCATTGGTCTGGTAGCCAAAGGCGTGGAGGGCAAAACCGGCGCCGAGGTAGCCGACGAGTGGCGGGAGGCCGACGCGGGCTGCGGCGAAACCGAGGGCGAACGTGACCAGAATGATCGCGAGATCCATTATCCACCGCCCTGACTGACGGGTCGCGGTCGTCTCCTAATCGAACCGGCCAGGGGTGGGGACTTCTCATGCCTGGAGGCGGTGGCATTGCCGGGTGGGGGGCGAGTCCGAACCAGTCTGCAGCGAGGGCGTCGTGGCGACTTCACTCGAGGCGGCCGTCGGCGCGACGCAGCTTCGACCCTCGATGGAAGCCGGGTGGTGAGGGTTGATTGAAGTCCCCGCGTCGACAACCCGACGGAACCGAGTGTGATGCCGGGCTTCATCGAGACGCCCTATCGGATTCGACCGGGCCGGGTCCGGTGCGAACCACCAACACCCCACCCGGCGCGCGGAGAGCGAGGCGATGCCCCTTGCCGAACAGGTGACGTTGCAGCCACGATCCTCCGGGACCACCCACCACCAGCAGCGTGTGGCGATCCAACGAATCGAGGAGCTCCAAGACCGAAGGGCCGCTCAAGGCCAGCTTGCCGACGTCGAGTCCAGCCGCCCCGATTCCGGCAAGCCGATCAAGGACGGCGGGGATCTCGACATTTGACCGGTACACCGTGGCGACAACGGCCGGCACCCCGAGCCCGCCGGCGACGCGGGTCGCTACAGCCACCGCCAGATCGCAGTGCGGCCCGCCATCGACTGCAGCGGTTACGGCTTGGATATCATCGAGAGCGACCTCATACGGCACGACCGTTGGAATGAGGTCAAGGCTGCCCAATCTCCGTGCTACCAGAGCGTCGATCCGGGCACCGACACAGAACCGTCGGAGATCTCCCGCCACTCGTACCGCAGTCACGGCGGCAAGCAACTCCGCCACTTCGGCGCACCCCGCACCGCCGCTCCACGCCACACGTTCGAAGACCCGCTCTAGATCCGACGATGCGGCCCTACCGTCAGCCGTGCCGACACCTCGCAGCGCGGACCGATTCGATGGACCCTCCCACGCAGACACATCAAACCAAGAAGCCGAGTCGGGTGAGCCTCTAGTAGGTGAGTGGGTGGTCATGTCGTCAACCTCCGCATCGCAGTACGCATCTACTAACGAAGGTCTCTCCCACCCCTTGAAGGGGGCCGGCTCGCCGGGCAGTCATGCCGTGTTGACGGCTCGCCTGTTGCGGGTACTCCCCTTGCCACGACATATATATCACGTTAGTTATGGCGTGTCTACCTCGATCCGGCCCACACCGGCCATCATGCCCGAGAGCCGACCGCTGAAGCCGCCTACAGCCGCTCCATGTCGGCTCAGAGCCCGAACTGCTGCGCCCCCGAGCGCGCCCCGAGCACAATGGAGGCCCTCCCGGTATCGGCCTCTAGACCCGCACAAGCGGGGGTTTGTGCGACGGACTCGCCCGTGGCGAGTCCGCGGGTAGCCCCGACCGGATTGAACCCGGCGTTACTGCGTTGAGAGGCTGCCCAGGGGGTCTTCGGGCGATTCTCGGGAGGCCGTCTGCGGCAGCCGATTCGGGCGATTCAAACCGTATTCACTGGTGATCTAGGGTGTCGGCTAGTGCTCGGCGCCTTTCATCGCCTTTGGGCGTCTTTCATCGTTCGCGCCCCCACCGCGCCCCTAGACCAGCATCTGAGCCCGCATCGCCTCGCAGGTGGGAACCCTCCAGGCATTGTGGCGACATACGACTACGCTGTAGTCATGACTGTTGTTTCGATTAGATTCTCAGACGAGCCGCTCCACCAGCGACTCAAAGCCAGCGCCCACCAACACGACGTTGGAGTGTCCACACTGGCGCAGCGCCTCATCGACGAAGGCCTCCGCATGGAAGCCCATCCCATGGTCGTGTTCCGAGACGGACCCTCGGGAAGGCGACCAGTCCTCGTCGGCGGACCCGAAGTCGCCGATGCAGTCGGAGCGATCGTCGGCGGAGACGTTCCCGTGACCGAACGTCGCTCACGTGCTGCAGACCTACTCGGCGTACCCGTATCGCTGGTAGACGCGGCGGTGGCCTACTACGCCGATCACACCGATGAGATCGATGAGCTATTAGCCGAACGTGACCGTCTCGCCGACGAGGCCGAAGCGTCGTGGCGTCGCCAGCGTGAGCTGCTGGAACGGTGAAACTCCTACTCGACGAGAGACACGCTCCAAGTGTTGCTGTCCAGCTCACCGGCGAAGCCTTCGATGTCGTTGCGGTCGCTGCCCAGCCCGACTTGCGTGGCATGGCTGACGAAGAACTCCTCGCCTACGCCGCCACCGAACAACGGGCACTTGTCACCGAGAACGTCGCCGACTTCATGCCACTCGCCACACAGTGGGTCGATGAGCACAAGGCGCATGCTGGTCTGATCTTCACCAACCCGAAGCGACTTAACCGGGCGACACTCGCCTACCCAAGGAACCTCATCGCCTCGCTCCGCGAGTTCCTCACCCACTCGCCAATCACCGGAGAATCCTGGATCTGGTGGCTGTGAACCACCGACCAGCACACGAGGTTAGGGATATGTGGGTAATCGTCGGCAGCCTGCGAGGCACGCCCGCCAGCACCTTGTTCGGACGGGCCCGCGCCGCCACGAACTCCAGATAGCGATCCAGGTGTCCTTGACCCAGCCGCAACACCGGCCGGCCGCCCCGATCAGCCTCCCGAACCAGCACCATCAGCCGACCTCTCCAGGCCTCAGAAACACTCCCCCCGGATCATCACAAAACCCCAGTGGAGTACCGGCATATCTAGTGATCTCGCGCGGGTCAGTCGCCGTCGGTGCGGGCGCGTTTGTTGCGACGTCTCCTGGGTTTGGCCTCGAGCATCCTCGCGGCGCCTCTGACGCACTCTTCGCATATGGCGACATCGTCCCGGCCACCGATCACCCGCAACTTGGGCCCACCGTTCTTTCCAGAAGGAGCACCTAGGCATGAGTTCGTATGACATCAGTCCTCGTATACCGTCAAACAGATGGCTGAGACCTCCACCAACTCAGCGTAACCCAGCCACCGTCATCAAGACCCTGCTCAATTACTGACCGCACACGGCTACCCGCTCGAAGAGTGCCGTTGCTGAGCACTTCGCGGATTGTGCATTTCTGCTCACATATAGTTGGTCTGTGTCGGTGTAGACCCAAATGTATACATTATGTAGACTGAACGTATGGGTACCACAACCATTCGAGTCGATACCGCCACACACTCTCGCCTACTCGAACTGAGCAGGGCAACCGGCGCATCGCTCATCGAGACGGTACGCGACGCCACCGAGGCGCTCAGCCGACAACGCTTTGCCCACCAAGTGGCCGCGGAGCTCGACGAGCTCCGCCAGAACCCCCGAGCATGGGAGGCATACCTTGCCGAGGCGGACGATACGTCGGTGAGTGATGGCATCGGTTGACGATCTCTGGCTGGTCGACTTCGGTCAACCGTATCCCGGAGAGCCGGCGTCGTATCGTCCTGCGCTGATACTCGGTCCACCAGACACATTTGGGCCCGGATTCCCTTTCGTGATTGTCGCCCCGTTGACTACCACCCGACGGGGGCTTTCGCTTCACATAGAAGTCGAGGCAGCCCAAAATACCGGTCTCGACACCACCAGCTATGTCCAATGCGAACTAATCAGATCGATCAACAGCAATCGGCTGGTTCACCGACTGGGCACCATCGGTCCGGAGACCACCAACCAAGTCACCTCCGTCATCAAAACGCTACTCAGCCACTGACTGTCACCAGCTTCCCGCTCCCCTAGGTGCCGATCGATCCCGGGCACGTGGTGGAGATGTGCGACTTGGCGCATACTTGGTGATCGGTGATGTCCGGTGCATATTGCCTGCTGTTTGACCGTTGTGGCCCGGCGAGTTCGACGGCGGTCGATGGGTCTTCGGTCGGGGCAATCCCGCGGTTGTCCATACGGAGGTGCGTCGTTCCGGCAATCTCTTGGGTTGGTCGCCGTAGGTCTTCTCAGCGGTGGCCGCATCGGGAATCTCGTCGCGTACGCGCACGAGGAATCACCGCGTCGGCACACCAGATCCTGTTGAGCAGACTCCTTCGTATCCTCTCCGCCTGAAGCTGTCGGCGATCCCCACAGCACGCTGGCGTAGCCGTGGACGATCTCGCAGCATTCCTCGAAGCTGGGCTTCGGCGTTCGCGGCCAATCGAGTTCGGGTAGCACGGTGGTTTGGAGCGCATTTCTTGCCGGCTCATTCTTTTGGGGATTGAATGCCGGTGACGCCGCGAACCCGGCAACTGGGCGCCTCGATGTCTCGAGACCTGCGGCTTGTGTGAAGGTGACGACCTCCCGAGCAAGCACGTCGGCGGGCGATTCCTCAAGGGCAGCGACCGTATCGGCGTCGTTGAGGAGGCACCAGATGTCGTAGTAGTGCCGCGCCAGCCTGGCCTGCTCATTGGGGTCGCCGGCTTCAGCGGCGTAGTGGACGATGGTCAGCTTCTCGATCAGCGTGCGTACCGGTGTGAGTACGTAAATGTCGACCGGGTCGGCTTCTGCGAATTCGGCACTGAAGCCGGCGGACGCGGCGTGCTCAGCGATCAGACTGGTGACCTGTCGCCGTGCTGAAGGCATCGTGCCACCACGGGCACCCAACTCCAGCAGGACGCCCTCCCGTAGGGGTCCGGACCGGGACGCGGTTGGGTAGCCGAAGATCGCGGTTCGCTTCCTACCTTTTGTAGCAGTTGCAGGTCGACGACACTGGCGAGTCCGGTGGTCGCCTCAGCTGCCACAACGAAGCCTTTGAGGCACTTGTCGTCGCTTCCTGAACTCTTGCCCGGGACTACAACGATGATGTCGACATCCTCTGAGAACCGCTTGATGAGCCCGTGTGCCTTCGAGAGGCTGGTTCCACCCTTGAAGATTGCGCTGACCCCGGTTTCGGTGGTCTGTTGCGCTACACCACGCAGGACTTCAGTCACCCAGAAATCCTTCTCAACGTGTGCTGCCGGCAGGTCGGTCGCTTCCTCAATGCGAGCGGCCGCTGTGGCGACCGCGTCGGGGTCCTCGCGCAGAGCCCAGCTCACGCTGCCGCCAGCAGACTCGGGTGTTCGTCGCATAGCTGGCTCCAACGCGATCGAACGCCGCTGTGATGCTCATCGGCGACCTGGTCCCTGAGAACCGCTGGCCTGACCTCACCGTCTTCGGCGAGTTGCGCAACTACTTCGCCGAAGCGATCCCAGCTCCCTTCGACGATGGCAGGTCCGGCGCGAAGTACCTCGAGGACGGCGACCTCTGAAGGTGTCAGTCCTCGTAGCAGACGCTCGACGGAACGCTGCGTGAATCGCACGTGTCGCCAAGGGCTAGGAACGCGCCTCGGAACCGCAACCACGAATGTGGCCGGAACCTGTGAGGTGACACCAAGCCAGAGTGAGGCAGCGACGCCGGCAGGTCCGGAGCCAGGGCCCCCCAAACGGAGCGCCACTTCCTCTCTGCGGGGCCTCGACATTCCGAGGCGTGTTGGAGCTCCCTTCCAATAGAGGCCCTTGCGAACCCGCCACAACTCGCCCTTAGCGGCGAGCCGAGAGAACGCACTCTCGATCGGTCCGCGCGGTCCGTCGATATCGCGCACCTCCACAAAGGACCGTTCTGGAAGAGCGGCCACATACTCAACTACTCGTTCGGCGATCGAACCTCTCATGACAGGATATTATAACGAAAACCTGTCACTTTTCAGAGGCCATCTTCCGATCTAGCACTCGCTCAGAGGCTCCATGTCGGATCAGAGCTCGATCTGCCGCGCCCCGAGCGCGCCCCGAACGCAATAGAGACCCTCCAGGCATCGGGCTCTGAACGCGCAGAAACCCTTGCCGCGCAAGGGTTTCCAACGTTGTAGCCCCGACCGGATTTGAACCGGCGTTACCGCCTTGAGAGGGCGGCGTCCTAGGCCGCTAGACGACGGGGCCAGGACGACCGGGTTGATGCCAACCCGGCTTGTCGCTCGGGGGGGAGGACTTGAACCCCCAATTACAGGACCAGAACCTGCTGT
>JARFRN010000035.1 GCA_029287195.1 Acidimicrobiia bacterium | reverse complement strand
GTTTGTGGATACGGCGGGTTCGGTGCATGAGGGGAATATTGGGGCGTTGGCGGCGGCGGGGATCACGGTGGGGTGTAATCCGCCGTCTAATGACAGGTTTTGTCCTGAGGATTCGGTGACGCGGGCGCAGATGGCGACGTTCCTCACCCGCGCCCTCGACCTCGATGCCTCCCCACGAGTAGTTGTGACCGCAGCGCTCGATCTCGCGGGGGTCGAGGCGAACACGCCTGAGGCCGACACGGTTGCCGAGCTGACGGCACTGTTCGGTCAACCCACGATGGACGAAGCAGGTCGCTGCCCCTACTTCTTGCCCGGCGAGAACATGCGCTACGTGCGCTGGGGATCGCTCATTGCCGCCATCAAGACGGTCGACTCCGGCGACGGTCAGCTCGGGCTGGTCGGCTGGCGCTACAAACTCGACGGCAGCGGTCAACCCGAGCCGGGCGGGCCTCTGGCCGAACATGTCGAGCTTCCACTTGGTCTCGAGCTTGGAGATCCCATCGGGGATGCCGCGACGGCCGCCGGCTCCAACATCGAAACCACGGCCTTCGGCTGGATCATCGTCGATGGTGGCTACTTCACGGTGGAGGCGACCGGCCTCAGCGTCGATCCGAGCGCGCTGATCGATGGCGTCCAGCAGGGCTTCGGGTTCTCCTGCGAATAGGGCTGATGCAATCAGCTTCGATTTTCGATGCCGCCGAACTTCACATGGACGGCAGACTGATGCCTCAGTAGCGGTAGGTCCAGCTCCAGGTCTCGGACTCCGAGCCGGAGGCGTCGGTGATGGTGCGGGTCACCGTGTAGGTGCGACCGCTGGCAACCGTCTCGGTATCAACGATGCGCGCGTTGGCACCGCCTTCGTCGAGGATCTCGATGACGGTGCCGTGCGTCGGCGTGAAATCCCCAACCAGGCTCCTGCCGTCGTTGTCGCCCCATATCTCGACGGTGACGGACGTACCCGTGTAGTGGGATCGAATCTCGAGCGGATGAGCGGTGTCGTTGCGGAAGCGCATATCCACCCAGCCCGGGATCAACGTTGCTTCGATTGCCTGCGGATAGCGGGCGAAATCGACGCTATGTGGACGATGCTCGACCTCGTCGAGACCGGCGTACCAGACCGCATTGAACAGGGTGGTCGTCGTCTGGCAGTTACCGCTGTCCACCTGATTGCCGAGCACAGCGAGCATCGAGAACTCGTCCCCGGGAAGCATTGCTATCCCATTGATCTTGTCGGCGACTTCCTGGACATAGGCGACCCGGGCCTCACAGCAGTTGTGGTGGGTCGTGAAGCTGCTGATCATGTGGAGGGGAGGATCCGGCGGCTCGATGATCTCGAGACCAAGCGCTCGCGCCAGGAACGACGCCATCTGCTCCCGGGTGACCTGGCCTTCCGGGCAGAAGCGATCATTGGCGGGCGGATTACAGCCGACGGTGATTCCCTCGGCAGCGATAGCGTTGATGTTGGCTGCGTGGACCGAGTCGCTGACGTCGATGAATGGCCCCGCTTCGACGGGAGTCAGATCGAGTGCCCGGGCGAGCATCGAGGCCATTTCGGCTCGACTGACGGGGCGGTTCGGGCAGTAGCGGTCGTTGGCTGGAGGATTGCATCCGGTGGTGATGCCGACGGCAGCGATCTGATTGATGGCCTGGTTGTGCACCGATTCTGCTGTGTCGACGAATGGTTGGTGCACGGCCTCGGGTAGTTGCAGCGCTCTGGCGAGGAATGCGGCCAACTCGGCGCGGGCCAATACCCGGCCGGGACAGAAGCGGTCGTCGGTTGGAGGGTTGCAACCCGTTGTGATGCCCGCTGCCGCGATGGCTTCGATCGCCCCTTCGTGGACGCTGTCGTTGTCGTCGACGAAGGTTCCGCCCGGGGGCATTTCGGCAGCAGCTGCGGCGGGAGAGAAGGACGGAACGGCGAACAGGATGGAGGTGATCACCACCACACTCATGACTCGGGCGCTGGTCCGCGCCGCTGCGGTCCCTCTCACAGTCGTTCCCTTCACGTTGGGTCCAGTCGTTAGACCATCGGTAGCGACGGTCCGAGGCTTGAGGCCAGGCTACCCGGGGACAAGGAGGAACCGGGCCGTTTCGCGCTGCGGCCCAAGGCAGCGTGGGCCTTGGGCCGCGTGCAGCCGGCTCTATTCGCTCAGGTACTTGAACGACACCTTCAGCTTGGTACGGTAGGACACGATTTCCCCGGCGTCGTCGAGATGGATGTCGAGGGCGTCCACTTCTGCGATACGCAGGTCCCGCAGTGACTTTTTGGCCTCGAGCAGCGCAACCTCGGCAGCTCTCTCCCAGGACTCCGAACTAGTGCCAACCAGCTCGATGACCTTGTAGGTGCTCTCCATGACGGCTCCCTTCGGTCTGGAGTGCTACCACTGATCATGGAGGAAGACGACCCTCCCTACAAGGGCAGTTCGTCCTCACGTCAGAAGAACGCAGGCCCGAAACCGGGCCTGCGTTGCGTATGACTGCACAAGGTCGTCTGATCTAGGCCGTGGTCCGCTCCTTTTCGAAGAGATGTGCGTTGTGGAGGAAGCCGTGAACGCTGAACGGTTTCTGTGCCTCGTCGCGATGCGGCGGGAACACGAGTGATGCCGCCGCGGCCCCAAGTACGCACAGTACGCCGGTGATTACGAAAGCCGTCGAGTATCTCCCTGCGTCACCCAGCCAGCCGCCGAGGATCGGGAAGATGATGCCGCCGGCACCGTAGGACAAGAACACCCACGGGTAGTTCTTGCCGACCGCGCCGTTCCCAAACTCATCGGCGGTGAGAGCCGGGAACAGTGCGAAGTTGCCGCCGAAGTTGAAGCCGATCAAAGCCGCAAACAGATAGAGGGTCCACTCGTTGCCCGCCATTGCGGTGAACAACAGCAGGAATACGCCTTGGGTTGCGGCCATGGTCACTACCGAGGTCTTGCGCCCGAGTCGGTCGCCGATAACGCCCCAGGCGAGCCGACCGAGGCCATTGGCCAGACTGAAGAAGACAGCCATCGCTGTGCCCGCGATCGCATCGGCCCTGTCAAAGGACAGCCCGTTGTCCATCAAGGCTTCGGTTGGGTAGAGCTTCATAGAGCCGATCGCCATCAGGCCGGCACCGGCGCTCACCAAGAATGTCAGCGAGATGAGGTGGAACTGCGGAGTCCGTAGCATCTCTTGCGGGGTGAAGTCCTCGCCGCCTTCACCCACCACCTTGGGGGCAACAAAGCCTTCCGGCACCCATCCCTCCGGGGGCATCTTCATCCAGATACTGCCGATTACGACGAGGACCGCAAACGCCACACCGTAGACCATGAAGGTGCCGTCGAGCCCGATGGTGTCGATGAGGTCGCCCCACGAACCCGCCAGCTTCACCCATCCCAGTGCACCGAAGCCGAACCCGGCCACCGCCACGCCGGTAATCATTCCCTTCTTGTCGGGGAACCACCGCATACCGACTGCGATCGGCACTACATAGGCCAGCCCGATGCCGGAACCACCAATCAGTCCGACGCCCAGGAGCACCAGCCAGAAGTTGGTGCCGCCGTCGAAACCTGCGATGAAGTATCCGACTCCGAGCGTGATGCCGCCGGCAAGCGCGAGGCGCTGCGGACCCCAGTCGGCCAGTTTGCGGCCGGCAAAGACCATGACGATCGCAAAGAGCGCAAGACCCACCGAGAACACGATCTGGGTTTCGGTCTTGGACCACCCGGCATCCTCCAGGCCGGGCGTAAACACCGACCAGGCGTAGATGGCGCCAAGACAGAGCTGAACCAGCAGTGCGCCGACTACTACTTTCCAACGACTGGCCACGTCGGCCATGACAATTCCCTTCAATCTGTTTGCTGTTTTCACGTCAACCGTACGGGGAGACGGGCCCGCTCGATAGGGTCGAACGGACGACTGATCGGGTCATTGGTCCGGGTCTTCCAGGAGGCTATATACCAGTATCTGCCAGAGAAGTAGCATCCTGCGCGCACCATCGAAAGCAACGGTTGGCATCGACATGCAGAAGAACGTGATTCTCACCGGTTTCATGGGTACCGGGAAGACGGTTGTCGGGCGGTTGCTGGCTGCCCGCCTTGGTTTCGAGTTCGTCGATACGGACGAGTTGATCGAATCGCGGTACGGCTCAATCGGCAGGATCTTCGCTGAGGCCGGCGAGGAAGCGTTCCGGCAGATCGAACACGAGATAGCCCGAGAGCTATCCACCAGCGACGGACAAGTGATAGCCACCGGTGGGCGTCTGATGCTCGATGAGCAGAATGCGTCTCTTCTCGGGAAGGAGAGCCGGGTCTTCTGCCTGGTAGCGTCGCCCGAGGAGCTCATCAGCCGGCTCGGCGACTCGGATGGCCGGCCGCTGCTGGCGGGCGCCGATCGGCTGCGTCGCATCGCTGAGCTGCTGGCGGAACGAAGGCAAGGATACGACCGGTTCGAGCAGATCGATACCAACGGAAAGACGCCGGAGGAGGTCGTGGGGATGATCCACGACCGCCTTTAGGCCCACAGCGGATTCCGCGAATCTGCACCGGTCGGCCATTATGAGCGATGCTCCAGAAAGGACCTATCTATGGAAATGAAGTACCGGCGTCTCGGCAAGGCCGGGATCAAAGTCAGCGTGCTGTCGTATGGATCCTGGTTGACTTTTGGCAGCCGCCAGGCCGTCGAGCAGAGCGTCGAGTGTATGAGTGCCGCCTACGACGCAGGCGTCAACTTCTTCGACAACGCCGAGGTCTATGCAGGCGGCGAAGCCGAGACTGTGATGGGCACTGCCCTCCAGGAGCTGGGTTGGCCTCGCTACTCATATCTGGTTTCCACCAAGTATTTCTGGGGCATCCATCGCGAAACCCCGAACGCCTATTTCACCCTGAACCGCAAGTACTTGATGGAGGCCATCGACCAGTCTCTCGAACGGCTCCAGCTCGACCACGTTGACCTGGTCTATTGCCACCGAGCCGATCCGAACACGCCGATCGAGGAGACCGTGTGGGCGATGTCCGACATCGTTGGTTCAGGCCGAGCCCTGTACTGGGGCACGTCGGAGTGGTCAGCCGACGAGATCCGGGCCGCCTGGGAGGTCGCCGAGCGTCATCACCTCCACAAGCCGGTAGTGGAGCAGCCGGAGTACAACCTGTTCAACCGGACGAAGGTGGAAAAGGAGTACAGCCGTCTATACGAGGACATCGGACTCGGTTTGACCACGTGGAGCCCGCTGGCTTCAGGCCTGCTAACCGGAAAGTACCTGAACGGGATTCCCGAGGGCAGTCGGGGTGAGAACGTCGAATGGTTGCGCGAGATGCTGACCGATCAGGATGCCAACGCCAAGGTGCAGCAGTTGAAGGCGGTCGCCGACGAGATCGGTTGCACCCTGCCGCAATTGGCTGTGGCCTGGACTGCGTCAAACCAAAATGTCAGCAGTGTGATACTGGGGGCGAGCCGGGTCGAGCAGCTCCGCGAGAACTTGCAGGCGCTCGAGGTGCTGGAGGAGCTCGGCGACGAGCACAAGGTCCGGATCGACGAGATTTTCGCTTGAGCGCATTGTGTGTGACGCAGCAGCAAACGGCTTGCGGAGTCGAACTGCCACGGGCACCGGGATCGAAGATTTAGGAATACTCAGGAACTCGGAGGCCCTCGAGTTCGACTGACTAGCTGTCATGACGAAACAAACACAAATCCCGCTGTTGGTGCTGGCTGCTCTGCTGGTGCTTGCCGGCTGCAGCGCAGCCGAACCTGATCGCGAGCTAACGCCGCAAGCGGCCGTCGGACGCGAGGTAGCCCTCGACAACGGCTGTGCCGCCTGTCACGGAGAGAACGGTGAGGGAGGCATTGGTCCGGCCTGGATCGGCCTCGCCGGCAGCACGGTTGAGTTGGAAGGCGGCGGATCGGTTGTCGCCGATACCGCCTACCTGCGACGTTCCATTGTCGACCCCCAGGCCGAGATCGTCGCCGGGATGACCGTCAACATGCCTTTGACGGAGCTGTCCGACGCAGAGGTGGATGCGCTGATCACCTACATCGAGGAGCTGCGATGAGAAGGCTCGTCGTTGGGCTTTCTCTTGTTCTGTTGGCTGCCGGCTGCTCATCTGAGCCTGCCCAGCTCTCGGGGTTCGTGCGCGATCCGCTTCCGGATGTTTCGGTTGCATCGCTGCCGGATGTGAGTAGTGATGGAGTCGACCTCAGCATGCGTGCCCCCGAGGGCGAGATTCTGCTTCTCTACTTCGGCTACACCTCTTGTCCCGACGTGTGTCCCACAACCCTGGCCGACCTTCGGACCGCACTTCGTCAAATCGGGGACACGGCGACGAGAGTGAATGTAGCGATGGCAACGATCGACCCCGAGCGGGATACCGACGAGGTGATTACCGGCTACGTACAGTCGTTCATCCCGGGGGCGCATGCACTGCGCACCGACAGCCCAGATGAACTGCGGGCGGCCGCGAATGTCTTTGGTGCCGACTACGGCGTCTCGGAGGATGACGACGGCAAATACGACGTATTCCACACGGCCAATCTGTACGCCATCGACGATGTGGGTCTGCTCCAGGTCACCTGGCCGTTTGGAACCGAACCGGAGAGCATCGCAGCCGATCTCGAGATCCTGCTGGAGGCCGAATGACGGTTCGTTTCGGGGGAGCGCTGCTGGCGTTGGCGGTGCTATTGACAGCGTGCGCCTCTGACGAGCCCACGCCGCTGTTCCAGGAGGATGGCTCCGCCGGGAACGCCGACTACTCGTACACGATTCCCGCCGGATCCGGTGAGGCGATCGACCGTGGCGAGCCGCTCGACATTCTGCCCGACTCGCTCGAGGTACGGGTCGGCGAACTGTTCGAGCTGATCAACGAGGATGACCGAGGGCATCTGGTCGGCCCGTTTTTCGTTGGGGCAGGGGAGACGGTGCGTCAGCGATTCAACGCGCCGGGCTCTTTCATCGGGGTCTGCACGGTTCATCCCTCGGGCGAGTTTGTCCTCACTGTGGTTGAATGAAACGGCGCCTCGCCGCCGGCTTGCTGTGTGGAGTCTTCCTGCTCGTCGGGTCGCCATCCGCCTCAGCCGATCCTCCCGGTCCAACGGACTATCGGAGTGAGGTCGTCTCGATCGAGCCCCCGACGGTCGGGATCGAGGTGGAGATCATCGGGGGCGACTCGTTCGTCCTGTTGCGGGTTGATGAGGGTCTCGGGATCGTGGAGGTTGTCGGCTACCGCGGCGAGCCGTATCTGCGGTTTCTGCCGGATGGGACTGTCGAGGAGAATCAGCGTTCCCCTTCGAAATTCCTCAACGAGGAGCGCTACGGAACGGAGCTGACTCCCACGGCCGATGCCGGCGGTGAGCCCGACTGGCATGTGGTCGCCGGGGATGGTGCGTACGCCTGGCATGATCATCGAACCCACTGGATGAACCCGCGGCCGCCACCCGGGCTCGGGCCGGGCGACCGGGTCGCCGAGGGAGTTGTGCCCTTGTTAGTGGACGGCGTCGAGGTGGATATCACAGTGACCTCGACATGGGAGGATCGGCCGTCGCGGTTGCCGGTTGCCGTCGGGTTTGCCGCGGGTTTGGCGTTGGCGGTAGTCGCCTGGCTGCGCCGCCGCATTGCAGGCTTGCTGCTTGCGATGTCACTAGCTGCGGTTGCAGCAGGAGCTGTTGCCTACCTCTCGGTGCCTTCCGAAACCGGCCCATCGTGGAGCCTCTGGGGGTTACCGCTCAGTGCTGCCCTGCTGGCGGCGATGGTCCTGGCGTATGGCAACGGCTTTGGTCTGGTGACGCGACGACGCTCGATCTTTCTGCTGGTTGCCGCGCTGGAGTTGGCGGCATGGGGGATCCTCCACTGGAGCTGGCTATGGCCGGCGATCCTTCCGACGACGCTTCCCTATTGGCTCGATCGTGTTGTTGCGGCAACGGTTCTGGTTGGCGCGCTCGGAGCTGCGGCGACGGCTGTTGCGAGCGCAGGCTCGGAGCAAGACATGCCGATCGGTTGAACAACAGGGTGGGCGGCGTCCTAGGGCGCCTCTTCACGTACCTCGACTTCTACTGTCTTCTCCTCCGCGTTCTCGAAGGTGAGGGTCACATCGAATGTCTCACCGAGCTCGAGCGGTGCCGTGATGTCGAGCAGCATGATGTGAAAACCACCGGGCTCGAGGTTGACGGTCGTTCCCGCAGGGAGAGCGATTTCGCCCACTTCCCGCATCGTCATAGCACCGCTCACCTGATCCTCATCATCCATCGAGCCTTCCTCGCCCGTGGAGTCGCCCATCATCGCCGTTTCGTGTATCTCGACCTTGCCGGCGATGCTGCTGTCGACTGATGCTCCGATGAGTCGGTCGTCTTCCGCAGCTTCGAGGTCCATGTAGATCGCTCCGGCGCTGGCCATCATGGGGCTGTTGCGAGCCCATGGCTTGTCCACCGCAACACCACCGTCTCCGCCACAGCCTGCCGCCACCAAAGCGAGGGCCATCAACAACAGAATCAGCCTTCTCACGTATTCCTCCACATGCATATATCTGAGCTATTCAGGAGAGTTGTCGGAGGTAGCGTGCGTTTAGTTCCTGCGTATTTCAAAACTTTGATTCCCAACACGGCGCAGTTGGACTTGGAAGTCCAACTGCGGCCTAGCCGGAAAGGCGGTTTCGGCCCTCCCGGGCTGCGTCGAGTCCACCCTCTGCAAGAAGTTGCCGGCGGGCCCTCGCCACCCTGGACCGAATCGTGCCTACCGGACACTCCATCGACTCCGCGGCTTCTTCGTAGGAAAGTCCGATGAGTTGGGTGAGTACGAACGCGGTTCTTCGGTCATCGTCGAGAATCGACAACAACTCGTCTATCTCCACCCAGCGATGATCGTGGTAGTCGGCAGTCATCAGATCTGCCAGCAGGCGCTCGTCCAGCTTGCGATTCTTGATCGCGCTGCGGGTGGCGTCGGCACAGACACGGCGAGCAATCGAGAGCAACCAGGCCCGCGCCGACCCGTCACCGCGGAACCGGTGAATCGAACCCAGCGCACGGGCATATGTCTCCTGGGCAAGGTCCTCGGGATCAGAGGGCTTGCCCAGGTAGCGGCACACTCCGAGCACATCGGACAGCGTCTCGGTGACCAATCGATCCAACGCGTTGCGATCGCCGGCTTTGGCCCGAAGTGCAAGAACCGTGAGGTGATCCATCCCCGACAGTCAACCACGCTGGAACTGAAACACCCAAGGCTGCGACTATGGGGGCATGGAATGCAACTCCGCCCGGACTGCGATCTCGGCCGCCATCGATGGTGGCGGTGAGCTCACGGCCGCCGCCCGCCGGCACGTGGGCGACTGCAGCGAGTGCCGTGACTGGCAAGAGCGAGCTCATCGGCTGCGGCGCCGGACGCTGCGTGCGGCGGCTCCGCCGGCAGCGGATGTCGAAGTTGCCCGGTTGCCGGCCCGTTTCCGACTGCACCAATGGATGCGCTTTGTCCTCGCTTGGGCAGGTGTATCGCTGATCGTCTGGAATGTCGTAGAGATGTTTGCTCCCGGGTCGGGATCTGCCATCCACCTGGAGCGGCATGAGGCTGCTTTTGGGGTTGCCCTCGGGCTGGCGTTTCTCTTCGTCTCCTGGCGACCCGACCGGGCGTACGGGATGGTTCCGTTTGCCGCCACGTTCACGCTGGCGCTCAGCGTCTCGGCGGCAATCGATCTGGTCAATGGGGCGAGTACGTTCGTGCGGGAGTCGGCGCATCTGGTGGAGCTTGCCGGCCTGGGAGTTCTGTGGGTGCTGGGTGCCGCCGCCGGGCCGGGCAAGAAGGAACGCGGCTAGCGGTTTTCTACGGGTGTTTCGATTTCGAGTATTGCGCCGCTTTCTAGGAGCAGAGATAGTTGCAGGATCTCGCCCGGACGGAAAGGCGCGTCAAGCCCGATACACATGACATGAAGCCCGGCGGGCTTCATCACCAGTTCGCCACCCGCCGGAATTTCGAGCGCTGCCGGTTCCGCCGGGCGCATCCGCATTATGCGGTTCTCATCGATGGTCGTGTTGTGCAGCTCAATAGCCTCGCAGCGGTCGATCTCGACATCGACCAGGCGGTCATCTGCCGGGGTGCCGTTGTCGACCTCCAGGTAGATGGCTGCCGTCTCGGCATTGGGGGGAGTTGCAGGAGCCCAGGAATCGATGACCGCGATGACGCCGCTACCGCCGCCACAGGCGCTGAGCAGCATTGCTCCGGCAATAATCACGGCACGAAGGTTCGTTCGCATCCGGTGCACGCTACCGGCTCGGACGGCAACCGCGTCCGGTCTATGGTTTGATCAGCGATCGAGGTCGATATGGCGGACGATGCAGCACTGGTTTTTGGCGGCTTGCTGACCCTCGACGTGGCCCAACTGACAGATCGGCTGCCACCGGTTGGGGAGAAGGGCACTTCCACCGCGGCCTACATGGACGTCGGCGGCCCGGCGGCCAACGCTGCGATCACCGCCCGCCGGCTGGGCAGCGCTGCCTTCATCCATACAGTCGTCGGGTCGGGTGATTTGGCCGACTACGTGCGACGAGTGCTTTCCGAACATCGCGTCGCCCTACATGACCACGCCCCGGACGCGACTGTGCCACTGGCGAGTATCTGGATAGATGCTCCGACCGGGGGCCGGACCATTCTCGCCACCAACAATGCTCACCTGCGGTTGCATCCCGAAGGTCGGCTGTTGCCCGACACGGCCGCGGCGGTGTTGCTCGATGGGCATTACCCGGACCTCGCCCTAGCGCTGGCAATCGAGGCGCGGAACCGAGGGGTCGCCATCGTGCTCGACTGCGGCCGATGGCGCCCGGTGTTTTCCGAGCTGCTCCCGCTGGCGTCGGATGTCATCTTGTGCGAGATATTCCGTCCCCCGGGGATCGAGGCGACAACCGACGCGGAGCTAGTCGAGACGATTGCTCGCGATTGGGAGCCCGAAGTGTGTGCCGTCACCCGAGGGTCGAACGACATCTTGGTGGTGGCCGATGGCGTCACTCACCGGGTGTCTGTTCCCCAGGTCCCGGTCGTCGAAACCACGGGTGCAGGCGATCTATTGCACGGCGCCTATATGCATTTCCGCTATGTCGAGCGGCGGAGCGCGCTGGACTCGCTGCGCTCAGCCGCCGAGCTGGCCAGCCGCTCCTGCACTCACCTCGGTGTCAGAAGCGGCGCCTAGCTCAGCTGGGTTTCGTAAATGGTGATCTTGCTCGAGGGGGATTGTCCTGCTGGGTTGGGTGGCACCGTGGCCCCTGGTGAAGAACAGCTAGGGAAGCCGTCGACGATGGCCCGCTACAGGTGCGGCTGATCAGCGGCCGCGGCAACCGGGGCGGCAACCGTCAATAGTGGTGCGGCGACGTAGCGAGAGGACCATCGGGCGGCGCATCGGGGTTGCCTTGTCCTTCCATGCAGCCTCTGGGCCATCCACGGCGGGATTGGCCGGCAAGAGCCAATGTTCGGTCGATCGCTTGCCACTGCACACGGTCGACTAGCCCAACGTTGGCTTGAGTGGTGGTATCGGCGGCGATGGGGTAATACAGTCGCAGTCAGACAAGTTTGGTGCTGTTCCGGGTAGGACCCTGCAAAGGGGCGGCGCGGCGGCCGAGCCAGGGCTAGTAATTGGGGGGTGGTGGAGTTGTTCACCCGCACTGTCGATGTGTTGACGGCAGATCTGACGACGGTTGAAATCGACGAAGGTCTTCTTTCTGTGGCTGAATTGGGCCGTGCGCTGCAATGCGCCATTTCCCCCGACCTGCGCCCCTATCTTGCCGCACAGACCTGGTTGCGGCACCGACTCAGCGAGTATCTCGACTGCCCGGCTGATGAGATCGAACTGCGGTCGGAAGAATCAGGGCAGGTCCATGTGGTCAACCCGGAGACCGAGCTGGCGTTTGCTCTTTCATATGCCGACGGGATCGTCGCTTTGGCCGTGGGGTTTCGTGTCCCCGTAGGTGTTGCGGTAGAGGCGGTGGATGGGATCGAGGTCGACACCGAGCAGGTGCGCAGTGTGCTGAACCGTCCCGAGGCCGACGCCGTGTTCTCATCGCCGGATCTGCGCAAGGAATTCCTTCGCTTGTGGAGCCGCAAGCAAGCACTCGCATGCGCTCTCGGCGCCGACCCTGGGGACCGCAATGTCCTCGGCCTTTCACCGGTAACGCTCGATGGATGGAAGATCACCGACATCAATCTGGCGGAGGAAATCGGCGCGGCGGTAGCGGTACCGGAGGGATGCTCCCTCCAGGTGGCGCTTGTGGACCTGGACGAGAAACGAACCTCACGGTTCGCAGTGGCCGTATAGCGCCGCCGGGATTCTCAATTCTGCGGCAACTACTGCATAGTGGGAACTGCCTCGATCGCTGCTGAGGCGACACCGTTTTTCGTGGCAACCACCAGATCGGCGTTGCCCTCCTGCGGGAGAGCGTTCCCCGTAGCCCTTCCCGGGTCCCGAATGCGATAGTCGTGTCGTCGATCCAGTACACATCGGAAACGAGAGGGATCGGGATGGTTTGCAGCAATACGTCCCGGCGAAGATCAACGATGTGAAGGTCGCTTTCGCCACCCACAGCCAGGTAATCCTCTTCGGGCCCGAATGCAAGGCCGCGGACTCGACCGAAACCGAAATCCAGCACCCGGTTCTCCCAACTCACGAGGTCGAGGATTGTGACATTCCCGTCGGCGGTTACAGCAGCAGCGACGGAGCCGGAGGGCGCAATCTGCTCGTGTCGCGTTCCCTTCAACGTCCACAACTCGTCCCCGGTCGAACGGTCAATCGCTACAGACTCTCCATCGCCTCTGGCGAAATAGAGCCGATCCTCGGAGAATTCGCCGTACACCGCGTCGATCAGACGATCCGTGCTGACGGGTCTGCCTGCGTTGGCGACAAGCATCGCCAGGACTGTTTTCTGTTTCCGCCCACCGATATCGAGACGATTGCCGGAATCGAAGACTTCGATTGGCCCGAGAACTCGTACTTCCATGGCTGAAACAGACGCGGCGGGAATCTGGGATGTGTCCATATTCCGGCTTCCTTCTGGCTCGAACGGCTGGAGAAACGCATGGTGGCCTACCGGCGTCAAGTGAATGTCAAGTTCTCTGCGCCGCTGAGGGACAACGCGAGTGAGGGGCCCCCACCGGGCCCCTCACTCTGTAGCCGGAGTGCCTTCCTGCGCTTCGACCGGCAGGTCGAAGCGTGTGTGCAGGTTCCGCACGCGTGCCCGGATCGGACACTGCCCCTAGCTACATCCTGTTGTCCCTCCGCAACCGAGGCACACATAACAACTGCCGTTGCGAACCGTTATGGCACCGCACGTGTCGCAGATAGGTGCGTCGCCCATCTTGTCGGCCATTGCCGCCTGCATCGCCTGCTGTTGCACATCTGCCGCAGTTGCAACGGCGCTCCCCCGTTCACCGTTCCCGGAATGCGCTACTCCCACCGCTACCGCGCTGTGCGCCGGAGCCCCTCCCCTCGAGGAGGATGGAAGGGCGCCGCGGTTGCGGTAAGCCTCTTGAGTTGCCGCTAGGCCCGATCCGCCGCTCACCGGCGCTACCACCTCGCGATCGGCGAAATCGGCCGCCTCAACCGTTGCATCGAGTGCGATCTCCGCTTCGGCATCCGTCAGGTCGAGTTGAATGCCGGCATCCACGGCTATTCCCTCCGGGGGCTCCGGCAGCTCGAGGCTGCGATCGGGGGGCACCTGCGCCAGGTCGTCCCGCCGCAGATACTCGACACCGAGGGCCCGGAATACGTAATCGATGAGTGAGTTCGCCATCTTGATGTTCGGGTGACCTTCGACCATTCCCCGCGGCTCGAACGTCTGGAAGGTGAATGTGTCGACAAACTCCTCGAGCGGCACGCCATACTGCAGGCCCTTGCTAACCGCAATGGCGAAGCAGGAGAGGATCCCGCGCAAGGTGGCGCCTTCCTTGGCTAGGTCGATGAACACCTCGCCGAGCGTGCCGTCCTCGTACTCGCCGGTGCGTAAGAACACCTTGTGCCCGCCGACCCGAGCCTCCTGGGTGTAGCCGTTGCGGCGGGCCGGCAGCAGGAAGCGGGGCCGCTTCATGTCCGCATATGCCATCGCCGGTGATACACCGGGCATCATGGATTCGTGCCACGGCACGCGACCATGAGACACCAGCTCTATCTCGTCGACGAGCGCGTCCTCGAGATCTTCCGGCTCATCGTCCGCATAGCCGTCGTCCGACTGTGAAGACAGCGGCTGCGATGCCTTGGAGCCGTCCCTGTAGATCGCCATTGCCTTCAAGCCCAACTCCCACGAGAGCTTGTACGATTCTTCGATATCGTCCCGGGTCACCTCGTTTGGCATGTTGATCGTCTTCGAGATGGCTCCCGAGATGAATGGTTGCGCTGCCGCCATCATGCGGATGTGCCCGGTGTGATGGATGAAGCGCACACCAAACCGGCCGTTCCGATTTGCGGTATCGAACACCGCCAGATGCTCGTCGCGCAGATGGGGAGCGCCCTCGATGGTCTGCCGTCCGCACACGTAGTCGTTGGCTTCCTGGATTTCCTCGTCGGTGAATCCCAGGGCCTTCAACATCGAGAACTGCGGATCGTTGTACTGCTCGGTAGTGAATCCGAGGCGGCGCATCACCTCCTCGCCGAGCGTCCACTGGTTGAAGGCGAAGCCCAGTTCGAACACACCCGGCAGAACGTGCTCGATCTTGTCGAGGTCGTCTGCGGTGAAGCCCTTGGCGATCAATGTTGCCATGTTGATGTGCGGCGAACGGGCCAGACTGTTGGTACCTACGACGTGCTCGATGATCCGTTGGATCGTGTCGTCTGAGTAGCCGAGTCGCCGCAACGCCGGGGCAATGGACTGGTTGGCGATCTTGAAGTAGCCGCCGCCCGCAAGCTTCTTGAACTTGACCAGCGCAAAGTCGGGCTCGACCCCGGTGGTGTCGCAGTCCATGAGGAGGCCGATCGTGCCGGTAGGTGCCAGCACGCTCACTTGGGCGTTGCGGAAGCCGTATTGCTCACCCTTGGTGAGGGCGGTATCCCAGGCGGTGCGGGCCGCCTCGAGCATGTCGAGCGGGGTCAATCCGGGGTCGATGCCCATGACGAGGTGGCTCACGGCCTCGTAGTCACCGGCGTCCTTGTTATACGCGGCGCGGCGGTGGTTGCGGATAACCCGCAGCATCGATTCCATATTGAGGTTGTACTTGGAAAACGGCCCCAGCACCGCGGCCATCTCAGCCGAGGTCGCATACGCATGCCCGGTGAGGATCGCAGTCAGCGCTCCTGCAATTGCCCGGCCGTGGTCCGAGTCGTATGGGATGCCCATCCGCATCAGCAGCGAACCCAGGTTGGCGTAGCCGAGGCCCAGGGTGCGATAGTCGTAGCTACCGATGGCGATTTCCTTGGACGGGAACTGTGCCATCATTACCGAGATTTCCAGCGTGACCGTCCA
>JARFRN010000023.1 GCA_029287195.1 Acidimicrobiia bacterium | reverse complement strand
CCGCCCGAGCGGCTCTTGAATTCCGTCGCGATAGGCCCGGGCACGAGCGTCATGACGTAGACGCCGCGATCCTTCTGCTCGTGCCAGAGCGCTTGCGAGAAGGAGAGGATGAACCCCTTGGTGCCTGCATAGACGCTCATGCCAGGTACTGGAATGAGTCCAAGGACCCCCGAGACGTTGGCCAGGGCGTCTCCCTCACGGGCGGTTTCGAGATACGCACGTGACAGGGTCACCAGGGCTTCGCAGTTTAGTCGGATCATTTGCCGAGAGTGAGCCTCATCGCTGGTCGCGAAATCGCCGTATCGCCCCAGCCCCGCGTTGTTGACCAGCAGATCGAAGTGCTTCGAGGACAACGCCGCGGCTACCTCAGTCACTCCCGCGGTCTCACTGAGGTCGGCCGCGAGGAAGGAATGCCCGCCATCACCCAGCTCACCGACCAACTTCTTCAGACGGGCCTCATTGCGGGCAACCGCCACGACCTGGTAGCCGTCACCAGCAAGTCGTTCGGCAAAGGCCCGCCCCAATCCTTCGCTTGCACCTGTGACCAACGCTAGCGGCATCTTGTCCCCCCTTTTGGGTGTCATGACGTGCTCCCCACTTTCGTACCACGAGAAATGTCAGTGATCAACACAAAAGGATGGGTGCCTCTATAAGAAGTCAAGACTTCTAACAGGGGTTTTCACTCGTCGTCGTCGAGGCTGTGGGACTGTGGGAAACCCGCCGCGGGTTTTCCAAGCCCTGTGGGAAGGCGGCCCTTCCGAAGGGCCGGCTTTCCTCAGGGCGCCAGATCCACAGCCTGGGTTTCCGAGGTCCGGATCAATGATCGGTACCGCCGTTTCTTGATATTCATGCTACGTGCGCCTGGTCCTGATTGGAGCACAGCCGCCGTCGCCTTTCCAGATGACTCGCGATCAGGATTTCTTTGTCGTAGACGGCGTCGGTGGTCATCAGCTTGCATCGGTGCCAGGTCCGCAGTTCCGTAGTTGTGGCTCCGTAACTACAGATCTGCGGACCTGGAGTCGTATTGCACGTCACGACGTTTCGGGCGCCCGAGGCACGCACTCATGGCTCCGAAGCCGTAAGCGTTGATTTAGGTCATCCAGGCCACATGAAGGGTGCCACGTTCACATTTACACAGTTGTGTCGTGGCAGATGGCGCGATCAAGGGACGTCGATCAGGAAACTGCAGCAGGCTGAAACGACCACAAATCAACAACTGTGAAAGTGGCACCCATCCGGTACCCATCGGTCTCCTTAGTCTCGGGCCTCTGAGCCCGCATTAGATTTGGCGGGCATTGTGCTACGCCGTTTTGGAGACCTGCCTGCTCATCCCGTCTGGCACCATTACGAGCCACACCGAGTTGGCGAAGAGACCGCAACCTTCCTCACAGAATCTGCATCTTTCCATCACGACTCGGCGCTCACCGGGCTCCAGGTTAAAAGAAACCGATGGAAAGGAGTTGCGGACAATGAAAACGGTAAGCAGGATCTTTTTGATGGCGGTGGTGATGGCTATGGCATGCGAGGCTGCGGTGTTCGCCCAGGACGCCGTTCCTGAACCTGCGCGCCAGCGCTGTGCACCAACTGGAACCTGGATTGGACAGAACGAGACCCTCGGGCTCGAATACATGGTGACCGTCGAGCCCATGGGCGGTGGTCAATACTCGATCGTGGCCGAAGGCATCGACGACACTCCTCCCTGGGAGGTTTCAACCCCGTGGCGTGGTGTGCTCCGCAAGATCGGACCCCGCACATTCAGCTTCGCGCAGATCAAGTTCATGGGACCCAGTCTGTACACCGATCCCGGAGAAGGCGTCCCGGATATCATCGGAATTTGGGGCGAAATGACCATGTTCGACTGTGATCATGCCGAGGTCGTGATCGAACCGGGTGCAGTCTATGCCTGGGGCCAGATCCCCTTCGAAGACGAACCAGTGGCCACTACCCTCCCTGCAATCGAGTACTTCACCAGGATCCCGTTCGACAACGTATTCCAATCCCAATCCGAATGACCATCAGAGCCCGGTGGCTCGGGCCACCGGGCTCCTATTGTTGGTGGATTTGGCTCCCCAGCGGGCGCCTCAGACATCGAGTCGATCCAGCAACTCCCGTGCCTCGACCACCGGTCGCGAGTCTAGCCCCTCGGTGAACCAGTCGTACACCGGTTGGAGCACCTCACGGGCCTCGGACACTTTGCCCTGATGCTGCCAAAGACGGGCGAGGGCGGTGGCGGCTTCCAGCTCGAAGGGCTTCATCTGCTGTCGGCGAGCGACCTCGATGGCCCGTAAATAGGCTTGTTCTGCCCCGACGAAGTCGTCGAGCAGCGCGAGGGCATCTCCCTCGAGCCGGTCGATTCCGGACTCATCGAAACGCACCCAAGACTCATCCATGAAATCGCGTGTCCGGCGAATCTCCAACATCGCCTTTTCGGCCTGGCCTGCAGCCACGAGCAGTGCGCAGCGGATGCGGAGGCACCACGGGTAAGGCTGTCGAAAGGTCGAATCCTCCATCATCGCGAGGCATCGCTCGTTGGGTTCCCCATCACCCCGCGCCGCCGCCTCGAACACCCGGCCCAACATCCCGTACAACATGACGT
>JARFRN010000305.1 GCA_029287195.1 Acidimicrobiia bacterium | reverse complement strand
ACCATCGCCGCCGACAAGTTGCGCTGTGCGGTGCCGAGTCCCATCACCGACCGGGTCGCAGCATCGGAGCCACCGCCGAGGTACCCGAGGCCGAGTGAAACCAACAGGAACATCACGATGGCAACCAACCCGCCGGTACCGATCAACGAGACGATGGAGGACCACTGCAGGATGATTCCTCCGACCAGCATCAGCAAGATCGCAATCGAAGAGGCCTGCGACATGAGGCCCTGCAGTTCTTTGGCGGTCGCCGGCCATCGCGACTTCATGAACAGCCCTATCCCGAGGGGCAGCAGCATCATGACGATCAGAGACCTCGCGATGTCCCATGCGTTGACGTCGACACCGGACAGGAACAGCGGCATCACGAGCGGCATGTAGATGACGGTCACCACCATGAGCAAGACCATGAGGCCCACTGAGAACGCGGCGTTCCCCTTTGCCACCTGAGCAAGCTTGGGCAGGAACGGCGCACCGGCCGCCGTTCCCATGAGGACCAGACCGGTGTAGATGTCCTGGTCGAGGTTCATCACCGCCTGGATGCCCCACACGACAAGGGGCACCGCGATGAAGTTGATCGCAAGTGCCAGGACCACCAGCCGCAGGTTCTTCAGCGGCTCGATGATCGCCGGAATCGTGAGGCTCAGCCCCATCGCGAGCATGGACGACACGACGAACACCAACGCCGACAGTTGGACAATCACACCGAGGATGTCGCTCGCATTGCTCTGAGCAAGCACAACCATCACAACAACTCCTCTTTGGTGACCATCTGGTTCCTACGGATGGAATGTAGACACCACATACGACGGCCGCATCCCCCAATTCGGGTAGTCGTGGTCCGAACCGGGCTGATCGAGCGCAGCCTCGTGTGTGCGTTGAGGATCTTCTTCGGCAACGGCCGTCACCCAGTCGACGGGAGCAGACACCCGAATCGGGTGGGGACTCCCTGGGCCCCAACTGGCATGCTTGAATGAGAACAGGACCCCACATGGAGGCGACGGACATGGCTGACAAGGACGATTCTGTCCGGCAGGACGGCTGGACGGGCGCAGAGGTCTCGGTCCCGGCAGATGTCGCGGCTGCAGCGCAGGCCGAAGTTCAGGCACCGGCAGCGTCCAGGACCGGGCGTCCGGCCTGGGCGAACAAGTTCGTCTGGGAGTCGCTCTGGAAGGTTGTTGCGGTCGGCCTGTTGGTCGCGCTCGGTCTGGTCATCGTATGGCGAACGCAGACGCTGATCCGCATGCTGGCGGTGTCGGTCTTCTTCGCATTGGCGATGATCCCTGCGGTCAAGTACATGCATGAACGTTGGGGCTGGAAGCGAGGGGTGGCCGTTGGCGTCATCTACCTTGGATTTGTGGTCTTCACGATCGCTCTCGTCGCGTTCATGATCCCCGCAGCCGTGGACTTCGCCGACGAGATATCGGGGCAGGGCGGCAACTTCGCGGATACGATCAACGGCTACAGCCAGGACCTGATCGGTCAGGACGTCATCGACCAGCAGACCGGAACCGATGCCGGTGAGGCGGCCGGATCGGGGATCTCCAGCTTCGCGGACAACATCGCCGGCGTCGCAATGTCGGGCATCAGTCTGGTGTTCAATCTCGCGACGGTGTTGATGTTCACGTTCTACATGGCAGCCGACGCTCCACGGATCGAACGAGCATTCCTGTCGCGCGTCCCTCCGAACCGGCAGAAGGTCTATGGATGGATCTGGGACACGGCGATCGAACAGACAGGCGGCTACTTCTACTCCCGCATGATTCTGGTGGTCATCAACGGTGGACTGTTCTTCGTTGCGATGCTGCTCGTCGGGATGCCGCTGCTCTACGCGATTCCACTGGCGATCTTCGAAGGCTTCGTCGCCGAGTTCATCCCGGCGATCGGGACGTACCTCGGTGCGGCAGTGCCGATCCTGTTGGCATTGGTCGTCCTGGGTCTGCCCGAAGCATTGATCCTCCTGGTGTGGGTGCTGATCTACCAGCAGGCCGAGAACTACTGGCTGTCACCGAAGATCTCATCGAACACAATGGAACTCAACGGTGCTATCGCGTTCGGTGCCGCGCTGGCCGGCGGCGCAATCGCCGGCCCCATGGGAGCGTTCGCAGCCCTGCCCGTCGCGGCGCTGATCACCTCGATCATCAAGAACACCGGCAAGAGCTACGAGGTCGTGTACCAGTCGGTGTACGACTCTCCCGACGATATCGCTGACGGCCAACCAGCGACCTCCTGACAGGGAGTCGCCGAATGGCCGATCGCAGCCATACCGACATCGAAAGGACCGGGGCCGGGGTAGCCGCCCCGGTCCTTGCGCGTGGGTATCGGAAACTGCCGGTCACTCCGCTGGGAACGACCCTGGGGCACCTTGGGCCCAGACGGTTCAAGCCTGATCGAGCCAGACGCCGACCGGGTCTTGCTCCGAGACGACGACCCCGCCCAGGACTTCTTCGCTGATCGCGAGGCCGGCGAGTTGCCCCTCGACTCGGAACGCCGTGAACTCGGGCCGATTGCCCATCAATCCGACCGAGATCACCCGATCGCCGACGATCGCCCACAGCTGGTAGGTGCGGTTCTCGGCAAGGGTCGGGAGTGCGCTGCCGTCGATGAAGCCTTCCCCGTCGGTCGTGACGACCACTTCGGCAACGGTCGTTCCGGCTGTTGGATCGAGCAGGCCGACGTTCAGAGATCCCGGCAGCTCGGCTGATGCGAGAGCGAGCGCCTCGAGCCCGTCGGGTTCCGACCGATTCGCGAGGAGACCCGCGGTCAGCGAGATGGCCACCGCTACGGCGGCGACGCTGCCGATGATTGGGGTGAGGCGGCGCCAGGCCGTTCGTTCCGGCGTCTCGACTCGAGCGGCATCGGCGGGAGGCAGGCCCGGGGAGGACTCCAGACCTGCCGCCAGCTCGATGCGATCCCACAACTGAGGCGATGCTGCGGGTACAACGTCTGAGAAGCCTTCGACGAGTTCTGCGGCAACCCGCCGGAAGCTCTCGTACTCGTCATTCAGTTCATCATCGAATCCGATTGCGACCGACACGAGGGCGCTCTCGTCCTCTGGGAGGGCGTTGAGGGCGTGCACTGCGACGGAGTCGTCGAGGTTGTTGCTCATGTGAGGGCAAGGGCTTCCTCACCAAGTAGCTCCTTCAGGCGGCTCATGCCCCTGCGGATCCGGCTCTTGACGGTGCCTTCCGGCAGGTCGAGGGCTTCGGCCACTCGGCGATACGAGTGTCCCTGGAAGAACGCAAGGGCGATCGGCAGACGCTCGTCGGCCTCCAGCGTTTCGAGGGCATCTCGGATTCGTTCCGATGAGATTCTCTTCATGACTTCTTCTTCGAGACTCATCGGGGAATTGGATGACGCCGAGAGCTGCTGCTCGCGGATTTCTCGGTCGGCCCTGGCCCGCTCGGAGCGGAGCAGGTCGACCGATCGGCCATGGGCATCGAGTTGCAGGAAACCGCCGAAGCTCCCCCTGCTGGGGTCGAAGCGCTCCGGGCGCTGCCAGATACGGACGAACACTTCCTGGACCACATCCTCGGCCAGCTCGGAGCGGCGGAGCACGCCGAACGCCGTGCGGTAAACCTTCTGTCCGAACCGCCGGTACGCCTCGCTGAGCGCTTCTTCGCGCTGGTTGAGGAGTGCCTCCCACAGGTCGCGATCTTCCGACGACTCGGAGATGCGGTGGGTTGCGGACGGGGTGAGAACGGGTGCGGTGGCTTCGATCTGCCGTGTGGCGGTGAGCGTCATGAGTGGTCTCCAGTCAGTGGTCATTGTTTAGTGCTAAATGACTTAGTGATAAATATACACATGATTCCGGTTTGCGCAAGGGATTTCCTGAGATTTCTTCGCGAGGGTCTGCCGAACCGCCAAGAACACCGTTCTTGCGTAACTATGGGAAGCCGGCTTCCACTATCTACGCAAGAACGGTGGAGGGTGGTCTAGGAGGACAGCGTCGCGGCGAAACGCTTCAGGTTTCGGTGCCAGATCCATCGCAGGACGGGTGCGGCAACGAGTGCGGTGGCTCCGCCGCCGAGGTACCAGGGGAATGCCAGGTCCTCGAGCCAGACGAAACGCGTGCCACCCTCGATCGGCACCAACACAAATACCCCGATGCCGGTGACCAGGCCACGGTGGGTGACGCCGATGCTCTCCCCCTCGATCCACGACCGGACGGAGATCACGTCGTTGGTCACGAACGGACCGACGCGGGTCCGGACGATCATCTCGGCTCCGACGCCGCGACGCCGATCGCCGGCGAAATCGATCTGCTCGGCATCGGCCATCCACTCGGCGTGCCGTTCGAGTTCGGAGAGTTCGGCCCAGACAAGGGCCGCCGGGAACGGAAGGTCAACCGACGCAACAATCACTGTCATGACGGATCGCTCGACTCCGGCCATCCCGCAGGAGGCGCCCACCCCGTGGCCTCGGAGAGGAAGTCCCACAGCGCGCCGGCCTCGGCGTCGCCCCCTTCGGTTCGCTTGAGACGGTGCTTCGACCTCGGCCGTCGATCCATCCAGAACTCTCCGGATGAATCCAGGGCATCCTCGTCCGATGCAAGCCATACGATCGTGTCGGCGCCCTGATCGGCGTTGCGCAACAGCGGCCCCATCACGCGACGGAACGTCGGGAGCGAGGCAGCGACGCCCGGAGTGCTCACCCAGCCAGGATGCATCGAGTGTGCGACCACGCCGGTGCCGGCAAGACGCTCGGCCCACATGTCGGTCAGCACCACTTGAGCGCGCTTCGTTCGGGCGTAGGCGGCAGAACCGCCGTAGTCCTCGGCACTCATCTCGATTTGGGAGACATCGAGCGCTTCGGTGTACATACCGCCCGATGACACGGTGATGATGCGCGCCGGAGCGCTCTCCACCATCCGCGGGATCAGGAGATCTGTCTCTTATACACATCTGACGCT
>JARFRN010000302.1 GCA_029287195.1 Acidimicrobiia bacterium | reverse complement strand
ACGAGCCGACCTGATCGAGCTCGGGACGCCAGACCAACACTCCCCGTTCGGCGTCGAGGTCGGCACCGCGAGGCGGGTTCGGCATCGTGACGTCGACATCGTCGCCATCCGGATCGGACGGGTCGAGGTCGATCTCGTACCGACGATTCGCCGACAGCGTGATCGCGACACCCGGCAGATCGAGCCGCGGAGGCGAACTGTTGGCCGCCGCGAGTCCATCCCAGAAGTCGCAGATGTCGCCCCGCAGCCGGGTCTCGACGGCCGGCTCGGGTCCGACCACCATGGTCGGATCGGTTCCGGGGTCGTAGGGAGTCCAGCCGGGGTGCGCGGCGACACTCGGCGAACCGTCCGACGCCAGCCCCGTCCACGCGTCGAGCATGAAGCGCTCGACCGCGAGGTCGTCGTCGTCGCCATCGAGGTGGCTCGAGGTCACGTGTTGGAAGAGGAAGAGCAGGTCACTGGTGTGGTACGCGCCGTCACCGAGCCGGAGCGGGGACGACATGGTGTGGTCGAACCAGTAGCGGAACACCGGAGCGGTCTGATTGGCCGCGACCCAAGACGCGGCGCGACGGGTCGAACAGGTCAGATTCTTGTCGCCATTGATCGCCGCCACCGCCTCGTTAGCCGAGTCGTAGTCCTCGAGCGGATAGAACGCGAGCACCTGGCCACCGACGATCTGTCCGAACTGCGACATCACGTAATTCTCGTACGACCAATCCGGAATGTCGGAGAAACGGTGGCCGTACTCGCCCGAGGTCGCACCGATGACGAACGGCACCCGAGCGTGTTCGCCGCGATTGATGACGTTGTACGGCTGGTCAAGCAGCACGTACCCGTCGACGTGCGGGCTGAAGGTCATGCTGCCGAGCCCGATCGGTTGCGCGGCGTCAGACGCCACCAGGACCTCCGGATCGACCGCACGCAGCCGGTCGAGCAGATCCGGCTCGGTCCCGCTGAATCCGAGCTCGGTGGTCAATGCCGCCGCGAAGCCGTCGATCGCCGACCGGGTGCGAACCGAGGTGACGCCGCTATGCATCACCGCCGACGAGAACAACCCGTTCGACAGAGGGCTGGCCAGGTGGACCGAGGTGTTGCGAGCCCCTCCCGATTGACCGAAGAGCAGCACCCGGTGGCGGTCGCCGCCGAAGACTTCGATGTTGCGCTCAACCCATCGGAGGGCCTCGATCTGATCGAGGATGCCGTAGTTGCCCGATGTCCCGGGCCCACCGCGCGCCGCGCTCTCGTCGTCGAGCGCGGGCAGCGCGAGGTACCCGAGCGGACCGAGTCGGTAGTTAACGGTCACCACCACCACGCGGCCGTCGGCAGCGAGCGCGCTCCCGTCGTAGAGCGCGGCGCCGTCGGTGAGCTGGAGGATCGAGTCGATGGCCTCGGACGAGGCTCCCGAGAGATTCCCTCCCCCGTGGACGAAGAAGAGAACCGGCAGCCGTTCACCAGGCAGCCGGTCGGCCGGTGTCCACACATTGAGAAACAAGCAGTCCTCGCTGCCGATGAAGGTCGCGTCGCCTCCCACCCGCGTGGCCAGCGTCTGAGGGGCGGGGTTGCCGAAGAAGACCGCGTCGCGCACGCCGTCCCACGGCTCCACCGGCTGCGGCGGCTGCCACCGGAGCTCGCCGACCGGCGGAGCGGCGTACGGGATGCCGCGAAACGCGTGCGTTCCGCGGTCCGCGAAACCGCGAACCCGACCGTCCTGCAGCTCGAGCTCGACGAATCTCGGTGCCTCGGGTGTCAGACCCGTGCGCGCCCGCCACAGCTCGTAGGCGCCGCCGCCTCCAACGCTGCGGTCGATCACGTTGTAGTAGACGAAGACCTCGTCGCTCCCGAGATAGGTCTCGGGATCGGATCTGAACACGCCCGGTGCAGCGTCATCGCACCGGCGCGCGAAGCCCGGTCCACCGCCATCGCCCGCTTCGATCCCGATGATCCAGATCTCAGAGTCGGTCGGCGTGGTGCCGCCGAAGTTCGGTTGGTCCTTGACGGCGACGCTGAGGTAGGACCGGCCGCCGAGGACGAGCGGCTCAGGCGAACCGTAGTACGACTGATTCGAGCCCTCGGGCACAGCGAGTGTGGCGATCCGTTCCCAGGTCGGCCCCCCGAGGTCGCGGAGGATCGCGATCCGGCCTTCTTCGACCAGCGCAGCGATCGCGAGCTCGCCACCGAACTCCGGCGCGCGCCACCCGTTCGGGTCGTCGTGCACCGCGCCATCGTCGGTGACGAGACGATGCTCGCCGGTGTCGGCATCGTGCATGTTGACGCGACCGAGTTCGTCACGGTAGAGCACATAGCGGCCATCGCGCGACCAGCGGACCGGCGTCCGGCCGAAGATCGAGTCGTCGATGTCGATCAGGTCGTGCGCCGACGAGGCATCGCCGTCGGAGAACCAGTTCATGGTCCCGTCATCCCAGTCGCCGCGAATGTTGAGCACCCGTGTTCCGGTCCGCGTCAGCGACGACGTGGCGAGCGCGGTCTGGTGCGCCCCTCCCGCTGTGACCGGTCCACGCTCCCATCCCGCAGAGCCCGGGCGCGCCCGCCAGACCTGCGGCGTTCCACCGGGAGGGCTCGCCTTGGTGTAGAACACGCTCCATCCTTCGGCGTCGACCCCGAATTCCGGTCCGTTCCAGCTCGCGGCCACAGGATAGGCACCCTCGTCGACCAGCGAGTCCTTGCCGGTCGGCGAGACGAACAACCCGGTCCTTGGGTCGAGATCGGCGACCCAGATCGCCCCGGCGCCAGTCTGGAAGGTGAGCCGATCGCCGACGTTGAGGATCTCCGGATCGATGTAACTCTGCCCCACAGGGCTGAGCCGGACCGGATCGGAATCGAACGGGATTCCAGTCTGGGCCGCGGCCACGACCGCAAACGCGAGGCCGATGGCAGCAGCGCCGAACCAGGCCCCGATCCGTGACGTCCGACGCGAGACATGGGGAAGCGGACAACAGTGCGGTTCATTTCTCCACATGAGATCTTCGACGTCGATCGGTCGAAAACGTTGACGCCGTAGGTCCCGTGCCCTCGATCGAAGGATGGGCGCCTCTATCGAGAGTCAAGTCCAAATCTGAGGGAATGTTCCTCGTCGTCGTCGAGGCTGTGGAAAACCCGCCGCGGGTTTTCCAAGCCCTGGATGCCACCCTCGGCCATCAACTTGTGTTGCGCCTGGCTGTACCGTTCGGCTCGATTCTCTACTGAGTGATTCCCCAGAAATCCGTCGTCCCTGTCTCGAATCCGTCGGCAAAGACCACTCCGACCTCGCCGAACTCGATGTCGAGGAATCCGTCCCAGATGGCCGAGGCGCGGACATAGAACGTGTAAAGGTGCCAGGCACCGTAAAGGTGCCAGGCACCGAACTGCCGATTTGTTAGTACAATAGGTGACATCTGCATCGGTGCCAGCATCGGTGCCCTCCGGTGCCAGGCTTTCCCCGACTTCTATCCCAAAACTTCGAACACGAATTCGGCGTATCAATCGCATGGTTCCTGAAGAGAAAGCTCACATGAGTTTGCGGCGTCTCTGGCCCATTGGGTTGATCCTGATGATGATCGTTCTCGGAGCAACAGGTCCGGCCACCGCGGACGCGAATCAAGCTCGCATGGCGATCGACTCCCAGGCCCTCGAGGAAACCCGGACCCTTGATATACATCTGCCTCGGGACTATGGGGAATCGCAAAACCGATACCCGGTGCTCTATCTACTCGACGGTGAATGGAGCTTTGAGAAATTCGTACCCATGGTGGAGTCACTCATCGAGGAAGATCGCATCCCGGATCTCATCATCGTCTCGGTCGAGAATCTCAACGAACACACCCGACTTCGGGACTTCACCCCGTCTGCCGTTGCGAAATTTCCGGGAAGCGGCGGCGCGGACGCGTTTCTGCGTTTCATCCAAACGGACCTCATCCCGTACGTTGACGACAACTACAGGACAACGCCGGTTCGGCTCATCTGTGGGCATTCCTTGGCTGGGCTCATGAGCGCGTACACTTTTCTGAAACTCCCCGACCTTTTCTCGGGAAGCATCGCCTCGAGTCCCAGCTTCTCCTGGGACAACCAGCTGATGGTCAGAACTCTCGAGGCCCATCTTCAGCAAAGCAGCTTCCAGGACAACTTCCTTTACCTGGCCATCGGTAGCGAAGATTTCCCGACGTACCTCGAAGCCATGAACATGTTCATTCCCGTCATCGAGGCGGGAGCCCCCGAGGGGCTGCGGTGGAGATACCAGCTCTACCAGAACGAGAACCACGAGACCGTGCACAACTTCAGCTTTCCGGACGGACTCAGGCATTTCTTCGAGAAGTGACACCTCGATAATAATGGGTGCCAGAATGGGTGTCGAGTAGACCCAGGGGCTTGGCGGCTGAGCTCAGCCGTGCACAGCCTTACCGAACTCACGCATCCAGGCGAGCTTTTCTCCCTCGAGGGGCCCTTTGGCGATTCCATCGAGGTTCTCCTCCAGCTGGGCATCGGAGGCCGGTCCGTTTAAGACCACCGAGACCGCAGGGTGGCTGAGGCAAAACCGGTAACAATCGGACGCCGAGGCGACGGGACCGTCCCAGCCCTTGGGCGGTTTGAGCAGCTTGCGCCAGCGGGTGGCGGTGTAGGCGCAGAGGAAGCGGCGCTCCGCGGGCAGGTGGGGGAAGATGTCCTCCTCGGCACCGGGGTGGGCTGCGTTGTAGCGGATCTGGAGCATGTCGAGCTCGCTATCGGCGGCCAGCCGCCCCGCGCGGGGCCGATCATGGATGGTGACGCCAATGGCTCTGATCTTCCCCTCCTCCCGAAGTCGCATCAGGGTGTCCATCACCCCGCGGGTGTCCCAGGCGGTCACCCCGAGCCAGAACATCTGGAAGACATCGATGTAGTCGGTGCGCATCTTCCTGAGCAGACTCTCCACGCTGCGCCGATAGTGAAAGCCAAACGGCCCTCCAGTGCCGGCGCAGAGGATCATCCGCTCCCGATCGTTGGCCAATGCCTCGCGCACGCCCTTGAGCGCCTTGCCGGTGCGCATACTGGTCCAAAAAAGATAGTTGATCCCGGCGTCAACCGCCTTGCGCACTCCCCGGCTGTCAATGCCAAAGTTGCAGGCCAACCCCAAAGGGAAGGCATCTTTGTTGACGGCGGGCAGAGGGCGAAGGGCGAAGTCGTTCATGGCCGCACTGTAGCACCGATTTGAGGTCAGGGGTCGCAAGTTGGGTGCCACAAGTTGGGTGCCAGGTTGGGTGCCAGTTGGGTGCCACGTACACACTTCCACACTTGTTGAGCACGACTGTCACGAAACCAAGACTCCGGAGAAACCAATTAGCACTTGAGTCTTCGAAGACGAGGGCGTCGCAAACGACGCTCTGGGTTGAGCCCTCCCCCACTCCTTTGTTACGACGCAATGATTGTCTGGTTCAATCATCCTCTTCATCCCGAATCGAGGACAGACAAGTGTGGAAGTGTGTACGTGGCACCGATCCGACCCAATGATTGGCTGGTTCAATCATCCTCTTCATCGCGAACCGAGGACAGACAAGTGTGGAAGTGTGTACTAATGCTAATGCGCGGCTCTCTATGGCCGCCGCACCTCAGACGCGTGATTGCTTGAGGGTGCCGGCCCATCAATCCGCGGCACTCTGGTGTGGCTCCCGTGCGTGCTACCATTGAGTCTCAGACCTGATTCTCCACGTCGGAGGAAGAGCAGCATATGATCTCTCGATTCGGTCTCGTGTTATGCGCAGGTGTGGCAATCACTCATTCCCAAGCGGTGCAGGTCGCGGCTCAAGACTGCGAATACATCGAGTGGCGATCGCCGACCCCCTTCGGCTACTCGTTCAATGATGTGGTCTTCGGCAACGGCGTCTTCCTCGCCCCAGCGGGGATGAGCCACGTCGCCATCAGCACCGACGGAGCATCCTGGACACTGCAGCGCGTGAGTACCTCCGAAACCGGTCTTTGGAAGGCCACTTGGGATGGTTCTCAGTTCATTCTCACGTCAAATGCGGGCCGGCTGTACACGAGTCCGGACGGAATCGACTGGACGCAGCACCATTTGAACGGGGCTCTCCAGACCATGAGCGCGGTCGCCAGCATGGGCGGATCCGCCGTGGCATCGGACATCAACGGGCAAATGGTCCACACGACCGACTGGCAGACCTGGTCTGTTGTGTACTACTCCCCGCATGATGTCAACGCAATGGCCGCCAGCAACTCGGAGTTCATTGCGGTCGGCGACTACACCCTCATCCTGCGCAGCGTGGATGGATCGACCTGGAGTGATGTGTCGCCATCGTTGCCGTCCGGTGTGGCGCTTGCAGATGTGATGTGGAACGGCACATACTTCCTCGCCGTGGGGGTTGGCGGGCACACATTCCGGAGCACCAACGGCCTCGTGTGGGAGGAAGGTGACACGGGATACTCCAGCGCTCTGAAGAGCGTTACCTGGGATGGGTCGAGATTCGTCGTCAGCAGCTTTCTTTCCTCGCAGGTTTTCTCCAGCCTGGATGGTCTCTCATGGACATACGAGGCTGAGATCGACCCGGAGCATTTTACGTGGGGAATCGCCTGGGGAAACCAACGCTACGTGATCGTAGGGAGCTTTGGCGTCAACCTGAGCAGCACCGATCGGAGTACCTGGATCCCGCACTATTCGGGCCCCTACGAAATCCTCTGGGGCGTGGCGAACAGCGGTTTGAAGCTGGTGGCCGTTGGAGAATCCGGGACGACCATGTCGAGTGCGACGGGCCGGGACTGGACGGTCCACTCGTTGCCCCAGACCATCGATCTGTACGGCGTGGTGTGGAGCGGAGCAGAGTTCCTTGCAGTGGGCGAAGTGGGTGCTCTGTGGGCAAGTGCCACCGGTGAGACCTGGTTGGAGCGACCGATTGCAGGTGTGGCGGCGAGCCTGTACGAAATCATCGCTGCGGATGATCTCGTTGCTGTCGGTGCGGCAGGAACGATCGTGACGAGCGCCGATGGTTCATCCTGGGCTCCGGTCAACTCGACGGTGAGCACCGATCTGCACGCCGTTGCGTCGAACGGCAGCGTGTACGTGGCCGTCGGCGACGGCGGAACCATCGTGACCAGCCCGGATGCCGCGTCGTGGACCGAGCGGGCAAGCGGCACGACCCGCGATCTCAGGACCGTCCTGTGGGACGGCTCGAACTTCTACGCCACCGGACACAACGGTGACCTCGTTGTGAGCAGCGATGGAATCTCCTGGACGGATGGAGACCCCATCACCAACCCGAACGGGAGCATGACCTACGACCTCGAGTTGTATCGCGGCACCTACGTCGCAGCGAACTCGTACGGGATCATGACCAGCCCGGACATGACGAGTTGGTCGGTTCACCCCGAATGGGACACCTTCTACGCTCTCGCCCCGTCAACCACCGGACTCGTCGCGGTTGGTCTCCATGGATACATCATCGGCCTCGAGTGCTGGGGCATCATTTTCTCCGACGGGTTTGAATCGGGGAGCACGTCCAGCTGGGCAGCCGGCGAGGCGACTGCTCAAGTTGAGTTGGAGTTGGGTGCCACGTACACACTTCCACACTTGTTGAGCACGAGCGTCATGGGTGCGTTCCCCATTGCACCCCTGTGAAACGATGCGTGGCACCTATTCTGTTTTCCGGCACTTTTCCAACGGACTACAAGAGATCGTCGCCCCATCCGGCGGTGTAGCCGTTCTCGAATCCGTGAATGAAAATCTCGCCGGGGACCAATTCGAAGGCGCCGGA
>JARFRN010000215.1 GCA_029287195.1 Acidimicrobiia bacterium | reverse complement strand
GGCTTTCCACGTCTGCGCGGTCGCGCACATCGAGCCTTCGCCACGCGATGCCGGGCTCGCCGGAAGGTTTGGCGGAAAAGGTTGCGGTCACCTCCCAATCGCCGCGAGCCGACCGGGCAACCCAGCCACCCAGGTAGCCGCTGCCTCCGGTAACGAGCATTCGTGGTGGATTCATCCGTGGGTCCTGACACACCGGGCACGCCATCCTTGCCGGGATCGGCCTGCTGTCATCGTTACCTGAGGAGCGACGATACTCGAAGGGCACGGCGCATAGTTTCGAGCATCCACGAGGGAGACGGTCGGCGCTGCCTGGGGGTGAACTGCCGCACGACAAAACCGGGGCCCCGCGACGAGGCCCCGGTACCGTTTGAAATCGACGTCGGGCTACGCGTCGTTGAACCGGAAGGTCAATCGAGCTAGGCCGAGTCCGACCACGATCCAGGCTCCGATGAGCACCATTTCTGATCCCACGTCGGTGATGCCGGCGCCCTGGAGGGCGATGGCCCGCATCGAGTCGATCAGCGGAGTCAGCGGCAGCAGATCGGCGATCGGCTGGAGCCATTCCGGCATCGAATCGATCGGGAAGAAGCTGCCCGACAGGAACATGAGCGGGGTGGTTGCCAACCCTGCCATGTTGTTGGCGCCGTCGACCGTGCTCACTCGCCCGGCGATGGCAAAGCCGAGGGAGATGAAGATCAGATTGCCCAGGGTCGAGATGATGAACAGCCACGGCCAATTCGAACCAACCGTCCCTCCGACCATGAGACCCACGACCATGATGAGACCGGTCTGCACGGCTGCGAGCACGAGCCGGGCACCGACCTGGCCGAAGATGAAACGCGAGGGCGGCAGCGGGGTGACCACGATCCGTTTCAGGATCTTCAATTCCCGGTAGCGGGTCACCGATGCCGCCGTTCCGACCATGGCGAAGTTCATCAGCCCGATGGCGAGCAGCGCCGGTAGCACGTACTCGAAGTAGTCGACCCCGGGTAGCGCCCCCTCGGCGGAGAAGTTCACGTCGAAGACCGCAAACGCAAGCACGAAGACGATAGGGAAGATGAGTGACATCAGGAATGCAGTCTTGTCCCGCACCAGCATCTTGAGTGTGTTGTTGAACAGTTGGATGGTCTGTTTCATGGGATGGGTCCTTTCATTGGAGGGTCTGCACTTCTCCTCGAGAAGTGATAACTGATCGGTTGGGTGAGCAACCAATCAGTCACGGAGCCGGCGGCCGGTGACGTTGAGGAACACGTCCTCGAGAGTCGGGGCGTGCACCGTCAGGTCATCGATCTCAAAACGGCGCACCGCCGCCAGCTGGAACAGGGCAGGAACGGTCTCTCTTGGTGACCGAGTACTCAGCGTGTAGCTGCGCACGCCGTTGACCCGGGTCTGCACGTTGGTGACACCGGGCAATCCGTCGAGCGGGTATCCGGCGAGATCGAGCTCGGAGGTGAATACCACCGAGTGGTCGGCCGCCAGGCTGCCGATGAGACCCGTCGGGGTGTCGAGCGCCTGGATCCGGCCGGCGTCGATGATGGCGACCCGGTGGCTCAGCTCTTCTGCCTCCTCCATGTAGTGAGTGGTGAGGACGACGGTCTTGCCCTCGTTCTCGTTGATCGAGCGGACCAGTTCCCACAAATTGCGCCGCGCCTGCGGGTCGAGCCCGGTGGTCGGCTCGTCCAGAAAGATGACGTCGGGGTCGTTGACCATGGCGGCGACGATGGAGAACCGCTGCGCCTGGCCGCCCGAGAGCTGACCGACCAGTGCCTTGCGCTTACCCAGCAACCCGACCTTGTCGAGCAGTTGCTGGGCGGGGAGTGACGTCGGGTAGAAGGAGCCGAATAGCCCGAGCAGCTCTTCCAGGGTCAGGTACTCGAAGTACGACGACGCCTGCAGCTGCACACCGATTCGTGTCTTCATCGCAGCCATGTCGGTTCGGGAGTCGAGTCCGAAGACCGCGGTCGAGCCGCCGGTGGGGGCCTGCAGACCCTCGATGATCTCGAGCGTTGTTGTCTTGCCGGCGCCGTTGGGTCCGAGGATTCCGAATATCTCGCCGGCGGCTACCTCGAACGACAGGTCATTCACAGCGTTGAAGGTTCCGCCCTCTGGATGAGGGTAGGTCTTGACGAGATTGCGCACCTGGACTGCAGCGGTTGCCGCCCGTGGGAGCCTGCTGGTTGGGGCTTCCCTGGTGATGGTCGTCATGGGTACTCCTTGTGTGGACTACCCGCAGCATGCAAACCCACCCTTGCTGCGGCCTGACAGTTCGCTGACAGCGTTTGTCAGCGTTGGCCGCGGCGCGGGTATCTTGCTGACGTGGAGATCCGCATCCTCGGTCCGATCGAAGTCATCGCCGCAGGGGAGAAGCTGAGCCTGGGCGGTGCCCGGGAGCGTGCCCTGCTGGCGATTCTGGCCATGGCTCCCGGGCAGACTCTGAGCAGCGACCGCTTGATCGATACGCTGTGGGGGGAGGAGCTGCCGGCGAATCCGCAGAATGCCCTTCAGGCAGTCGTCTCCCGGCTGCGCCGCTCGCTCGAACCCGACGTGATCCTGACCCGGTCTCCCGGCTACGTCCTCGACATCGCCCTCGATGCGGTCGACGCCTCTCGGTTCCGGCGCCTCGTCGAGGAGGCCCGGTTGTTGGCCGATCCCGGCCGCCGGGCCCAGCGACTACGCGCTGCGCTCGAGCTCTGGCGTGGACCGGCTTTGGCGGACTTCGCCCTGGAGGAGTTCGCTCAGCAGGAGATCAGCACGCTCGAGGAGTTGCGGCTGCTGGCCGTCGAGGATCGGATCGAGGCAGAACTCGAGGCCGGAGCCGGCGCCGAGCTGGTCCCCGAACTCGAGGAGCTGATTTCCAAGCATCCGCTTCGGGAGAGCCTGCGGGCCGGCCACATGCTGGCTCTGTATCGGGCCGGTCGCCGGGCTGAGGCGCTCCGGGCTTACACCGCATCCCGGCGAGTGCTCGGAGAGGAACTGGGGATCGAGCCCGGCCCCGAGTTGCGCGCTCTCGAAGAAGCCATCTTGATGCAGGACCCGGGGCTGCGGGCCGTCTCGGAGGCACAGCCGGTGCCGATGCTGCCGGCCCGTCTGGCGAGCTTCGTCGGCCGGGCCGACGAGCTGCGGGAAGTTGCCGACGCCTTGACGGCAAGCCGGTTGGTGACGTTGACCGGCGCGGGAGGAGCCGGCAAGACCAGCCTGGCGGTCGAGACGGCCCGCGGTATACAGGACCGATACCCGGACGGGGTCTGGATGGTGGAGCTGGCACCCCTCTCCCACGGGGAACGTGTACCCGACGCGCTGTTGGCGGCGCTGCAGCTCGAGCTGTCACCCAATTTGGGCGACCGTCGCCGCGATACGGATCCGCTGCTGGCTGTGAACGAATACCTGCGCCCCCGGCGGGCGCTGCTGATCGTCGACAACTGTGAGCACGTTCTCGATGCGGTGGCGCAAGCCGTCCAAGCCGTATTGCTCGCAAGTCCCCAGGTCGATGTCATTGCAACGAGCCGGGAGCGTCTTGACATTCCCGGAGAGTTGTTGTGGCGGGTCCCGCCGCTGGGACTCTCGAACGGCGCCGGGATGTCCGATGCGGTCGCTCTATTCGTCGAACGGGCCCGAGCGGTGAACCCGGGCTTCGAACCCTCGGCCTCCGATCTCGAGCACGTTGCCGGCATCTGCCGCCGCCTCGACGGTATGCCGTTGGCGATCGAGCTCGCCGCCGCCCGGGTCAGGTCACTTCCGGTCGCAGATATCGCGGCGCGGCTCGAGACGGGTATCGGCATCTTGAGCGGCGGGTCTCGGCACGGTTCGGCAAGACAGCAGACGCTGCGAGCAACCATCGATTGGAGCTACGAGCTGCTCGGCGGATTGGAACGCCGCTTGTTTGCGCGGCTGGCGGTATTCCACGGCAGCTTCTCGCTCGACGCCGCCGAGGCCGTGGCGCCGCAGACCACTGAGTCACACGATGTGCTCGTCCGTCTCGAGAAGCTGCTCGATTCTTCCATGGTGACTGCGGCTCGTGTCGGCGCTGCAGTGCGGTATCGAATGCTGGAGACGCTGCGGGTTTATGCATCGGAGAAGCTGGAAGAAGAAGATGAAGCAGACACGGTCATGGGCCTGCTGCTGGACCATCTGCTGACGACGCTGGCAACCGCGGATGACGAGCTGCGCGGACCCGACCAGCTCATCTGGCTGGAGCGGTTGGAGGCCGACCAGGACACCATCCGCCGTGTGCTCGATTGGGCAGGTGCGCATGCCCCGGAGCGGGGTCTGCGGTTGGCAGGTCATCTCGGATGGTTCTGGTTCCTGAAAGGGGCCGGCCCCGAAGCCATGCAACGGCTCGGCGCATCGCTCGCGGCGGCAGGGGCCGGAGCCGATGCCCGCGCTCGCGCCCAGGCTCACTTCTTTCTCAGCCTGCACGATCCTCAGCCGGAGCGGGCTCTCCCCGGCTTCGCGGCGGCGCGGGACGCCTACCTGGAGTCCGGGGATCAACGGGGTGTTGCCAATTCGCTGGCAATGATTGCAGCGTGGGGCTCCGATCCAGAGCAGACTCGTGAGCTGGCGGCTCGTGCCATCGAAATTGCCACGGGAGCCGGTTACGACTGGGGGGTTGCCCTCATCCGGTTTCTCCAGGCCGGGGCGGCGGCGGTGGTCAATGACATCCCCGAGTCCGCCCGGCTCGCAGAGGAAGCGGCCCGGCTCTTCGCCGAGGTCGGGGATCGTTGGGGGCAGGGATACAGCCTGTACACGCTCGGGGTTGCTCGGCGTGCCATGGGCGAATACGAAGCCGCCGTGGCTGCGTTGGAGGAGGCGCTGACTCATGCCCGGCCGATGCGGCTACGTCGGGAGATGGCGCCGGTGATGTGTGAGCTGGCAAGCATCGCAACCATGCGGGGCGACTACGAACGGGCCGAAGGCATGCTGGCCCAAGCCCGGGAGTACGCCGACGAAGTTCCCTTTGCCGGCTCGCAGGGGATGGTGCGCAACGCCCAAGGCCGGCTCGCTCGGCTGCAGGGCGATCATGAGGCCGCCCACCGCCTCCATTCAGAAGCCGTCGCGCTATATCGCGACGGGGAGCGTCACGGCGGCTTGGCGTATTCGTACTCTTGCCTCGGCTTCAATGCCGAAGCGGCCGGCGACCTCGATGCCGCACGATCGCACCATCTGGCAGCCCTCGAGCATGCTGAAGCATCCGACGACGTGTTTGCGATCGCGCTCGGGCTCGAAGGCATCGGGACGACTCTTGTCGCCGCCGGTGAAGCCCGGCGCGGGGTGGAATTGATCGCTGCGGGGCTGGCAGCGCGCGAGAAGGCAGGAAATCCGCTTCCGGCAGGCGAGTGGTCGGAGGTCGACCGGGCTTGCGATGCGGCCGGGCGGCAACTGGATGCTGCTGAGTTTGCCGCCGCGCTGGAGAGCGGGCGAAGCCTCGATGTCGAGGAGGCCGTTGCGCTGGCCCGCCCTTGACCGAGGCACAGGAGAGGGCTCGGCCACGATGCCAACCCCGCTACTCGGTGTTCCGGATCGGCCGCGGCGTCGGGCAAATGTTCGCAGTTGTCCAGAACCAGCAACCATCTACTGCCTCCGTGATCCGCTGCAGTTCCCGGCTGCGTGCAATCAGCGCCGGTGCAACGTGGCGGACCAAGGCCTCGTCGGGTCGGGCATGCCGAGAGTTGAGGAGATCGCCCTTAACACCGCCGTATCAAAATGATATCATAATGATATATAGATCACTTTTGGAGGTGACAGATGCTCTCCGAGTCCACAGGTCGTTCTGCGGCCGGTATCCCGTGGCTGATAGTCGATGTTGTCCTCCTGTTGGGGTCCATTGCCCTGTACATCGTTGCCGCGGTGTACTCAAACGTGCTGCTGCTGATACTGGCGATCGTGCTGACGCTCGTCGTACTCATCATCAGCGTCAGCTTCTACATGATCCAGCCCAATCAGGCTGCAGTGCTCACCATGTTTGGTGACTACAAGGGCACCGACCGCACTCCCGGGCTGCGCATTGCGAACCCGCTCTATGCCAATACCAAGATCTCGCTGCGGGTACGCAACTTCACCACCCAGACTTCGAAGGTGAACGACGCCAACGGAAACCCCATCGAGATTGCCGCTGTGGTGGTGTGGCGGGTGACCGACACCGCCCGAGCCCAGTTTGGGGTCGACGACTTCACCAGTTATGTACATACCCAGTCGGAGTCTGCGGTGCGGCAGTTGGCCCGCTCGTATCCCTACGACAGCTTCGACGACACCAGCGTTATCACCCTCATAGGCGACACCAGCGAAGTGAATCAGAACCTCCTGGTCGAGCTGCAGGAGCGCGCCGACGCCGCCGGTGTCGAGGTGCTCGAAGCTCGCATCACCGACCTGGCCTACGCCCCTGAGATCGCCGAAGCCATGCTGCGCCGTCAGCAAGCCGCCGCCATCGTGGCGGCACGGGCGAAGATCGTCGAAGGCGCGGTGCTGATGGTGCGCGAAGCCATCGAAAAGCTCGAGGAGGGCACCGACCGACACGACGCCATACCGCTCGATAACGACCGTAGGGCGACGTTCGCCGCCAACCTGATGACGGTCATCGCCAGCGACCAGCCCACCAATCCGGTGGTCAACGTCGGCACGCTGAGCCGGTAGTCGGTAGGCGAGGTAGGGACCGTGGCCCGGCAGCGCAAGCAGTACTTGCTGCGGATACCGCAGGAGTTGTACGACATCTACGAGGCATGGGCCGCCGACGAATTCCGCTCGGTCAACGCCCAGTTCGAAGCCGTGTTGATGGACGGCGCCCGCCGGGCCGGGCGCCTCCGCCGCCGACCACGACCGCAAGCTGATCGCGGCGACTCCTGAGGGCTGGTTGACACCCGGATCGAGCCGGCGCGACAGTGGGGCAGGCAGCGATCAGCAGGACACCGCTTCCTTCCGTTCCCGAAGGGCTGCCGAGGAGAGGAGGATTCATGGCTATCGACACCGAGTCTGCGCTGCTCGCCACCGTGGAAAAAACTGCCTACCGGGCATCGCTGTTGCTGCGCTCGGCCACCAAGCCGGAGAAGAGGGCGATCGGCACCTGGACGGTGGCCGAGACCGCCAATCACCTGTCGCGCTGCTACACGTCGTTCATCGATGCCTTCGAGGGCACATTCGCCGTGGCTCCCGAGGACGTTGATTCCGACAATGCCGAAGCCCTGGAAGCAGACCCCGAGCGGGATTTGGACGTGCTCGCCGATCGGATCGAAGCCGGGATGCACGAGTACCTCGAGGCTGCACGCTCAGTCGATGAGAACGAGTTGGTCGACTTCTTCACGGGGGTATTGGTTCCCGCATCTGGCGTGACGGCCACGCTGCTGGGCGAGGTCTTGGTGCACGGCTACGACATTGCCAAGGCCGAGGGGTTGCCGTGGGTGATCGAACCTGAACATGCCGCCTTGACCTGCCAGGCTCTGGTCCCGGTGCTGTCATATTTCGTCGATGAGGAAGCCGCAGCCGGCCTCAATGCCGGATTCGAGATCCGGCTGCGGGGCGGATCGACCACCTACTGGTACTTCGAGGATGGTCGGCTGACGGTGGAGTCGTCGCCGGTGACGCCGGTGGATTGTCACATTTCGGCGGAGCCCGCGACCATCCTGCTGATGTCGTACAACCGGATCGGTCCCACCCTGCCGGCGCTCACCGGCAAGGTGCGGGTATGGGGTCGCCGGCCGTGGCTGGCAATGCGGCTCGGGGGTGTCTTCAAGACGTAGCGTCATTTGGGCCAGAAGAGCCAACCGAGCAGTAGGCAGCAGCCACAGGATGCGGGCCGGGGGCAAGTAGCCGGTTCGCCTTACGGGTTGTCTACCCGCATCGCTGCTGCAGGCTGTCGGTCTCAGCTGCCGAACAGGCGGGAGCGGATCTCTTTGCAAGTGGGACAGACGGGATAGCGCTCCGGATCGCGGTTGGGAATCCACTTCTTGCCGCACAGCGCGATGACGGGCACCCCTTCGACGTTGCTGCGCACGATGTCGGCTTTGCGGACATAGTGAGCGAAACGGTCGTGATTGCCGTCGTCCGTGTCTATCCGCAGATCCTCGTCTTCCTCGACGATGATCGCCGGCTTGATCTCGACCTCGGCGGCAAAATGTGGTGGTCTCATCGGCTGCAGTATGCCCCATCGGCGGGGGACACGTCGAGAATAGCCCCGGCTGCCTCAGGATCTCGCGGCAGCCGGGGTGCCTCCGGCCGGACTTCCTACCCGGGTTGGTTTCTCAGCGAGTCGAGTCGGATACCGGTGATCTTGGTGTTGTTGAGACTGACGTCGAATCCGTAGTCGCCACAACGGAGCTCGACCTCGTTGGCGGGGTCGGTGAATGTGTGTACCACCGTCCACGTCACCGGGACGCCGAAATTGGTGTCCGCAAGTGTGACCCTCAAATAGTCGTTGTCGGCTCCCGCTACCAGCCAGCACTCTGCGAACTGCTCTCCGGGGCCGCCGTTGTAGAGCCAGGTCTTGGCTATGAACATGTAGCTCCCGCTCGGCAGGTTCGGCAGCTCGAGCAGCGACGTCGTGTCGGTTGGGATGGCGATCTCTGCATCGTGCCAGACCGAGTAGCCATCGTTCCCCGTGAAGTAACTCGAATCGTGACCGTCCAGCAGGTCGGAGTCTGCCGCATAGGCAGAAGACGCCGCATTAGTTGCGTTGCTGGCTAGGTCCGCCGCCGACACGACACCGTCCTCCGCTCCGAGAAACTCGGCGAATCGCCTCATGAACGCAGCCATCTGGCCCCGGCTCACATTGTCCTCGGGGCAGAATCTATCGTTGACCGGCGGATTGCATCCCAAGGTGACGCCGGCACCGGCGAGCCATTCGATATCTGCCTCAAAGACGGATGCGTCGTCGTCGACAAAGGTGCCTCCGGCTGCGTTCACGATCGTGGGG
>JARFRN010000134.1 GCA_029287195.1 Acidimicrobiia bacterium | reverse complement strand
GGCCTACACGCCGGAGGTGCGCAAGACATACGAGCACCGCATCCCGCTGGGCCGGATCGGCAGCGAAGAGGAGATCGCCGATGTAGTTGCGTTCGTTGCCTCGCAAGGATCGCGCTACCTGACGGGCCAGGAAATCGTTGTTGATGGAGGCCTCGTCATCAACGGAACGGTCGGCCACGCAATGGACGACTGATGGATCGGGTGATGTCGGTAGAGGTTCTGGTCGATGGGCTCGATCATCCTGAAGGGGTCGCCTTCGATCACGAGTCGGGTCTGATCTATGCCGGAGGTGAGCTCGGGCAACTCTACGAAATCGACCCGATTGGGCGCAGCTTCACCGAGGTGGCGCGCACTCCAGGATTCGCTCTCGGCTTGGCCGTAGATGGCTGCGGCCGGGTGGTCATTTGTGATTCCGTGGACGCGGCAATATGGGTGTACGCCGATGGGTCGCTGCGGCGACTCGTCGACACTGCCGGGGACCGGCCACTCATCATGCCCAACTATCCGGCCTTCGGCCCCGACGGGACACTGTATTTCTCAGACTCCGGGGTTTGGAAGGAGGACAATGGTGCGGTCATCGCCCTCGATCCCGACGGTACCGCCCGGGTGCTCGACACGACACTGCGCCGCTTTCCTAATGGTTGCGCGGTTACGCCCGACGGTTCGGAGCTGTGGATGATCCAATCCTTGGGTCCGGACGTGAGCCGTTTCGATCTCCTGCGGGGAGGGCCTCCCGAGGTGGTGATCACGCTACCCGGCACAGTACCCGACGGGCTTGCCTTCACCGAGGACGGCGGCGCCGTCATCAGCTGCTACCGCCCCGATCGCATTTACTATCTCAACGCGGACGGCCGCCTGGAGATGATCGCCGAGGACCCAGAAGGGACTCTGCTCGCAGCACCCACGAATATCGCCTTCGTGGGTGACGACAGGAGCGGGTTGGTATCCGCCAATCTGGGGCGCTGGCATCTGACGATGCTGCGAACGAATCTGAGGGGTGTCGTCCCGCACGCTCCTGCGACGTGGGCGGTCGATGCTTCGTGACTATCAAGGAGGCCCTCGAATCTGGACGACTGCCCAACGTCGATGCGGTGCTCTGGGTGCGGGAGTCGATTATTGCCTCCGGATCAGCGGCCGGCACTAGAGCGATAGACGTCGCAGCCTGGGACGGCATCGCGTGTCGGATCTATCCAGACCGCGGCCTCGACGTCGGCCAGGCCTGGTATGGAGGGATTCCTCTTGCCTGGGTCTCACGTGTCGGGGAATCGCCGCCACTTTCAACGCTCGAGGGGATGGCTTGGGGCGACGCCTTTGGCGGTGGTCTGGTGACGACTTGCGGTCTGCGCAACGTCGGTATGCCATCCGAGGGCCACGGCCTGCACGGAACATACTCTCACTTGCCGGCACGCGACGTTGCCGTCACCCGAAACGTTGAGAACAACGGCGCAAGTATCTCGGTCACCGGCACCGTGCGTGACGAGGGTCCCCCGGCGTTCATTGTGCGGCGCACGATCCGCATCTGCGCAGGAGTGGGGATGATCCAGATCGAAGACCACACGGTCAACAGCGGTGCCACCCCCGAAGCGGCGCCGCTGCTGTACCACTTCAACTTCGGTTACCCCCTGTGGGCGCCACCTGCACATCTCGAGATCCCCGTCGAACGAACCGTCGCGCGGGACGCAGCGTCGGAAGTGGCCCTCGGTTTCTGGCACCAACCACCAGAGATAGCGGTCGGACCGGAGCGAGTACTCGAGCACGATCTGGGGGATGCCGGCGAGGGATTCGCTCGAATCGTCAACCAGCAGGTAGGTCTCTCTATGACACTGCGCTGGAACCGAGCCGCCTTGCCCCGACTCAACCAATGGCTCGACCCCAATCCCGGCATGGGGGTGCTCGGCGTTGAGCCGGCGAACTGTTCGACGCGGGGCAGAGCCGCCGACCGGCAGTCCGGGACGCTTCCAGCGCTAGGACCCGGAGAAACGCGAACCACCCGCGTTTCGCTAGAAATCTCTCCTGTCGTGTAGATCATACGCCTACGGCTGCTGCAGCTCCTTCGTCCGTCAGAACCACTGTATTGCGGTGTTCCTGCAAGAACGATGCCGGGACGGCCGGTCCTATCGGTCCATCCAGCGTTCGCCTCAAGATCTCGGCCTTGTGGGAACCGGTCACGAGGAGCCAGATCTCTGCAGACGCCAGAATGGCCTTCATGCCAATCGTTACACCGTATTCCGGGGCGGCTCCGTGGCCATACTCGGCAGCATGGCGGACCGTATCCGGCGCGAGCTCGACAACTCGGGTGAGGCTGCTCCGTGCGGTTCCCGGCTCATTGAGCCCGAGATGCCCGTTGGTGCCCAGCCCCAATAGCGTGAGATCGAGAGGCCGCTCCGCCACCAGCCCCTCGTAGCGAGCGCACTCCGCTTCGAGATCGTCGACGCCCACGTCGAGTTGCCGCAGGATTGCCGGTGGAGCCGGTAGACGGTGGAGCAGTGCAGTGGCGAGCATGACATCGCAACGAGCCGGATGACCGGCGGGAAGCACGAACTCGTCGAGGAGGAAGACCTCGGCTTGGTCGAGGCGGCCTCCGGCGGTGACAAATGCACGATAAGCAGGCGACGGCGTGTTGCCTGTCGGCAGGCACAGACGGAGGCGCGGTTGCTCGTCGAGCCTAGCGGCGAGCCGCCTCCCGACCGTAGCAGCCCACTCGGTTGCGGGGTATATCTCGATCGAGGGTTTCAACCGCTGGTAACGACGTCGAAGATCGATCCGGTGTCCTTATCGCTGAGGATCAGCTTGCGACGACCATCGGGAAGCACCTCTTCCTTCACGATGGCATGACCCTCGTGGTGGGTGACCTCCTTGGCGATGCGCTCGGTCGGACCCCCACGCCACTCCATCTCGACGGGCTCCCATTGCCGACTCTCGGCCGACCGATAGGCGGCGTCCATGATGGCGTTGACCACGTAGCCGTCGTAGAACGTCTCCATCGGCTCGGTTCCGGTCTCGATGGCATCGAACATATCGGTAAACATGTCGACGTACCCGAGCTCGCTCACCTCGTCCCCGACCGGGAACAGCCAGCCTTCGCTTGATTCGAGCTTCTCGGCGACATATCCTCCACCGCCCCCGGATGTGTACATCTCATAGCCTGTGCGGAGGAAGTGGTTCAGCCAGATGGTGCCTTCGGTGCCGGCAATCTCGTCGCGCAGGTCCATGCCACCGCGGAATGTCCAGCTCACTTCGAATTGGCCGATCGCGCCGGACTCGAAACGGATCAAGACGACGGCGTTGTCCTCGGCTTTGATGGGATGAACCAACGTGTCGGCCCACGCCATGACGTCGATCGGCCGGTTCGCCTTGCCAACGAAGTTGCGGATGATCTCGATGCAATGGCAGCCGAGGTCGACGATGGCACCGCCTCCTGCCTTGTCCTTGTCCCAGAACCAGGCGCTATGCGGTCCGGGATGCGTCTCCCGGGAGCGCACCCAGGTAACGTCCCCGATAGCCCCGCCTTCCACGGCTGCAATGGCTTTCAGCGTCTTTGGCGTGTAGCACAGATCTTCCAGGTAACCGGCAAAGATCCCGGCCGATTCGGCGATGTCCAGTATCCGTTTTGCCTCATCGGCGGAGCGGGCGAGCGGCTTTGTGCACAGTACCGCCTTTCCTGCCGCCGCAGACAGCGCAACAGCTTCCTCGTGGAGGAAGTTGGGCAAGCCAACAACCACGACATCGGTGGAAGGGTCGTTGATCGCGTCTTCCATGCTCGTGGTCGAGCGGGGAATATTCCATCGTTCAGCAAAAGCCGCGCCGCGTTCTTCACTTCGGGAATAGACAACCCCGACGGAGTCACGTCCCCTCTGCCCGTGCAGTGTCATCGTGTAGAAGTCACCAATCAGACCCGTGCCCAACATGGTGATCGAGCGTCCTCCCATGACCGTGTTCCTCCTGGTTGGCAGATGGACGGTGCCTCACGAACGTGAAGGCGATCTGTATAGACAAGTTACCTCAATGCGGACCGGCGCGCCTATCGGCCGCAGCCATGGCCTTTGCGCTCGGTTGGTCACTCCGGCTGACCAGCCATGCCCCAACGAGAATCGAGGCAATACCAACCAACGATACGAGCGGTGCCTCCTCGTTGCGGAACACCACGCCGAGGGCAAGAGCAACAATCGGGATGAAGTAAGTGGCAACGGCGCCCCGAGTCGCTCCGACCCTCCCCACCAAGGTGGTCATCGCCACGAAGGCTATCCCGGTGCCAAGGGAGCCAAGGGCCAGCAGAGCCGCAACACTGCCGGCAGTGACCGCCTCCGTCGGCAGGGAGACGAGTCCGAGAGGCAGGGTCAGCGCTGCTGCGATTACCAGCGACCGCAGCAGCACCGGCAACGCCCCGTGGCGTTGTTGCAGGGGTACTGCGACGTTTACCCCGACGCCGTAGCACATGACGGCAAGAAGCAGTAGACCGACGCCCAGGTACCCATTTTCGGTTGAACTACCCCCGCGGGCACTGACCATGACAACGCCGCAAAACCCAACCAGCAGCCCGACTACCTGAATGCGACGAGGTCGGCTGCGGAGCAGCAACGCCGCTACGAGGGCAGCAAATAGGGGAACCGCTCCATTGATCATCCCGGCGAGCGAGGATGAGATCCACTGCTGAGCGACAGGAAACAGGTACATGGGCAGTGCCATCCACACGATGCCGATGAGCGCGATACCCGCCCAATCGTGGCGGGGGATCGGTCGACGAGCTGCGGGGAAAGCCGCCAACGTCATCAGTCCGAGTCCAAACCGTCCGGCCGTGATGAAGGCGGGCTCGAATGATTCGAGGCCCTCGGCAATGAATAGGAATGAGGAGCCCCATATGGCCGCCACGGCTACGAGCAATCCCCACTCGACGGCACCGAACGAAGCTCGGTTGCTACCGGGAGCCGTAACCAGCACGGTGCGGCGAGATCGTGTTGAGGAGCTCATGTTCAGAGGAACCACTGGGATTGGGGATGGGTTGCATTTCAACTTCGCGCGGCAACCTCTGAGCCCGACCACACACGGGTCCGGGTTATGAGGATCGCTGTGGCGATAACGCCTGCCGTGCCGACCGAGTACACGGGTATGAGGCCGCTGGTATCGGCGACGGCCCCGCCGATAGCGGCACCCAGCGGGATGAGTGACCAGCTGATCGTGCGTGATGCCGCCACGACGCGGCCCAGCATCTCGGGGGGTGCCAGTCGCTGTCGCATGGTGACGATCGCGATATTTGCGTAGCCGACGCCACCAACCCCGATCCCGGCGGGGATGAAGGCCCAGAAGCTGCCGCTAAAGGCCATAACGGCAAACCCCAGGCCGAACAGCACCAGACCCGCGGTAAACATTCGACCGAGGTGGGCTCGCTTTGCGATTCGCGGCCCAAAGAAGATCATGGCGCTGCCGATGGCTGCCTGCAGGCCGATGAACAAACCCACCAAGGCCTCATCGGCGAATAGGAACTCGAGGAAGCTGGGGGGGGTGAATCCGGCCTCGAGATACAGCGGGATGAATAGTGGGAGCAGTGCTTCGAGCGGAGCAAATACGAGATTCGCAACCGCGGCCCCGACCGTGACCCAGCGCAACTGCTGGTGCCCAAGCAGGAACAGCACACCCGTTCGCAGTGCCTCCACAAAGGGTTCGCGCTCGCCCACCTCGAAGCGCTTCCTGACGCGCACACCGACGAGAAAGACAGCCGAAACCAGGAATGTCACTGCATTGGCGGCGAAGGCGACCGGGAAGCCGCCACCGACCGAAATCAGTACGCCGCCAAGGGCAGGTCCGAGCGCAAACGCCATCGTACGGGCCAGGGCGAGATGGGAATTGACAACGACGAGATGCTCTTCGCCGACCACGGACGGAAGAAGTGCCTCTAGGCCGCTGTTGAAGAAAGTTGCCAGTGACCCGACTGCAAAGGCGGCCAGAAACACCATCCAGGGGAACGCGGCATCGGTCGCAGCGCCAATCGCCAAGAGGACAAATACGAATGCACGCAACAGGTCGGATGCGATGAGGATCGGTTTGATGGCGAATCGGTCGAGGAAGACGCCGGCGGTGAATCCGAAGAGCAGGGTGGGGAGGGTTTCGGCGGCTGCAGTCAATCCGAGATCGAGAGCTCTGCCGGTGAGATGGACGACGAACAGTGGCATCGTGACATAAGCCACATAGTCTCCGAGCAGCGAAATCGCCTGGCCCCACACGATGGGACGGGCTCGATGCTGGCTTCCGCTCAGATATCTGAGAGTGCTCAGATCGGGGGGCTCGACATAGGGCATTGTCCGGGCATCATACCGACCGCGCCGGGCATCAGCCCGGCTACCCGAGGTGATCGATTTGTGCCGCGATTCAGTAGGGCAATGCCAAATCGGGTAGCCTCACGGGGAAGGCAGGAAACCGCAGAGGATCGAAAGAGGACCGAAGATGGCAGGACCGAGCGAACTACCGCAGTTGGTAACCGAGTTCGTCGATATGTCGAAGGAGTACCTTCGCCAAGAAACCCTCGATCCTGCCAAGAGGTTGGGAAGGTTCACAGGGTTCACGATCGGAGCATCACTGATGTTTGCATTCGGCGGGATCCTGTTGGCGATCGCCGGCATGCGGGGAATCATCTATCTGCTGCCGGAGGGTCCCAATTGGGAGGCCCTCGGATATATCCTCGCGGCGCTGGCGATCGGGTTGATAATCGGCTTAGTCCTCGCGATGGCACAGCGAGAGTGGGGGCCGCCGGAGCCGCCACCGACGCTTGGGGAACTCGAAAAGTCGCTGCTTACCCAGGAGAAATGACAATGGCGATCGAGCGAGCAGATCTCGAAGCAAAGCTGCGCGAGATCGAAAACATCGTTGAGGAGACGAAGAACCAGGCGCAGACGAGCGGGACGGCTATTGCAGTTGCGGTGGTCGTCGTGGTCGTTGTGATCTTCATACTGGGCAAGAGGCGCGGCCGCAAGACCGGTGGTGCTCGAGTAGAGATCTATCGCGTCTGATGTTCGAGCAATTCTTCTCTTTTGGGGTCGGCCAGCTCTTCGGCGGGGCACGTCGGGGTCAGCCTCTAGTCGCCGCGCTGGGAGCGGCGGTAACTATCTGGGGTCTGCTGCGAAAGTTAGGCGGCAAGGACAAGCCGGTCTACACCCGCAGGCTGCGCGATGGTGAGAGAATCCAGATCAGAATGCAGCGCGGAGAGACCGTGGTCGAGCCGGCCGACCTCATGTGAGGCGGGAATGTACAGAAGACGCGAACAGTTCATAAAGATCGTCGTCTGGGTCGTGGTGCTAGCGATGCTTCTCACGATCGTGGCCTCGCTGGCATCTGTCTTCTAGCAGGGTCGGAGTCCCATGGCAGTGTTTGCAGCCCGAGAAGCGTGTCTGCTATTCGACTCCAAGGGCCGCCGCTATCTGATCGAACTGATTGTGGGAGCTCAGTTCCACCATCACCAAGGGTTGCTTCCACACGACGACATCATCGGGGCCGAAGAAGGCGCCACACTGTACTCCTCGTTGGGGCGCCCGCTGGTGGCGCTGCGGCCGCGTCTGGCCGATTTTGCCCTCAAGATGCCCCGCGGTGCCGCTGTGGTCTATCCAAAGGACACCGGGGCAATCCTGGTGTGGGCCGATATCAAGCCGGGGGATATCGTCGTGGAAGCCGGGACGGGCTCGGGTGCTCTGACGATGGCGCTTGCTCGCGCGGTCGGCAAAGAGGGCAGAGTCATATCCTATGAGCAGCGGGAAGACCACGCTGAATTGGCGCGGAAACGGATCCGGGGCTTCTTCGGTTTCATGCCTGAGCAAATTGAGTTGAGGGTCGGCAGAGTGGAGGATGGCCTGCCTGAACTCCGGCCAGACCGAATCGTTCTGGATCTGCCGGAACCGTGGCACTCGGTTCCCCTTGCAACGCAGTGCCTGGCTGCGGGCGGGATCTTCTGTTGTTACTTGCCGACCGTACCCCAAGTGCAGCAGGTGCGAGAAGCGCTCGCCGCATCCGGCAGTTTCTTGGACGTTATGTCCTTCGAGGTGATGATGCGGGAATGGACCGTTGACGGCCGCTCAGTGCGTCCGAGCCACCGCATGATCGGCCACACCGGTTTCATAACAGTCGCCCGCAAGCGTGAGCCTGCGGGCGAGAGTGGTTGAGACGTACCGGCTCTATGGTTCTATGAAGATGCACTCGCCGGGGCATTCCTCCGCGGACTCGACCACGAGGTCGAGTTGGCCGTCGGGGATTTCGGCGAGGCCTTCGGCTCCTTCAGGATTGCCTTCCGAAGCGGCGAAGATCTTGTCGCCTTCCCGCACGTAGGCAAGACCGTCGTCGAGCAGGACGAACACGTCGGGAGCGATTTCTTCGCAGAGGCCGTCGCCGGTGCACAGATCCTGATCGATCCAGACTTTCATTGGTACCCTTTCTCAGGTTTCTGGGCGACGATTGTACCCGCCCGTACCAGGCTAGAAGTGCCATTGGGACGCGGGACGGTACGGCATGACGCGGCCTACACTGGAAACGTAGTTGCTCATCCTGCGGAGGGCCAGCATGGAGGACTCCACCAGAGACCAAGAAGGGCTTCGTACCACGGTACGCATGCTCGAAGAAGAGATTGCGGTCCTGCGCCGCCGGCTACAGGACGCCCCGCGCCGGGTTCGGGTTCTCGAGGAGCGTCTGCTGGAGAGCAGGAACAAGCTGGCTCAGGCGGCCGGCCAGAATCAGAAGCTGTCGAGTGCGCTCGAGGAAACCCGGGAGCAATTGGCCCTGCTGCGGGACGAGGTCGAAAAGCTGACGGCACCGCCCAATCCATTCGGAGTCGTCCTCGGTATCAACGACGACGGCACTGCTGACGTGTTCTCCGCAAGCCGCAAGCTACGAGTCAACGTCGAACCAAACCTGGAGATAAAGGCTCTGGAGGTCGGGCAGGAAGTCCTGCTCAACGAGTCTTACAACATCGTGGATGTGCGCGACTTCGATCCGGCGGGCGAAGTGGTCGCCATCAAGGAGTCATTGCCGGACGGTAGGCTACTGGTTCTGGGCAGGGCCGACGAGGAGCGTGTTGTCGAGGTCGGGGCACCTGTTGCCGGTCAGTTGTTGCGTGCCGGTGATCACGTTCGTATCGAACCCAAGACGGGTCTCGTACTCGAGAAGCTGATCCGCCCCGAAGTCGAAGAGCTGGTGCTCGAAGAGGTCCCCGACATCACATATGCCGAAATCGGCGGCCTCGAGGAGCAGATCGAGACGATTCGGGATGCGGTCGAGCTGCCCTACCTGTACAAGGAGAGGTTCCAGGATTACAGCTTGCCTCCGCCGAAGGGCGTCCTCCTCTACGGACCTCCGGGCTGCGGCAAGACCCTGATCGCTAAGGCTGTCGCCAATAGTCTCGCCAAGGCCGTCGGTGAAAAAGAGGGGGACGAGGACGTCCGCTCGTACTTCCTCAACATCAAGGGACCGGAGTTGCTCAACAAGTATGTCGGGGAGACCGAACGGCAGATCCGCCTCATTTTCCAACGCGCCAAGGAGAAATCGGACGAAGGCGTGCCGGTCATCGTCTTTTTCGATGAGATGGATTCACTATTCCGGACACGAGGCACCGGAGTCTCATCTGATGTGGAGTCGACGATTGTCCCTCAGCTCCTGTCCGAACTAGACGGTGTGGAGTCTCTCAAGAACGTGATAGTGATCGGCGCCTCCAACCGGGAGGATCTCATAGATCCTGCGATCCTGCGCCCCGGTAGGCTCGACGTCAAGGTCAAGATCGATCGGCCGGGACCCGATGCGGCCAAGAAGATTTTCAACATCTACCTGCGTCCGGACCTCCCGTTCGCGGACGACGCCCTCGCCCAGCACGGCGGGGATGCAGCGCAACTGATAGCTGCCACGATCGACCGCGTGGTCGCCACGATGTACTCCGATTCGGAGGAGAACCGTTTCCTCGAGGTGACCTACGCCAACGGAGATCGTGAGGTCTTGTATTTTCGCGACTTCGCCAGCGGAGCCATGGTGGAGAACATCGTGCGGCGGGCCAAGAAGGACGCCATCAAGCATGAAATCGCCGGCGGAGATCCGGGATTGCGTGAGCAGTATTTGCTCGATGCCATCGCCCAGGAGTTCCGTGAGCACGAAGACCTGCCGAACACCACCAATCCAGACGACTGGGCTCGTATCTCGGGGAAGAAGGGCGAGCGCATCGTCTATGTGCGGACGCTCATCGAGGGAGACGGCGAAAGCAGGTCGATCGAAGCGGTGACTCCGGGACAGTATCTGTGACCGAGGGTCAGCAGCTCAAGGTCATTGGGACGGAAACCGAGTTCGGAATCTCCGTCCTCAACCAGAGCGACTTCAACCCGGTCGCTGCATCTTCGTCACTCGTCAACTCTTATGCAGGCAAACGCGCTCGGATCAAGTGGTCGTTCGACGAGGAATCTCCCGGCCGAGATGCTCGAGGTTTTGGGTTCGACCTCACGCCGACCTTCGACATGGAGTCGGGATTGGTCAACGTCGTGCTTGGCAACGGCGCCCGTTTCTATGTGGACCATGCGCATCCCGAGTATTCGAGTCCTGAATGCGTTCACCCGCGTGAAGCGGCCCTGTACGACAAGGCGGGCGAGTACGTCCTGACCAGAGCCATCGAGAACGCCCAGAGATCCCTGGGCGAAGGTCAGCGTTTTCTGGTCCACAAGAACAATTCGGATGGGAAGGGAAACTCCTACGGGGCCCACGAGAACTACCTCATATCCCGGGCCATCCCGTTTGGACAGATCGTGCAACACATGACGGCTTTCTTCGTCACACGTCAGATCTTCACCGGTTCCGGCAAAGTCGGAAGTGAGAACGGGCGTCCCGAAGTCGAGTACCAGATCACGCAGCGGGCCGACTTCTTCGAGGAGGAAGTCGGCCTGGAGACGACGCTGAAACGCCCGATCATCAACACGCGTGACGAACCGCACGCTGATCCCGCCAAGTACCGGCGTCTGCACGTAATCATCGGCGATGCGAACCTGTCGGAGGTCCAGACCTTTCTGAAGCTCGGTTCCACGGTTGCGGTGCTATACGCCCTCGAGGAGGAGGCACTACCGGAGGCGCTGGTGATGGCAGATCCCGTCAGTGCGGTATGGCAAGTCAGCCACGATCCGTCGCTACAGACGCTCGTCAAATTTGCAGACGGGAGGACCATGTCTGCGCTGGAAGCGCAATGGCAGTACCTCGAGTGGGTCGGCAAGCACATGAGCGAGTCCGATCGCGGAGAAATGTTCACCGACCTGTTGCGCCTGTGGGAAGAGGTCTTGACCGACTTGGAGTTGGATCCGATACGCACCGCAGATCGCCTCGACTGGACTGCCAAATTGAGGATTCTGCAGGGATACCGGGAGCGGGATGGACTGCAGTGGAATGACCCGAAACTCCGGTTGTTGGATCTGCAATACCACGATGTCGATCAGACGCGGGGGCTCTACAACCGACTCGCGGCGGGAGGGCGGATGAAAAGGCTCTTCAGCGAAGAGGAGATCCAAACGGCCGTTCGCCGCCCTCCCGATGATACGCGCGCCTTCTTCCGCGGTGAGTGCGTTGCGCGCTTTGGCGACTCGCTGGTGGCGGCAAACTGGGATTCGCTCGTATTCGATATCGGTGAAGAAGCACTGCGACGGGTGCCTATGATGGAGCCGCTTCGTGGTGGCAAGGATCGGGTCGGTGAGCTGCTCGATCGTGTTGACACTCCGGCCGAATTGCTACGGGCACTTGGAGGCGACAATGACTGACAGAGAACACAAGCAGACCCAGCCCCGAGAATCGGAAACCGAAGAGGTGGCGGCGGAGGTCGTAGCCGAAGACCAGTCCGAGGTCTTGACGGACCGTATCGACGATATTCTCGATGAGATCGACACCGTGCTTGAGGAAAATGCCGAAGAGTTCGTCAAGAACTACGTCCAGAAGGGCGGGCAGTGAGCCCGACCGAGCCAATCTTGGGAGACCTGTCCTACGGCGAATCGATGGTCCCCAGCTCCAGCTTCCTCTCGCTGCTCGAATCCCGCGGGCTCGCACCAACGTGGAAGCCCGGCGCAAACACCGCAGATCTCGATATCCCCGAGGGGACCACCGTGCTGGCTATTCGTTACGCGGAGGGTGTTGTAATGGCGGGCGACCGCAGGGCCACGGCCGGCAACGTGATCGCGCACCGTCGAGTGAAGAAGGTGTACCCGGCCGACGAGTACTCGGCGGTTGCCATATCGGGAACGGCCGGCATGGCGATCGAGCTCATCAAGCTCTTTCAAACTGAACTCGAGCATTACGAGAAGATCGAAGGGACCCGGCTGAGCCTCGAGGGCAAAGCCAATTATCTGGCGCGAATGGTGCGCGGCAACCTGCCGCTGGCATTTCAGGGCCTGGTTGTCGTGCCGCTGTTCTGTGGATTCGATGAAATCGACGGAACGGGCCGTCTGTACACATTCGACGTTGTCGGCGGTCGCTATGAGGAACAAGACTATGCGGCAACGGGTTCCGGCGGTGCCGAGGCAAAGGCCTTCCTCAAGGCCGCATACGCCGAGGGCATGGATCTGGACCGTTCACTGGCAGTGGCAGTCGAAGCCTTGGTTGCCGCCGCAGAGGAGGACGCAGCCACCGGGGGGCCCGACCTGCGGCGTGGGATCTACCCCAACGTCGTCGTTGTGAATCGGGAAGGCATCACCGAGGTGGGAGAGGACCGCCTTGCCGAGATCGCAGCGGCCGTGATGGGAGGTCGACCGTGACCGTTCCTTTCTACGTACCCCCCGAGCAACTCACCAAGGACCGGGCCGAGTTCGCCAGGAAGGGAATCGCAAGGGGACGACCCATCGTCGTGATCGAGTACAGCGATGGGGTCCTCCTAATGGGGGAGAACCCGAGCGGCTCGCTTCACAAGACCAGCGAGATCTATGACAAGGTTGCGTTTGCCGGGGTGGGGCGTTTCAACGAGTTCGAGATGCTTCGAGTCGCCGGGATCCGCTACGCCGATCTCAAGGGGTATTCATACGAGCGCGAGGACGTGACGGCAAAAGGTCTGGCAAATGCATATGCTCAGACTCTCGGGCAGATCTTCACCCACGAGATGAAGCCATACGAGATCGAGGTGATGATCGCCGAGATCGGGGCGACGGCCGGAGACACCAAGATCTATCGCATCCAGTTCGACGGGACTTTGCGCGACATCCGCCGCTTTGGCGCCATGGGCGGTATGGAAGAGGAATTGGCGGAGCACTTGGAGCGGGCTCTCACCGAGCTGCCCGATCTGCCGCGCGCGGTGCGATTGGCTGCGGACACCATCGAAGAGGTGGTCGAGACCACTATCGCTGCCGAGGACTGGGAGGCTGCGGTGCTCGATCGCAACCTGGGACGCCGCAAGTTCCGCCGGCTCACCGCCGATGAGATAGCCGCAGCGCGGTCCTAGACAGGCTGATCGGCAGCGGACGCCGTCGGCGTCACCGGAGAGACGGCATCACTCATCAGTGTTGCTCGGAGCAGATGATGCCTATTTCGTGGAGCACGACACCGGCATCGGCCTCTTCGTCGGCTGCTACCCAGATCTGGGTTTCGGCCAGAGCGCCGACGGAGACCGGGAAGGGTCCCATCGACTCGCCGTGGACCCGCACTGCCAAGCCCTCTGACTGGAGGCGGGCGGCTGCGACTCTGGCGAGGTTTGGGTCATAGACCCGGGCGAGACATACAAAGCCGTCGGTCATGAATCCATTATCCCACCTGTCAGGACCAAGAACCCGGGTCGGTGGTCGTGATACTGCACTACTGTTCGGATCATGCGCCGCAGGATCTTCGGGATCGAAAACGAATACGGGGTGACGTGTACGTTGCGCGGACAGCGTCGGTTGTCCCCAGATGAAGTAGCACGCTATCTCTTCCGCCGTGTCGTCAGTTGGGGCCGGTCGTCCAACGTCTTCCTCGAGAATGGGGCTCGTCTCTATCTGGATGTAGGCAGTCATCCCGAGTACGCGACTCCGGAATGTGACAGCATTTACGACGTGATCGCCCACGATCGAGCCGGAGAGCGCATCCTCGAGGGCCTGGTTCACAGCGCCGAGCGCAGATTGGAGGACGAGGGGATACGCGGCCAGGTCTATCTGTTCAAGAACAACACGGATTCGGCCGGCAATTCCTACGGCTGCCATGAGAACTACCTAGTCGGCCGTCATGGGGACTTCCAGAAGATCATCGACACTCTCATCCCGTTCTTTGTGACTCGACAGGTGTTTGCCGGTGCGGGGAAGTTGCTGCATACGGCACGGGGCACAGTCTTCAGCCTCGCTCAACGCGCCGAGCACATCTGGGAAGGCATATCCTCGGCGACGACCCGCAGCAGGCCGATCATCAACACACGGGACGAGCCTCATGCCGACGCCGAGCGCTACAGGCGCCTGCATGTCATTGCCGGTGACTCCAACATGTCCGAGTACGTTGGATATGCCAAGGTCGGAACGACGATGGCGCTACTGCAGATGCTCGAGGATGACATCGTCTTTCGGGATCTGACACTCGAGAATCCCATCCGTGCCATTCGCGAGATATCCCACGACATGACGTGTCGCCGCAGGGTTCGGCTCTCCAATGGGAGAGAGATGTCGGCGCTCGACATTCAGTGGGAGTACCTCGACAGGGCGTTGCGCTACTCGCGTACCACTGGGTTCCCCCCGGAGGTCGAAGACGCCATTCGCATGTGGGAGAAGCTACTCACCGGCCTGGAAAAGGACCCGATGTCGCTTCATCGCGAACTCGACTGGGTTGCCAAGTATCGCCTCATAGAGAACTACCAAGGTCGGCACGGTCTGAGTCTGTCGGATCCCAAGTTGGCGCTGCTCGACCTGTCGTACCATGACGTCAACACAGACCGCGGTTTGTACTACCTGCTCGAGCGACGGGGGGAGATGGAGCGGGTTGTGACGGATGAACGCATCCTGCGGGCCATGACTGATCCGCCACAAACGACTCGTGCCAAGCTACGCGGCGAGTTCATAAAGGCGGCCAAAGCCCGCAAGCGCGATTTCACCGTCGATTGGGTGCACCTCAAGCTGAATGATCAAGCGCAGCGCACGGTCCTCTGCAAGGACCCTTTCAAGTCGATGGACGATCGGGTGGAAAAACTCATCGCCGGTCTCTAGAACATGCGAGGGTATTGCGGCCTACCCCGACTACCGGGTCTAATGTCCGGATCGTGCAAAGGGTCATCGAGCGCATTCTCAATCTGCTGGCTTTCTTGTTGACGGCCGCCGGACCGGTGACTGCCGATGAGATAAGGACGACCGTCGCCGGCTACGACCAAGGCACCGACGAAGCGTTTCATCGCATGTTCGAGCGCGACAAGGATCTATTGCGCCGCCTGGGTATTCCGCTAGAGCTGGCTCCAACCGACGGGTGGCAGGTGGAGCAAGGCTATTTGGTCGATCCGGATGCCTATGCCTTACCCGACCCGGGCCTCACGGACGATGAACGGGCTGCCCTCTGGCTTGCTGCCCAAATTGTCAGACTCGGTGGCCAGGTAGGTGCCGCAGACGCGGTCTTCAAGCTGGGAGGAGCCCCGGTAACCGCGTCCGGTGAACCACTGGCGGCGAGCCTGAGCGAAGGGGCCGAAGACCTGGGATCGGCGTTTCTGGCGGTGGCCGAGCGCCGCCTGCTGACATTCGACTACCGGGCCAAACCGCGCCGAATTGCCCCTTACGGCTTGGTCCACCGCCGCGGCCACTGGTACGTCGTCGGCGCCGAGGGGGACGCAGTGAAGGTGTTCCGCATGGATAAGGCGTCCGATATCGAAGTCGGCCACGAAGCTGGAGCATTCGATCGGCCCGCCGGCTTCCGTGCAGCCGATGCGATCCCGCAGGCGCCTTGGGAAGCGGGGGGAGAGGACATGACCGCCACGGTGCTGTTCGATGCGGACATGGCGTGGTGGGCGCGCCGCCAAATCGGCAACCGGGGGTCGGCCGAAGAGCTGGATGATGGGGGCTTGCGGGTAGAGCTGCCGGTGGCAAACCCGGAAGCATTCATTGGATGGCTGCTCTCTTTCGATGATGCGGCCGAGCTCGTCGCGCCGCCTGAGCTGCGGCAACGTCTGGTGGCTCGCGTTGAGGAGGGGCTGTGACCAGTCCCAAAACGGCAAAACGGCTCAATCGAATCTTGGCAATGATCCCGTGGGTGATCGCCAACTCAGGAGCCAGCGTCACTGATGTGTGCGAACGGTTTGGGTACACGAGGAGGGAATTGGCCGCCGACCTCGATCTCGTGTTTGTTTGTGGGCTGCCGGGCTACGGCCCCGGGGACCTGATGGTGGCGTACATCGACGAAGATGAAGTAGTTGTCGAGCTAGCCGACTACTTTGCGAATCCGATCCGACTGACACCTCCCGAGGCCTTGTCGCTGCTGGCGGCGGGAATGGCGTTGGTCTCGACCGGCCAGGCACCACCTGCATTGTCCTCGGCCGTCACCAAGCTCCAGGAAGTAGTTGTCGGCACGGACACCGAGACCCTGGTGGTCGATCTGGCTGAACCTCCGTTCGTGGGGGAACTTCGTCGGGCAGCCACGGACCGGCGAGTAGTCCGCATAGTCCACACCGCAATCGCCTCCGGTCAAACGAGCAAGCGGGACATCGAGCCATGGTCCGTGTTTGCCACACTGGGCAACTGGTACGTTAGGGGCTACTGCCGATTGGCCGGAGCCGAGAGAGTGTTTCGAATCGATCGGATCCGTGAGGTCGAACTGGCGGACGAGCTGTTCACCAACGTCCCGGAATCAACCGAGCCCGAGATCGGCTATACCCCTGGTGCCGAGGACGTGCGGGCGACGATCCTTCTCCGTGAAGAATCGCGTTGGGTTGCAGATTATTTTCCTGTCGAGATCGTTGCTGATGACCCCGAAGGGTTGCTGGTGCGCTTCTCCGCATCTGACCCGTTGGTTATTGCCCGCCTCCTGCTGCGACTCGGAAGATCGGGTTCTCTTGTAGAGGGGGAGGCGGTGGAGGAAACCCTCCTCGACCTGCGAGATCGGGTGCTGGCTCGATACCGGGACCAAGGGTAGGCACTAGTCCCTCGCCACGAAATGACTAGCTGGCAAATAGTCATTTAGCCGGTGTCTGCAGTGCCGATGTGAAAGGGGAGACACACTCACTCACGGAGCAGGGCCAATGACCACGATCAGGACTACGTGCAATCGCTGCGGTGACGTAGAACTCACCACCGCCGACCTGGGACTCGAGCTGAGGTCCGAGACATCCAATGGAACATACCGATTCAGCTGTCCGTTCTGCGGGATTACCCAGCGGCGCCCGGCCAATCACCGGGTTGTCAGTATCCTGCTTGCCACCGGCGTCGAGTACGACATCATCGCCACTACGGGGCCGATCACCGAAGACGAGATCGACGGGTTCGTGACAGCGCTCGATAGCGATGATTGGTTCTCGGAGCTGGCTACCAGCTAGGAAGCAAGCGCCCTACTCCAAGTCATTTAGTGCCGGCGACACCGCCGGCACTAGTTGTTTCCCCGGCCGGTTCGAAAGGCGATGCTCTCCCGACCAACCACTAGCATCACGGTCTCATGCCGAACTTCACGCTCTCCGAGATACTCACGATCGCGCTCGTGATCCTCATTGTGTTTGGCCCGCAGCGCTTGCCGGAGATAGCCAAGAAGACGGGTCAGGCGGTGCGGAAGATGCGTCAGATGGCAGGCGATCTCCGCCGCGAATTCGAGGGCGAGTTGCGGGATGTTGCTCAGCCGCTCAAAGAGGTCCGCGATGAGCTGAGAGGTGTCGGCGAAGAGGCGGGATCATCGCTCGACTCACTGAGTGACGAAGTCGCCCAAGCGAAACGGGAGGTCGACGCGCAGTTGGCCGAGACCAACGAAGATCTTCAGGACACCGTTACCCGCCCTGCGGACGTCACTCCGGATGATGACGACACGATTGATGACTCTCCCGCTGAGGGAGGAGGGTCGTGACCGAGGCGCGTATGCCGCTGATGAGCCATCTGGTTGAGCTCAGGTCACGGATCATCAAGTCGGTTGTAGCCGTGGCCGTCGGCTCCGTGGTTGGTTTCATCTTCTACCGCGACATTCTCGAGATCCTGGCACGACCCTACGAAGGCGCCACGGATCAACCGCTTGCGTTCTTCCAGCCGACCGAGCCGTTCTCGCTGGCATTGCGGGTTGCCCTTTTCGGAGGCACCATCCTCGCCAGCCCGGTGATCATCTACCAGATCTGGAGGTTCATCGGACCGGCGCTCACAAACAGGGAGAAACGGTACGTATATCCGCTTTCGGGTGTCATTGCAGTCCTGTTCGCGGCGGGGGTGATGCTCGGTTACTTCACCTTGCCGCTGGCACTACGGGTGCTGTTCTCTTTCGCAGGGGACCTCTTGGAGGAGACGGTCGGCGTCAACTTCTATTTCAGCTTTGCCATGAGGTTCATCCTCGCCTTCGGTATCGCGTTCCAGTTTCCGGTCTTCCTGTTCGCAGCAGCTGCACTCGGCCTGGTTTCCAGTGAAGCTCTCCGCCGCCAGCGGCGCTGGGCGGTCATCTTCGTAGTGATCGCAGCGGCCTTGATGACTCCCGGTGGGGATCCGTTGACGCTTTTGCTCTTGAGTGCCCCCATGTACTTGCTGTATGAGCTGGCAATCCTGTCGATCCGATTCATTCTGAAACGATGACGATCGGCTCCGAACTGCCGTTTCGGCCGGATCCGTTCCAGCTGGAGGCAGCGAGTCAAGTCGATGCCGGGCGCTCTGTAGTGGTGGTTGCCCCGACCGGATCCGGGAAGACTCTCATCGCCGAGCATGCGGTGGCGCGGGCATACTCCGCAGCGAGCAGAGCTTTCTACACAACCCCCATCAAAGCTCTCTCCAATCAGAAGTACGCCGATTTCTGTGCCTACTACGGCGCGGCGCATGTCGGCCTGCTGACCGGGGACAACGTAATCAACGGCGATGCCCCGATCGTGGTGATGACGACCGAGGTCTTACGCAACATGATCTATGCGGAGTCGCCTGCACTCAACGGTCTCGCGGTGGTCGTGCTCGACGAGGTCCACTATCTGCAGAACCGATACCGTGGGTCGGTTTGGGAGGAGATCATCATCCACCTCCCTGCAGACGTATCGATCGTATCGCTGTCGGCAACCATTGCGAATCCAGAGGAGTTCACCAGTTGGGTGCGGAGCAGGCGCGGCGACACCGCGCTGGTGGTCGAGACGAAAAGACCCGTACCGCTCGACAGCATGTATGCGTTGAAGGACCGGCACCGAGAAGGGGAGATTGCGTTGATTCCGGTCTTCAGGAAGGGAAGAGCCAATCCCGAGATTCTCAACCTGCTTCGGAAGGGACGCGGCCGGTACCGGCGCTTCGGTATCCCGCGGAGAACCGAAGTGGCCGAGACGCTGCAACGCATGTCGCTGTTGCCGGCGATCTACTTCATCTTCTCGCGGGCGGCATGCGATCAGGCAGCCCAAGCCGTAGCCACTTCTGGATTGCGTCTGACAACGCCCGACGAGCGCAGCGAGATCCGAACCCGGATCGAGGCTCTCACCGAGCATCTTCCGGAAGGTGATCTCGGTGCGCTCGGTTTCGACACGTGGTCGGCTCGTCTCGAGCAAGGTGTTGCTGCTCATCACGCCGGGATGGTCCCGGCGTTCAAGGAGGCTGTCGAGGAGTTGTTCGGCCGTGGCTTGCTGAAACTGGTGTTTGCCACCGAGACGCTATCACTCGGAATCAACATGCCGGCGCGTACTGTTGTCCTCGAGCGACTCAGCAAGTTCGACGGCGAAACCCACAGCATCCTGCAACCGGGTGATTACACCCAGCTCACCGGACGGGCCGGGAGACGAGGAATCGACACGGCAGGTACTGCGGTGGTTTTGCACAACCTCGATGTACCGTTCGAACGGGTGGCTGCGATTGCAGCGGAGGGAAGCCACCCGCTTACCTCCAGTTTCCAGCCGACGTACAACATGGCAGCGAATCTCGTAGCCAACTACTCGCGCGATGATGCGGAAACGCTCCTGCAGGCATCGTTTGCCGAGTACCGAATATCTGAACGACGTGCTCGCCTGGCGGAGCGTCTCAACGAACGACGCGATGAGGCGCACCAATTCCGCGAGGCGGCGCAATGTGAACGTGGCGACATCTGGGAGTACGCCGTGCACCGCGGGGCGGTTGCCCACGACGCCCGCTCCGAGTTGCGAGATTTCGTGCAAGATTTCCGCGAAGGAGACGTTATCCGGCTGTCTGCTAATCCCACTGATCGTGCGGTACTGCTTGCCAGGGGGTGGGGCGCCAATCCCAGGATGGTGCTGCTCAGAGCCGACGGCGAAGTGCTGCGGGTCAACGCCGATGGTCTAACGCGTGCAGTCGCGGTAGTGGGTCAGATGACTCTGCCGGAGCCGGTGAGAAGTCGCGATGGCGGCTACCGCAAGAGCATGGCGCGTCGTTTGCGCGATTGGGTTGCGGAACCCGACTTCATCGTGCGAGAGCTTGCCCAAGCCGATGATGGGGGCGTGCTCACGTGTCCCGAGTTGGGAACGCACCTGCGGTGGGTGAACCGGGCAAGACGAGCTGAGTCCGAAATCCGCCGGCTCGAGAGCCGCCTCGAGCGTGGCGAAGATCAACTCGTCACCACCTTTCGTGCAATTCTGCAGTTGCTCACCGACTGGGGTTACCTCACCGGTTGGAGCTTGACACAGAAAGGGTCTCGCCTTCGGTTCGTCTACAACGAGCTCGATCTCCTGTTGACCGTGTCGATCGAGCGCGGACTGCTCGACGGACTGAACAGCAGCGAGCTGGCCGGCATCACATCCCTCTTCACCTTCGAGTCGCGTAGGCTGGATGGCGCACGAGAAATCGATTCGATGATCGTTGCGGAACGGGCAAAAGCGATCGAAACGCTGGCGCTGACGCTGACGGCGGCAGAGCGGTCGGCCAACATCCCGGAAACACGAATGCCCGACCCCGGTTTTGCGAGTGTGGCGCAGTCCTGGGCAGCGGGACACGACTTGGAGGAACTGTTCGACGACGATATGGCCGCTGGAGACTTCGTGCGGAACTGTCGGCAACTGATCGATGTGCTGCGGCAGCTGCGCGACGGCTTCCCGGCATTGCGATCCGTTGCCCAGGACGCGGTGCGACGGATGGATCGCGGCGTCGTGGCGGCAGGAGGCAGGGCATGACGTGGTGGATCATCGTCAATCCGGCCGCAGGTGTCCCCAGCCGAATCGTCGAGCGCACCCACACCTCACTGCAGCACTGTGATGTCGAGCATGAGATTCGCCAATCAGAGAGCCCGCAACACATCGCGACGATCGTGGCACAAGGCAAGGAAGCCGGCATAACCCGATTCGCCGGCGTGGGCGGCGACGGAACAGCCCACCTGATAGTCAACGCCCTCATGCTTCACGAGTGGCCGAAGCCGCCGGGTCTGGCGATTCTGCCTGCTGGAAGCGGCTCGGACTTCATTCGAACGTTTGCGCTCCCGCGAACGCTGGAGGCTGCGGCGGCTCATCTCGCTACCCCCGACTGGTACCCGTGTGATCTCCTGGAGATCAAGGGGAGCTTCGGGCGCCGCTACGCCTTGAATGTCGTTGAGCTCGGTGTGGGGGCGGCTGCGGTCGATACGGCCATGGCGATGCCGCGCTGGATTGGCGAGAAACGATACGCAGTCGCGTTTTGGCTCACGCTGCCGCGTTTTCGACCCAGAGACGTCAGCGTCACCGTGGATGAGCACAAACACGCCGGCGGGTCGGCCATTGCCCTGACCGTCGCCAACGGTCAGTTCTTCGGCGGGGGAATGAATATCGCCCCTCGCGCCAGCGTTGCCGACGGCAAGCTCGACCTTCAGCTGTTTGCGGGGCCTCGCCGCAAGGCCTTCACGGTCATGCCGCGGGTGGTCAGGGGAGCACATCTGACGCACAAGAACGTTCAACGTTTGACGGGCAGCTCGGCACGGATCAGAGTGCCGGGCGACTGGCCTGTCGAGGCAGATGGGGAAGTGCTTGGAAAGGGATCCATATCGGTTAGCGTGCGAGCCGCTGCGATTGAATTCAAGATTTGAGGGAATCCGCCGAAAAGGTGGTTGGCAACGGCGTAGCCGTCGATATACTCCCCGCGCCAAGAGAGGTGCTATGAGCAACGACGAGATTACCATTGAAGACGAAGCGTCGGACGAGATGGTGCCGGACGACGCGCTCGATGACGACCTCTTCGAAGAGGATGACGTCGACGAGGAGACGCTCCTAGCAGAAGACGACGATGCCATCGTCGACGACGAAGCGGTTCTCGAATCGGACGACGACGATGAAGACAGCACCGATGGAGACACTGAGGCGCTGGATGACCTCGAGGCAGAAGAGCTCGAGATGCTCACCGAAGATGAGGCAAGCGAAACGATCGTTGTCGACGAAGAGGCCCAGCTGCGGGACATTCGCCGCGCCCAAATATCCATAGAGGCCAGCTCAGTGGGCGGGGCCGCTGAAAACGAATTCGTGTGCTCGGTCTGCTTCCTGGTCAAGAAGAGCAGCCAGCTGTCTAACCGGCGCAAGAAGATCTGTCACGACTGTGCAGCCTGACGCATTAGTCGTTGTCCCGACTTACAACGAGGCTGAGAACATCGAGCTGATAGCCGCTGCGGTGCGGTCCCACGGCATGCGGCTACTGATCGTCGATGACACGTCACCCGACGCGACGGGTGAAATCGCCGACCGGTTGGCCGCGTCCGACGACAAGATCTCCGTGCTGCACCGCACCGAAAGACAGGGCCTGGGTCCAGCCTATGCGGCGGGCTTCACCTGGGCCTTGGAAAACGGCGCTGAGGTCATCTGTGAGATGGATGCAGATTTCTCCCACGACCCGAACGACTTGCCCCGATTGATCGAGGCCATCAGCGCGGGTGCGGATCTTGCCATAGGTAGTCGCTACGTATCGGGTGGGGGCGTCGAGAATTGGCCATGGTACCGACGGGCTCTATCCCGGGGGGGAAACATCTACGCTGGCCTCATGCTGGGAACCAAGATACGCGATATGACCGCAGGGTTCCGAGCGTTTCGGGCCGAAGCTTTGCGCAAACTCGAATACAGCAAATGTGAAGCATCAGGATACGGGTTTCAGGTTGAGATGGCGTGGGCCGCGAGCGCCGGGGGCTTCGACGTCCGCGAGGTGCCGATCATCTTCCGAGACAGGACGCGCGGCACGTCCAAGATGGGCATCGGCATCGCACTGGAAGCCATGCGTCTCGTAACCAAATGGGGTTTCAACCGTTTGCTGCGTCGCAAGGCGAAGTACTGATGGTCGTCACCTCGCGGCCCGCCGCTGCTGAAGACCTATTGCGCCTCGTCGAACTCTACGGCCCCGCCCTCGCCGAACAAGTCGAGTTGCGGGAAGCATGGAGAGTGGCAGAAGGGCTCCCTGAGCCGATCGCTCAGGCGTTTCTCGATGTGCTCGCCGACGCAGACTCCGTCCTGCGGGTCGGGTTGATCGACAACGTCATATTCGGCCTCATCTGGGCAAGGATCGAACCGCTACTGCCTCAGGCCGACGGGGAGAGAATCGGAGTTATTCGCATCGTATACGTCGAGGAAGCGGCTCGAACAGTGGGGGTGGGTGAAGCGATGCTCGCCGCAACACTCAGCGAGCTACGTAGTCGCGGAATCCGCCGGTTTGATGCCATAGTTTCCCCAGGGCATCGGCTGGCAAAGAACTTCTTCGAAAGCGCCGACTTCAAAGCGCGGCGAATAACCATGTACCACCGCGACAGCGACGAAGAATGAACCCTCCGGCAGCCGGTGGCCCTGCAATCGAGCTGCTGCGACAGCTGATCAGGAACGCCTGTGTCAACGACGGCACGGCCGACTCGGGGTACGAATGGAGGTCGGTGGCCACCCTCACCGACTTTTTCGGTAGGCACGGCACGATCATTGAACCGCACCCGGGACGTCAGAGTGTCATCTATCGGGTACCGGGAACGGAGCCGGCGGCTCCCACGCTCACCCTGCTGCCCCATCTCGATGTCGTTCCGGTTACGGCGGACAGCTGGCTTCACGATCCGTTTGGCGCCGAAATCATCGACGGCTTTGTCTGGGGGAGAGGTGCCGTCGACATGCTCAACCTGACTGCAGCGATGGCAATGGTGTTCCGGGAGTATCTCGTTGGCAAGCGGCCACCTCTGCCGGGTGACCTGGTATTCGCGGCGGTTGCCGACGAGGAAGCAGGCGGATCGCTCGGTGCGGGGAATCTCGTGGAAAACCATTGGGATCTGGTGGCATGCGACTATCTCCTCACGGAGGTCGCCACTCCCGGTTTCGAGACACCGGAAGGCCTCACGCTCCCGGTGACGGTCGCCGAGAAGGGACCGGCCTGGAGGACATTGCAGCTGACCGGCACACCAGGCCACGGCAGCCAACCGTACGGTACGGACAACGCGCTCGTGGGACTAGCAGAAGCCATCAACCGACTTGCACGGACACCAAGCCCTGTCGACATCTCCGAGAGCTGGGTGCGGTTCATCAGCTCGATCGGGCTCGACGACGGACTGGTTTCACGGCTGACGGATCCCGATCAAGTTGACGACGCTCTCGATGAGCTGGACGACCCGGGTTTCGCCCGCTGGGCGCACGCGTGTACCCACCTGACGATTGCGCCCACCTTGATGCAATCTGGAAACAAACAGAACACGATCCCCGACAGCGGCGACGCCGGCTTGGACGTTCGGTTGACGCCGGGTCAGGACGAGACGACGCTGCTGGACCACTTCAGGAAGGCTCTCGGTCCGGCACTGTGGGACCAGATCGAGGTGGTCCCCGACCTCGACTTCCCGGCGAATGAGTCAATAGCCTCCGGCCCGTTGTGGGATGCTATCGCAGACGCAGCCGACGCCATTGCGGGGTCAACAAACCTGGTCCCGATGCTTACCCCCGTCCTTACCGACGGAAGGTTCTTCAGGCAGCGTGGCGTAACCGTATACGGCGTGGGCCTGTTTGATGACACAACCCCGTTTTCCGAGTCATTGGGCATGTTCCACGGCAACAACGAGCGGGTAACCATCGCCAGTGTCGACCTGACAACACGCCTCCTAGCTCTCACGCTGGAGCGCTTCGGCGCCCGCATTTCAGATGCGGCTCGCTCCGCAGGTGCACCCGGCGCCGACGACGGAGCCTGACGATGGAGTGGAGCAGACTCGACACTGTGGTCTGTGACATCGACGGAGTCGTCGTCATTGGCGACCAATCCGTCCCCGGAGCCAGGGCCGCCCTGGAGAAATTGCGTGCCGCAGGCCTCACCGTGCTCTTCATCACCAATAACTCAACGAAGACCCGGGAGATGGTCGCCGATCGGATCGACCGCATCGTCGGTTACCGAACCGGAGCGGCCACCATCATCACCTCCGGCTGGGCGACCGGCTTATTCATCAAAGGCGAGGTGTCTTGCGCGTATGTGCTGGGGAGCGACGGATTGCGCGCAACGTTGCGAGAAACGGGAGTGGCGCAGACGTCCGACTGGCAAGAGGCCGATGCGGTGGTGGTCGGCCTTGATTTCGAAGTGACCTACAGGAAACTCGTAGAGGCTGCCCTTGCAGTGCAAAACGGCGCACGACTGTACGCTACCAATACGGATGCCTCCTATCCCAGTCCCGAAGGGCTCTACCCGGGGGCGGGCGCCCTGGTGAGCGTCATCGAGACGGCGACGGGGACAGAGGCGGTGCCTTGTGGCAAGCCAAATCCGCCGATGCGACAGCTGCTGGACGACTTTGTGGCCGGACCGGCGATGATGGTAGGAGACCGGCCCGAAACCGACATTGCCCTCGGCAAAGCCGAAGGCTGGGTAACGGCGCTGGTGCTGACCGGTGTCACCAGGACGTTGCGGGAGGTCGACGCCTCCTATGCCCCCGACATGGTGCTCGACTCGATAGCCGGCTTGCCGGAGCGCCTTGGTCTCTAGCGAAGCATCCTGAAACGCGGCACCGGCTCGTGGAGACGGCGGACGCGCTCTAAAAGCAGCGACCGCAGCGGCAATGTCAGCAGGACCCCGACGATGAAACCACCAACGTGCGCTTCCCAGGCGACTCCGATCTCCTGGTAGGCGAATTGGAGCAAGAACCAGAACGCCAGGTAGACCGCGGCGGGCACATGAACAAAGAGGAAGAAAAACAGCGTCAGGACCCGATGAGTCGGGAACAGCACCAAATAGGCACCCAACACACCGGCTATCGCACCTGAGGCGCCGATCATCGGGACCGTTGCCTCGGGGTTGGCGACGACAAAGGCTGCGGTCGCGCCGATTCCGGAGATCAGATAGAGCATGAGATATCCGAGAGTGCCATAGGCCTCTTCGACGTTGTTGCCGAAGATCCACAAGAACCACATATTCGAGAAGATGTGGGCGACGCCGCCGTGGAGGAACATAGAAACCAGCCCCGCCAGCCAGATGTTCTTGTCGGGGAACAGTGGGGTCGCTGATGCGTCATCGATACAGCGATCGAAGACGATCTCCTCTTCGGTCAAGGGCTCGCCGGTGGTGTACTCGCAGGCCACGGCGGCATACTCGTAGAGGAACTCGGTTTCCTGCTCAACGTTGTCCCGCGGCTGCCAGAAGAGGAACACGAAGATGTTGATCGCTATCAGGGCGATCGTGAGGACGGGGGTAATCCTCGTTGGGTTCAGATCTCGTATTGGGAACAAAGCCGGTTCCTGTCGTGGCGAGACGGGATAATGCTGTTATGAATGATACGCATACAACAGCAGACGGCGACGCGCCGCGCGTGGAACGAGCCGCTGCGGCGGAAGAGCTTGCGGCCTTGGACCCGGCTGAAGCACCAGATCTTGCGGAACAACTCGCCGCGGAATTGGCGGAGGACCTGGAGACGGCGCGGGCACCGCAAACGGAGCCCACTCAGTTGGCGGTGGATATCGGAGATTCCTCCGATCCGGCGGTGCAATGAGCAGAACCCGACTCGATCAGGAAATGGTGCGGCGCAAGCTGCTCAGTACCCGCAGCGGAGCACGTCGTGCGATCCGCGCGGGACATGTGAGAGTTGGCGGTGCGACCGTCACCCGCCCCGCCCATCGGGTGGACACAGCCACACCGATCGAATTGCAGCCGGATGCGGCGCTCTGGGTCAGTCGGGGCGGGGAGAAGTTGGCGGCCGCGCTGGCCGGCTTTTCGCTCGAGGTGACCGGCAGAAAGGCTGTAGATCTCGGAGCTTCCACCGGCGGTTTCACGGACGTGCTTCTCGACGCAGGGGCTGCCGGTGTTGTTGCCATCGACGTGGGACATGACCAGCTACACCCCAAGTTGCGGGCCGATCCGCGTGTTGTGGTGTGTGAGCGGCTGAATGTCCGCGATGTAGACGCTGCGGCGCTCGGAGCCCCGTTTGGCGTAGTTGTGGCCGATCTCTCTTTCATATCGCTGACCGTGGTAGCGGATGACATCGCCCGCTTCGGTGACGAACGGACCGATTGGGTGGTCCTCATCAAGCCACAGTTCGAAGTCGGTCGGGGGTTCTTGGGCAAGGATGGCATTGTCCGCGATCCGGCGGCACGGGGAGAAGCACTGATTGACGTAGCCAAGGCCTTTGGGACCGTCGGCTTGGGTGTGCAGGCTGTGCTGGCGTCACCTATTGCAGGAGGTTCTGGCAATCAAGAAGCGCTGGCATGGCTGCGCCGCTCACCCGGCAAGGTGTCTGCGGCCGAGTTGTTTAATGTGCTACGAGATGATTGACGTACCCGCTGTGATCGGCACGGTTGTACTGAACAGTCGTGAGGATGTTCGCGACGTCGTTGAACAGTTCACCGCCCAGGCAGCAAGCAACGGTTTCCAGACTGTCGATGCCCTCAGCGACGATGTCGCCGACGCTCAGCCAGCAGTGATCGTAGGTATCGGCGGCGACGGGACACTGCTGCGGGCGGCCCATCTGGCTCACGAGCACGATGTGCCTGTGATCGGTGTCAACCTCGGCACGGTCGGCTACCTCACCGAGGTGGAGCCTGAGATAGTTGGCGAAATGCTGCACCGCCTCGCAGCCGGGCAACTGGGTGTGCAAAGCAGGATGACCGTGGCCGCAGAGACACCGGACGGCTCGATGCTGCATGGGATCAACGACGTTGTGATGGAGAAGGTGCTGAGCGAACGCCTGGTGAGGATCTCGGTAGAGGTGAGCGGCGAGTTCTTCACGACGTTTCGGGCGGATGGCCTGATCGTCGCTACTCCACTCGGATCTACGGCGTACTCGCTGTCCGCGGGGGGGCCGGTCGTCGATCCAGATCTCGATGTCCTGATCATGACTCCGGTGGCTCCGCACAGTCTGATGTCTCGACCCACCGTCTTTGCCCCGGATACAGCGCTGCGATTCACCGTCGCCACAGAGCGGCAGGTGCGGGTCAATGTCGATGGTCGGGCAGGCGTTGTACTCGAGGAAGGGCAGAGCGTCGTCGTTAGAGCCGGAGTGAGGCCGGTGCGGTTCTTGACTATGGGCAGCCACCCTTTCCCGCAAGCGGTGCGTCACCAGTTCGGCCTGGATCATGCTTGACGAGCTGATCGTCAGAAACCTCGGGATAATCGCCGAGTCCCAAATCGAGCCCGGTCCCGGGCTAATCGTGATAACCGGTGAGACCGGAGCGGGAAAGACCATGCTGCTCGGTGCGTTGCGGCTGCTGGTCGGGGACACCAGTCGTCGCGAGTTGGTGGGTCCCTACGGCCAGGAAAGCGTGGTAGACGGGCGCTTCCTCGTGGCCGGGGAGGAGATGACGCTGCGACGCCGGGTTACAGCCGAGGGACGTTCCAAGGCATACGCCGACGACAGCATGGTGCCGGCGAGAGCGCTGCAAGAGCGTACTCGGGGACAAGTCGAGATCGTCGGCCAGCATGAGCACATGCTCCTGAGCACACCGAGCGGTGCCCGCCACCTTATCGACGGTGCCTTGGGCGCATCCGGGATAAGGGCAGTCGCGGCCTATTCCGAGGCGTGGCGAGCCCTCGTAGAGGCGCGGCAGCAAATGGAACTACTCGGCGGAAGTCGCCACGAGCTGGAACGCGAGTTGGAGATTCAGCGCTTTCAAGCCGAGGAGATCGATCACGCCGGATTTGCCCCCGGCGACGATGCCGAGCTGGCCGGGCGGGCAGCTCGGTTGCGCAACAGCGAGGATCTAGTGGCCGGCCTGGCCGGGGTCATGGAGGCGCTTGGCGATACCGGAGCTGCCGACACCATTGCGCGGGCCGCTGTCGGCTTGCAGCAGCTCGTCAGGATCGACCCGTCACTCAACGACCACGCCACACGGCTCGAGGCGTTGGTGGGTGAATTGGCGGAGTTGCAGATGGACCTCGCCTCGGTGGCCGCGAGCCTCGAACATGAGCCCGCTGAGCTGGAGCACCTCGAGTCTCGAATCCAGCTGCTGGGGGATCTACGTCGCAAGTACGGTGACAACCTCGACGAGATCCTTGCGTTTGGAGCACGAGCCGAGGCCCGGGCCGCCGAGATCCATTCGCTGTTGGTGCGCTCCGACCAACTCGGGGTGGATCTGGCAGAACGTGAGACGGAAGCTCGGGCCGCGGCCGCAACCCTGACCGAACACAGGATGAAGGCAGCGCGCCGTATTGCGAAGGATGCCACCGCTCATCTACATGATCTGGGGATGACCGACCCGGTTGTCCGCTTCGAGTTTGCCGATGCGGACCTGGGGCCGACAGGAGGTGACCGAGTCGAATTGGTGTTTGCATCGGATTCGGGACTTGCGGCTGGTCCTGCAAGCAAAGTGGCATCGGGCGGCGAACTGAGTCGTCTCACCTTGGCACTGCGGCTCGCCGGTGGCATTGCGGACGCCGCCGTCATTGCGTTTGACGAGATCGACGCAGGCATCGGCGGGACCACGGCCCGGGCCATGGGGGAGAAGCTGGCTGCGCTCAGTTCCGGGCGACAGGTCTTCTGCGTGAGCCACCTGCCACAGGTAGCTGCTCACGCCGATGCACATTTCGTGGTCGAGCGATCCGGCCCCGATGCCGCGGTTCGCCGAGTCGAAGGCGACGAACGCTTGGCCGAGCTCTCGCGAATGCTCGGCGGTTTGCCCGATAGTGAGCGGGGGCAGCTGCATGCCGCTGAGTTGCTCGACTCAGTTCGTTAGTGGTCTGAAACAAACATCGGTGCGAACGGGGGTGGTGGTATCATCCGCTCCCAGCCGGCCAGCTGGGAGATCCTCTTGACCAAGTACGTTTTTGTCACGGGTGGAGTGACATCGAGCCTCGGGAAAGGTATCACGGCCGCCTC
>JARFRN010000079.1 GCA_029287195.1 Acidimicrobiia bacterium | reverse complement strand
CATCCAGATCGCTGAGACTGCGTTGGTCTGGCTCCCGTGTTGACGGATTCGGACCACTTGACTCGGACAACGCGGCGAGGCGACGTACACTGCTCGCCCGCTTGAGAACAAGGCAGTGACAATGAGCAACCGCCCCGCGATCGTTCAGATCGACGAACACACAACCGACGAAGAGACCACAGTGACCATCTCGCTGAGTTGGCAGGACGAACACTTCTTCGGGACGGCCTCGGGAAGCCCGGAGGGATCGTCCCGGGCCCGGCTCGTCGGGGAAGCAACACTGCGGGCCGTCGAAGAGGTCGCCGAAAAGCGAATCTCGCTGCATCTCGAGGCTGTCGCCACGACCGAGATGGGCGATACCCAGATTGCAATGGCCCAGGTTCTGATGGACGGAGTGCCGGTACCGCTGGTGGGCAGCGCTCTCCTCACCGAACGCGATGCAACGGCAGCCACCGTCCGTGCGGTCCTCGACGCGATCAATCGCCGTCTCGAACAGGTGCTGTAGACCGCTACTGCTGCTGGGTCTGAGCCCACATCAAGTCACGGATCGTCACCACGCCGAGCAATTCGCCGTCGGCCATGACGGGAAGATGGCGATAACCCGTCTCGAGTAACCAGGCGACTCCCTCGGCAATCGTGACGTCCGGGGCAAACGTGTCCGGGGCCTCGCTCATCCAATCTTCGACGAGCACAGCCCCGAGGTCGACGCCCTCGGCAACCGCCATCACCAGGTCGCGCTCGGTGACAATACCGACGAGCTCCCGGTTGTCGATAACGACGACGTAATCGGTCTCGGCGTCCGCCATTGCTTCGGCGGCATCACTGAGTGTGCCTTCAGGCCCAATTATCTCGGTGGTTCCACCTACCAGCGAATGTAGGCGCATCTTCCCTCCGGCGTTTCCGACACAACCGACACTACCCGATCAAGACGTATGGGTCGAAGCCCAGCCAGCCATGTCTGGCGCAACATCGCGGTCGGTGGTGGTGCGTAGCAGAAGCTCGAAGCCATTTGCAGGGCGCGGCCTGCAGCAGGCCTTCGCAGCCGGCCTAAAGAAGGTCTTGCTCGCGGATGCCGAACGAGGGGTGCCGCAACCGGCACAGCGCCAGCTTCTCGAGTTGCCGGATCCGCTCCCGGGTCAGCTGGAACTCGTCGCCGATCTCCTCCAGAGTACGGGGCACGCCGTCGTAGAAGCCGTAGCGCAGTGCGAGGATCCGTCCTTCGCGCTCGGGGAGCCGCTCGATGGACTTGCGCAGGCTGTTGGCAATGTCGAGCTCCTCGGTCACCCGCATCGGATCGATGGCATCCTCGTCTTCGATGAAGTCCCCGAGCTGAGCGCCGTCCTCACCGACCGGTTGCTCCAGTGACACGGTATCGGCGACGCTGAGCGCCAGTTCGACCTTGTCGACGTTGACCCCGGCCTCTTCTGCGATTTCTTCGGGGCGTGGCTCACGGCCCAACTCCGCTTTGAGGCTCGCCTGGGCGGCGCGGACCGCAGCAAGAGTGTCGTGGAGATGTACCGGGATGCGCACGGTTCGTGACTTGTCGGCAATCGCCCGGGTTATGGCCTGCCTGATCCACCATGTTGCGTATGTGGAGAACTTGAAGCCCTTGCGCCAGTCGAATTTCTCGACGGCGCGAATCAGACCGAGATTGCCTTCCTGGATCAAATCCAAGAAGTCGATTCCGGAGGTGTTGGCGTAGCGGCGCGCATTGGCCACCACCAGCCGCAGGTTGGCCGTCAGGAAGGCATCTTTGGCTTCACGACCGCGGCGGATATGGCGCCGCAACACCATCTCGTCCGATTTGGTCTTGAAGTCACCCTTGTCGAACTTCTCTTGGGCGTTCTGGCCTGCCTCGATCTTCTGGGCGTACTCGACTTCCTTTTCGGCCGTCAGCAACTCGTACTCGCCAATCGCCGTGAGGTACTGACTGACGAGATCCGTCGTCAACCGGCCCCGGTCATCGGTGAGTTTGTTCCTGTCGAGGTCCTTTCGAGAGCGCGACAACGTGTCGCGGTCGATCCGCTCTTTTGCTTCCTCGCGCTCATACTTGGCACGATCGAGCAGCTTGTCTCGCGTCTTGCTGGTCTTCGCCATTTAAGGAGGTCCTCCGAGACCGTCTAGCCCGCTTCCAAGCCGCGCATAAGCGGCTTGGAAGTCCTTCTCCGGGAGTGCTCCACTATCACACACATATGCAAATTTGTGAACCCCCCAATATCGGGTTTTGTTGCATGGATATCGACCCACTCAGGGTCACTCAATTCCGTGGAGGCGCTCACCTGCGACCGTATCGCTCCCGGGGCCCTGCGTAAAGACCCAACGTGGTGAGATCGAGGGGAGGCCGGATAGCGGTCACAACGCCGAGGTGGCACGTATTGTTCCCGCTTCGCCGCTCCGTAACCAACAGGCCCAGGACCCACGGCACCCGTTATGGACGCCTAACTGTGTTGTTCATGGAGGTTGTTGACGTTGGCGTGAGTTGAGCCTCCCTGGTTGTGTGGTGTTTGCACGCATCACTCAACCGAAGGAGGCTCGTCGTGCACGCTAATGCCCGTTTGACACCTGAGGGTCGTCGGATCTTGGTGGAACGTATTGCTGGGGGTCGTGCCGCTGCTCATGTCGCGGCGGAGATGGGGGTTTCTCGAACGACGGCGTATCGCTGGTGGCGTCGCTACCAGGTTGAGGGTGCGGCTGGTTTGCTTGACCGGTCGTCACGGCCCCGGTCGTGCCCGCATCGAACCCCACCACGGGTCGAGGCTGAGATTGTCGAGCTGCGCCGTGTCCGCAAGCTGGGTCCAGCGAGGATCGGGTTGATCCTCGAGATGCCGGCATCGACGGTGTGGCGGGTGTTGGTTCGCCACGGTCTGAACCGTCTCCGATGGATGGATCGGCCCACCGGTCGGGTGATCCGCCGCTACGAGAAGTCCGCTCCTGGCGAGCTACTTCATATCGATATCAAGAAGCTAGGTCGAATACCCGATGGTGGCGGCTGGCGGGCCCTGGGCTGGGAGCAAGGCAGACGCAACAGCGTCAAGTATCGACGCTACGACACGACCGGTGTCCGACGGCACACCCTCGGTTACGACTACATCCACGCTGCAGTCGATGACCACACCCGCCTCGCCTACGTCGAAGTCCTCGACAACGAGAAATCAGTGACAGCCACCGGGTTCACCCAAAGAGCCATCACCTGGTTCGCCGACCACAACATCAAAGTCCAAGCAGTAATGACCGACAACGGCGCCTGTTACCGATCCCACCTATACCGAGACAGTCTCGAATCTGCAGATATCTGTCACGTCCGGATACCGCCCCGCCAGCCCCAGATCAACGGCAAGGTCGAACGATTCAACCGCACCATGCTCGACGAATGGGCCTACGTCCGCTCCTACTCCTCACAAACCGAACGAGTCGATGCACTTGCCGCCTGGCTCCATACCTACAACCATCACCGCAACCACACCGCCATCGGCGGCCCACCCATCACCCGAGCAACCAACCTACCGAGACAACACAC
>JARFRN010000295.1 GCA_029287195.1 Acidimicrobiia bacterium | reverse complement strand
AGAGACAGAAACCATCCCAGCCCGGCATGATCGGCGGGAGGACTGCCCGCCCGGTGGCGAACTCGACGGGGCCGGGGACACCGACACCGATGCCCTTCACATCCTGCTCCAACTTGCCTGTCTGGGTAAGCAGCCCACCCCATTGTTGTTCGACCCAGTCCAGGACCCGCTGGGGGCCTTCGGAGATCGGAATGTCTCCGGCAACGGTTGCAAGGGGCTCGGCCATCAAGTTGCTCACCGCCAGCCGGGAGTGAGTAGCACCTAGATCTGCCACCAGCACCACCCCGGCATCCCGATTGAACTCGAGAAGGGTTGGAGGGCGCCCCCCACTCGAAGGTGCCTCTCCTGCCTCCACCAGTAATTGTCCGGCAAGCAAACTGTCGACTCGCTGCGACACCGTGGAACGTGCCAACCCGGTGAGATCGACCAACTCGGCACGGGTGGTGGCGGTGCCGTCGCGTATCAGCTTCAGCAAGGCCCCCGGCGTGTTGCTGAGTGCGGTCATCTCCAACCGTCTCCGTGCCCCAGAGTGTTTCACCAGTAGAGCAGGCACTTTTGACTGAGTCAAGAACTAAGTAGGCCAAGGGCATAGGTAGATGCCACTCGTTTACACACTCATCAGACCAAAGCCTCGGGCAACTTCGCCTATCCCTCTGTTCCATCAGGGGCCTGCCAACGCCCGCGCGAGCCGCCGAGCATGCTCTTGGTACGCCGCTTCGAACAGGGCTGCGGACCGCTCGGCTCCGACCAGGGCGGAACTGGTGAGCACAGCCGGCAGAGTCCCAGCCGCCGCCAGGATCTCGGCACTCTGCACCTTGATCTCGTTTACCACCGCGGCGTTGGCGATCGTAGATACCGGGCCAATCGGAGTGTCGATCCCCGGCAGGTTCACTGCAGCGTCGCCAACCGGGATGCAGATATCTATGACTACATCCGCATGATCCAGGAGCCTGGTTCCGGTCGGCGCAAAGGGAGCATTCGCCTGGGAATGCTCCACTGCAGTCACCGCTACAACCCGTAGGCCTCGGCGGCGAGCGCCGATGGCCATTTCGATGGGCACCGCCGTTCCCCCCGAAGACGAGAAAACGACCATCACGTCATCGGGCTGAAAATGGAAGTTGCGTAGGACCATCTCCGCCAGACCTTCGACCCGTTCAATGAACATCGCCTGCCGCTGCCCATTGGCTCCGGCGACCTGGGTGTGGAAGGTCATCGACAGCTCAGCTATCGGATGGAAGCCCGGGTAGGAACCGTAACGCGGGAACATCTCCTCGAGCGGGATTCGGGAGTGGCCTGTGCCAAAGAGATGCGCCATTCCCCCTGCGCTGATTGCCTGGGCGCACATCGCCGCCGCCTCGGCGATCGCAGCCATCTGCGTAGCTTCGATCCGGTCGAGTACGGCACGGGCCTCCCCCAGCCAGCGCCCTTGCATGTTGCTCATACGCCGTCACCCTTCGCACCCGCCGGAGTGCTGCGTCGGCCCGCACCAGGCTTGTCTAGACAACTACGCTAGCATGTCACCGTACAGCTCCGTCATGCAACGAGCCGGCTGTCGAGTGGAGACTTTCGTGGCTAGAGCGGTAGCGAACCGCTACGAGGAGATCGCTACGCATCTGCGCGAACTCGTAGCTGAACTACATCCCGGCGATCTTCTTCCATCGGAGACCGAGCTCAGCCGCCAATTCGGTGTTAGCCGAATGACCGCCAGACACGCCGTCCAGATACTCGAAAGAGAGCATCTCCTCCATCGCCGTAAGGGCCGGGGTACCTTCGTGAGCCCGAAGCCCGTCCCCCGCCTGCTCGGATCACCGCTGTCCTTCACAGAGAGCATGCAGCGCCGCGGGATGGAGGCTTCCTCTCGTATCCTCGAACTGGGCTATGCGGAGTGCGCCGACAGCGACGCCGTCGCGCTCGGCATTGATCCCGGAGCCAGAGTTGCATTCCTCGAGAGATTGCGACTGGCGGACCGCGTCCCCATGGCTATCGAGCGTGCCGTGCTGGCACCAATTTGCGCGGGCGTCATCGAAGCCATTGGAAGTGGGTCACTCCATGTTGCATTCGAGGCCATGGGCCTCGTTCCAAGCAGAGCGACGGCTCGAGTTCGCGCTCGACCTGCGACCGAGCGCGAACGGCAACTTCTCGAACTCGCAGATGACGGGGCCGTGCTTTGCGAGCGCCGCGTGATCTTCGACCTCGAAGGGACACCACTGGAGCACACCGAGACGCGCTACGCCGCCGACCGCTACGTTTTCGACGTCATGATGTACCGCGATCAGGGAGGAGGCGTCACATGACAGCCGATCGATACCTCGGTGTAGACCTGGGCGCCACCAACACCAAGATGGTCGTACTGGCCGTTCCAGAGGACGGCGATCCGACTGTGGAGTGGACGGGGAGCATTCCAACCGGCGGCGAGCAGGGTCACGTCGCCGTGCTGGATCGGATGATCGAGGCGTTCAATGAGATGAACCGCAGCAGAGGACCATTCCGCGGCCTCGGAATGGGCACCCCAGGGCTGTTCGACGAGGAGGGCGTGGTCGAGATCTTCACGAATCTGCCTGGCCAGTGGCGGGGTGTTCGCCTCCAGGAGGCTCTTGACAGGGGACTCACCATGCCTGCGACCCTCATCAACGACGCCCGCGCTTTCACGTTGGCCGAAGGGCGCATGGGTGCAGGAAAGGGCGCAGACATCGTCGTATGCATGACGCTCGGTACCGGGGTAGGCGGCGGCATCATGATCGACGGCAGGCTTTTTACAGGCGCTACCGGAATCGCCGGCGAGATCGCGCACCAGACGGTGCTGCCCGACGGACCGGTGTGCGGGTGCGGCAACTACGGATGCGCCGAAGGCGTCGCTCGATCCGATCGACTGGCCTCCATGGCGGGCCGGCAGAGTGTTGAGGAAGTATTCGCCGGGCTCGCGGCCGGAGACGAGAGATGCGCCAAGGCCGTCGCCACCGCCGGCAAGTACCTCGGCATCGCAATCGCCAACGTCGTCACCTTCTTCGGCCCGGACCGTATCGTCATTGGAGGCGGCATTGTCGGTGCCGGGGACGCCATTTTGGATCCGATCCGCGCTTCGGTAAGGGATCACGTCACGCTGGTTTCACATGACCGGATCGACATCGTTGCGGCTGCACTCGGAGCTGAAGCCGGTGCGATTGGTGCTTCTCTAGCAGCGTCCGACGCCGCGGCCACGAGCTAGGCAAACAATGCTCGTAACAGACTCGCCCTGGCTTGGATCATGTCCGGGTCGACCGTTCCGGTCAGCCAACCCCCGAGGCCGACCGCCACCGCTCCTGCGTCTAGATAGTCGCGAGCACTGTCGAGCGTGACGCCGCCTGTCGGTATGAGCGGGATGTCTCCGAATGGTCCTCGCAAATCTCTGATGTAGCGCGCTCCACCGATAGAGGCAGGAAAGACTTTGACCGCACTTGCGCCGGCTTCCCATGCGGCGACCATCTCTGTCGGGGTCAATGCACCGGCAATGGCCGGAATGCCACGGCTTGTTGCAGCCGCGACAATCCGCCCGTTGAGATGAGGCGACACTATGAAATCGGCCCCAGCGCTGATAGCCGCGTTTGCGGCTTCCTCGCTTCTTACGGTTCCCGCCCCAACCAGCTGGTCTTCGCTGCTGAGCCCCGCGATCGATTCCAGAGCACCGGGACTGTCGAGTGTGATTTCGATGATGCCCAGCCCGGAGGCGCGAAGCGCCCCGGCTACAACTGCCACCTGCTCGGGATCATGACCGCGAGAGATCGGGATGATTCGCTGCAGACCCACAATCGAGGGCAGCTGCAGCCCGCTCACAGCGCCTCCGTCACGGACCAGCCGCCGTCGAGATCGATCACCTGTCCTGTTATGTACGCTGCATCCGGCGAGAGCAGGAACGCGGCTAGGTCCGCCGCAGCATCAGCAGGTATCAGCCCGCCTGCCAGGGGTTGCTTCCGTGCTGCGTAGGCGACGCTCGCAGGGTCGTCCTGGGCGCGTTGCGACATCGGGGTTGCCACCAGCCCGGGTGCCACTGCGTTCACCCGTATTCCGCTTGCCGCGAGATGAGCCGCCATGGCACGCGTGAGCGAGTTGATTCCTCCCTTCGATGCTGCGTAACCGTGGGTAGTGAAGAGCGACGCCGGGCTTGTGGCCAGGACACTCGACATGAGCAGTATTGCGCCGCGGCGTCCACCGGTATCCGCTTCTTGCCCGAGCATCACGCGTACGACCTCCCGGACCGCAATGAAGGTAGGGACCAAATTGAGCTCCCACGCGGCCCGAAATCCCGCAAGCGACGCTTGTTCCACGGGACCGTCGCCATGCCGACGAGCACTGCCCCCGGCCACGGCAAACAGCCCATCGATTCGCCCGTGCTGCGCCACACAGCTGGCTACGGCGGCTGCGGTGGCTGCCTCGTCGGTGAGATCGGCCTGGGACCAGGTTGCTTCTGAGCCTGAGGCGGCCAGCTCGTCTGCCATCGCCTTCAGATCAGCAGCTTTCCGGGCGACCACATGAACGGTTGCCCCGAGTGCACCGAGCTTCCTGGCAGCAGCACCGGCCATGCCGGTGACACCAGTGATCATGCAAACCCGGCCCGAAATCGAATGGTCCATGCCCACTTTGTACCACAGCGTCGCGAACCGAAGAAACCCTGCGGTCGCCACCGACCAGATGCCGATGGACCAACCACTCCGGCCGCGGGCGTCAGGAACACTGAGTCGAGTGTTATAAGATTTACTGCTTACCTGGAAGAAGATTCGATAGCCGTGTGTTCACGATGATGCCAATGAAAGGACTTCAGGTGTCCGACATCACAACAACCAACCTCCCAGTTCTGCCTCTTCGCAACGGTATCGTTTTCCCGCATATGGTCATCACGGTTTCGATAGAGACCGATACAGCGCGCCGTGCGATGGCCGCCACGGAAGCCACTGGAGGCCGCCTCGTGCTGATTCCCATGATCGACGGTGAGTACTCGTCCGTCGGAACTGTGGCGGAAATCCAGGAAGTCTCCTCCCGAGGCGGCGACTCGGCGCTGATCAACGGAATCACCCGGGCCCGGATCGGCGTCGGCCGGTCCGCAACGGATGACGTTCTCTGGGTGGAGACCGAACTCATCGATGAGCCTCGTGACTTTGCAGCGGCGACCCGCGCCAAGGCGGCCGAACTGCGCGCCATCCTCGAGGAAATCCTCGATCAACGCGGTATCCGCGGCATGGCAGACCGCATCCTCTCCACAGACAATCCTGGCCACCTGGCCGACCTTCTCGTCTACTCCCCCGACCTGGATATGGCGCAGAAGAGCCGACTACTAGAGACGATCGACATCGATACTCGGCTGGAGACCGCACTCGAATGGATGAACGACGTGCTTGCCGGAATGACACTTCGTCAGAAGGTGCGCGATGAGGCGGCGGAACGGATCGAGAAGAACCAGCGTGAATTCGTGCTGCGCCAGCAGATGGAGGCGATCCGCAAGGAGCTCGGCGAGGACGACGACGCCGTTGCCGGCCAATACCACCGCCGCCTCGAAGACACCGATCTACCCGAGGCTGTCGCAGAAACGGTCCAACGAGAGCTCGATCGCCTCGACCGGATGAGCGAGCAGAGTCCCGAACACTCTTGGATCCGCACCTGGCTCGACACCGTGTTCGAGCTCCCCTGGGGCGAAACGACCGAAGACAACCTCGATCTGGGGGAAGCGCGTGCCGTCCTCGATGCCGATCACACCGGGCTCGAGGATGTGAAGGATCGGGTGATCGAACATCTCGCAGTTCGCAAGCTGCGGAGGGAAAGGGGCCACGACGTGGCGGGGAGGCGGGGAGCAGGGACCATCCTGTTGCTCGTGGGTCCACCGGGCGTCGGCAAGACCTCGCTCGGTGAATCGGTAGCCCGTTCCCTCGATCGGAAGTTTGTCCGGGTCGCCCTGGGCGGGTTACGCGATGAAGCGGAAATTCGTGGCCATCGCCGCACCTACGTGGGAGCCCGTCCTGGACGGATCGCAAGGGCGATGATCGAGGCACAGTCGATGAATCCCGTATTCCTCCTCGACGAGATGGACAAGGTCGGCGGAGACTGGCGCGGCGATCCATCTTCAGCGCTGTTGGAGGTGCTCGACCCTGAGCAGAACCACACCTTCCGTGACAACTACCTCGAATTCGATCTAGACCTGTCGGATGTGATGTTCGTCGCAACCGCGAATGTTCTAGAGACGATTCCGGCGCCACTCCTCGACCGCACTGAGGTCATCCGCCTAGATGGCTACACACAGGATGAGAAGGCTGCGATCGCCTCCTCTCACTTGCTGCCTCGTGTGATAGAAAGATCCGGACTCGAACCGGGCGAGGTGATCGTCGATAGTGAGGCGATTCATCAGATCGTCGATGACTACACCAGCGAGGCCGGGGTGCGCAACCTGGAGCGGATGCTGGGAAAGTTGATACGCAAGGTAGCGACGTCGATTGCTGCCGGCGACGCCGCGACTCCGCTCGAAGTGGAAGCAGGCGACCTGCGAGAGCTACTCGGCAAGCCAACGGCACATCACAGTGAGGCCGATGAACGCACAGCCGTACCCGGCGTGGCCACCGGCCTAGCTGTGACCGGGGCGGGCGGCGACGTCCTCTTCGTCGAGGCAAGCACACTTCCGGGAGAGCCCGGGCTCACCCTCACCGGTCAACTCGGCGACATCATGAAGGAGTCGGCGCAGATCGCAGTGTCGTATGTCCGTGGCCATGCAAGCGACCTTGGAATCGACCCGCACGACTTGGCGGGCCGAATCCACT
>JARFRN010000251.1 GCA_029287195.1 Acidimicrobiia bacterium | reverse complement strand
ACGTGAGCGACACCGTCGCTGCTGAGGTTGCCAATCCCGTGCCCGGATGGTGGGGTCATGCCGACCCGTTCGCTTTCGACCCCCACTACACACCGGCGTCATCGATCCACAGTTTTCAGACGGGGACGATGCCCATCCTCTCCCTGGCCGCTGCGGAGCCTGGGGTGCAAATGGTGATGGATGCCGGCATCGAAGCGATCCGTGAGAAATCCCTGGCGATGTCGGAGTTCTTCATGGAACTGGCAGAATCACGGCTGGCGCCACTGGGTTTCGAGTTGGCCTCGCCGGAGGACCCGGCACGGCGCGGCTCTCACATTTCACTCCGCCATCCCGACGGCTGGCGCATAGTCCAGGCGATGGTGAACGAGGGCAGAGTGATCCCCGACTTCCGCGAGCCCGACAACATCCGCTTCGGCATGGCACCTCTGTACAACACATGCGAAGAGTTGCACACTGCGATTGGTCGCATAGCCCGGATTGTCGAAGCTGGGCTCCATAGGCGCTACTCCCCCGAACGGTCCATTGTCACCTGACGAGCCGAACCGACCGCGTTGGTAGGGTTGAGCCGATGGATGTGATCACGGCGATCCAATTAGCAGACTACCGGCGGAGGGTTGCCGGTATCTACTCCCGGATCCGCGATTTGGGCTGCAACCAGTCATCCTGGAGGGAGTGGCGGTCCCGTCGGGACGAGCTGTTTCGAACCCATCCGCAAAGCCCCATCCCCGAGGCGCGTCGATCCAGTTTTGCGGGGCTGGCGTATTTCCATTACGACCCGTACTACAGGGTCGAGGCGGAGGTCGAGCCACTCGATGGCCCTTCGCTGCAGATGACGCATAGCGGCGATGGGAGCACCGAATTCCTGCCTCTCGGTCGGGTTCTCCTCTCAGGACTCGGCATCGAGGAGACGCTGACGCTGTTTTGGCTCAATTCCTACGGCGGAGGATTGTTCCTGCCATTTTCCGACGCAACGAGTGGCGTCGCCATCTCCGGCGCGGCAACCTATGGTGGTGGTCGCTACTTGCTCGATACGGCAAAAGGCGCCGATCTGGGATCGATCAACGGCAAGCTAATGCTCGACTTCAATTTCGCTTATCACCCGAGCTGCGTTCACAACGATCAGTGGTCATGTCCGTTGGCCCCGATGAGCAACCGGCTCACCATCGACGTCGGCTCCGGTGAATGCCTGGACCGACACGGCTAGCCGAAGGCAAACAAGGCAACGGCGACGATGCCAACGGCGAACCCTCCGAATTGGATACGGGCTATCTCCTCATGATCTAGGAGTCGTGCAAGCACTATGGTCGGGCCGGGAGCCAGGCCGAGAACGGCGGCAACAACCGCCACCGAGCCGCGCTGGTACGCAAGCACGCTGAGAACAGTGGCCACACCCGACAGCGCCCCGAATCCCACAGCCGGTTTGATCCCCCGGCGCCTCGGTCTTAGCCAGCGACCCGAGAGCCGGGCTATCGCAGAGAGTAGAGCTGCTGCGGTTGCCTGAGAGACCACTCCCGGGCCGATCCCGCTGGCGGCCGTGGTTTGGCCGTAACAGACCGCAGCTCCACCGAGAAACGCGCCCGACACGATGGCAATAGCGAGTGCCTGCGGGACCGGCAGGCGGTTGCTGCCTCGCTGTGTGGGAGAGAGCGCCACGAGTGCAGCCGCCGGGAATGCGAGCAATAAGCCGGCTACTTCGAGCACCGACAGCTCGTCACCCAGAAGTGGCCCAAAGGTGGCGGGGACCGCCAGCGAGACCAATCCGAGTACGGGAGCAACGATTGCGATCGGTCCGCGCGACATGCCGAGCATCAGCAACGGCAGCGCTACGCCCAGACAACAGCCGGCTGCGGCCGCCCACCATCCGTCTCTTGCCGTGAATGACTCCGGAGTAGCCACAGGCAGAGCCAGCAGCGCGATTGCTGCTCCGAGCGCTGTTGCCAATGCCGTGTAGGTGAGTGCGCCCTCCGCCCTGCCGTCATTGCGCAGCGCCACTCCGGAGAGGTAGTCGGCGACTCCCAGCGAGAGGGAAGAAGCTACTGCGAGTAGGAGTACCACCGGCTTCCCCTTTTCGTGAGCGGCGCACCGGGTTGACGGCGCGCATCGAACCTAGCCAGCAAGGGGCGACCCTCCCAACCCGGATCAGGAAGCGATGGCGCGACAGTTAGTATCGCCGCATGTCAATCGTTGTTGTTGGAAGTATCGGGATCGACTTTGTTGCAGTAGCCGCCCGCCTTCCCAAGATTGGAGAAACGGTATTGGCTACGCAACCATTGCACATCGGGCCGGGGGGCAAAGGTTTCAATCAAGCTGCCGGAGTTGCTCGGCTGGGTGGCGAGGTTCGGTTTGCGACGAAGACCGGTCGCGGTGATCTAGGCCGCCAGGCACGTTCGTTCATGGAGCTGGAGGGCTTGCTCACGCCGCTTGCCACGGAATCGGACGCCGACAATCAGGTTGCCTTGATCTTCGTGGACGATTTGGGGCACAACATGATCTCGGTTACACCCGGGGCCAGCGCCGATCTCCTCCCGCCCGATGTCGACAACCTCGGGATCGTACCCGGTGACATACTGTTGGCCCAGCTCGAGATTCCGGTTGCAACCGTTGCCGCGGCGGCGCGTCATGCCAAGAACGCCGGGGCAACCGTCGTGCTCAACCCGGCTCCTGCAGCGCCCCTTCCCGAGGAACTGCTCCAACTGATCGATATCGCCACACCGAACGAGACGGAGCTCTCCATGCTGACAGGGCTCCCCACTGCAACGACAAGCGAGGTGGTTGCCGCCGCCGAGCGGCTGGTCTCGATGGGGGTTGAAGAGGTAGTCGCAACTGTCGGGAGCAAGGGCGCAATACACGTGAACCGGAGTGGCAGCACTACCTATCCGTCGATTCTGGTCGACGCGGTCGATTCCACCGGAGCCGGGGACGCGTTCAACGCCGGCTTGGCGGTTGGGCTGAGTCGCGGTCTGGAGCTCGGCGACGCCATCCGGCTGGGATGCCGGGCCGGCGCCTACTGTGTTACGAAGCTGGGTGTTCTCGATGGTTTGGGCACAATGGCCCAGCTCGACGAATTCGCGGTCCAGCTCTAGTCGTCGTGCCATCAGTCCGCCGGGCTGATATTTCGCTGCATCGGCCGCAGCACCAGGACCCATGTCAGTGTGCCGGACAGCAGCAGCAGGCCGAGTGAAGTAACCCCGACGTCACCCAGGAAGCCACCCTCGGCAGCGTTCCACACTCGGGTCGCCAGAGTATCGAAACCGGTCGGTGCCAGCAGCAATGTTGCCGGCAGCTCCTTCGCCACCGAGAGCAACACCAAGCCTCCGCCGGCCAAGACGCCCGGGCCAATCAGCGGCACGTCCACAGTTGCGAACCGGCGAAACCGGCCTGCGCCGAGCATCCGGGCTGCCTCCCGGTACTTCCGCGGCAGTCCGGCAATTGCCGCCACGGAGGTGCGATGCGATTGCACACCGAAGTGCAGAACGTATACGAGGATCAGAAGGGGAAAAGTCTGGTAGAGCGAGGCAACTACGGCCGGTGCCTGTACCACCCAATAGACCACGGCCAGGGCCAGCACCAGGCCCGGGACTGCAAACGCCGAGGCGATTGCGGTACTTGCGAAGAAGCCAACTCGAGATTCCCGGCCGGCGGCCAGGTAGGCCGCAGGAAGAAGCAGCACGGCGGCGCTCAGTCCGGCGACACACGCCGCCACCACCGTATTGAGACCCGGGGTGACGAGGGCGGCAAGGCTCTCGGCCAGGCTCGGGTAGGTGCTTCCGGCAGCCAGCGAGCTGCGGAGCCACCAGACCAGAAAGACCACAGCCGGAGCGGCGATCACCGTGCCGAGAAAGGAGGCGACGACGGCGAATACCGGCCAGCGGGTCCTCCCCAGTTGGTAGGAACGCGGTTTGCGGGCGGAGTTGTACGGCGCCCGGCTCCGAGAGAGGCGACGCTCGACGGTAGCGGCAGCCAGCGCCAATCCGCCCAGCAGCAGGCCAAGTGCCAGCGCCGTGTCCGTGTCGGCCAGGCGCGACGAATAGATTTGTCGGGTCAACGTGTCGTACCGCATCAGTGACACTGCGCCAAAATCGCTCAACACATAGAGGAAGACGATGAGCGCACCGGAAACAGTCGCAGGCCGGATCTGGGGAACGATCACGGAGCGCACCATGCGGTACGGCGTGTCTCCGAGCAGCCGGGCCGCGTCCTCGACGTCGGGCGGTGTCGTAACCAATGCCGCCGCCACCGGCAGGTACACGTATGGATACGTCACTACCACCAGCACCACCAGTGCACCCCAGAAGCCGCTCGGTCGAGGCAGCCAGGGGATCAGTCCCCCGACACCCAGCGCAGCCCGTAGCGCGGCGGCAGCCACGAACGAAGGAATGGCCAGTGGTAGCGCGGCCGCTACGGCCAAGATGCGGCGACCGGGGATGTCGGATCTCGTTGCCAGCCACGCAAGGGCAGTACCAACCAGCACGGTGATTGTGGCAACTGCTGTAGCCAACAGGAGAGAGCGCAGCAGCGGCCGGATGGCCTGCGCTTCGGCTATCGAAGACAGCGAGCCGGCCCGGGTCGCCTCGATCGCCAAATAGGCCAGCGGACTGAGAAACAGCAGCCCCACCAGCGCTCCCGCGGTCTTGGGCAACGCCCCGGTAGCTTTGGCCTGCCATGCTGCCGTCCTAGGGCTCTTCGAGACCGCTCGCATCAATCATTTCCTTGGTCTTGAGCAACCCTCCGCTAAGTGTCTCGAAGTCGTAGGTCGTGGCATCCAGTGCGGCAAGTGAGGGCAGCCCTGCTGGTCCGGCATCGCCGAGCGCTAGCGGATACTCGAAAGTCCCATCAGCCAAGAACACCTGAGCTTGGCGACTCAGCAGGTAGCGCAGCAACTCCTCGGCCTGCTCCGACCTGTCTGAACTTGCAGGAACAGCACCTGCGGTGATGATCACGAGCGACCCCACATCACCAAAGAAGTGGTTCACCGATGACAGCGACGGGTCCTCGTTGAGGGCTCTGAGGTTGTAGTAGTGGTTGACGAGTCCCATGTCGACCTCACCGCGTCCCACGGCCTGGACGATGGAGCTGTTGTTTGCGTACGTCGGACTGTCGTTGCGCTCCATGCCGTCCAACCAGTCTTGTGTGGCCTCATCCCCGTGGATTTCTCGCATGCCGGTGACGAAGTCCTGAAAGGATCCGTTTGCAGGGGCGAGCGCGACTCGTCCGCGGTAGCGGTCGTCAACAAGATCGAACACGGATGCAGGCAATTCTCCGGTGGGGACCAGCTCCGAGTTGTAGACGAGGACGCGTACCCGCCCGGACAGCCCGACCCAATATCCAGAACCATTTCGATACGGTTCGCCCACTAGGGAGGTCGTATCTTCGGAGAGCTGTTTCAGCGACCCCTCGCCGCTGAGAAGGCCGACCGCGCCTGGGCTCTGTGAGATGAACACGTCCGCGGGGCTTCGCTCGCCCTCTTGTTGAATGAGCAGAGCGAGATCTGCCGACTGGCCGTATCGAGCCGCAACAGGTGTACCGGTAGTTGCGGTGAATTCCTCGAGCAGAGGCCCAATGAGGTCTTCGGAGCGCCCCGAATAGACGATCAGCGCCTCTTCATCCGAACCGCATGCAGCCGCCACCGCAGTCAAGGACAGGAGGAGGGCGATGATCCTACGGGACAGGGTGATTCTCCTTTGAGATCGCAGAACGCTATTACTACTACTGCTGTAGTGCAAATAGGCCGTCTATGCGGGAAAGGCGACGGCGGTGCCCCCGGCGTAGGCCACGGACACGCGGTCCCCCACGCCAAAGCGAGGAGCGCGCAGTTCTCGGATGGTGAGCGTCTCTCCGTATCCCTCGACGGCGTAGGCAGTGTCGTGGCCGAAGAAGTCCACAGACTTGACGACGCCTTCGCCGCCACCCCGCAGTTGAAGGTACTCAGGACGAACCATAACCAGCGAACCGTGCTCCACTGCGGAAGCCGTCGGGATACGCCCCACCCGGGTGAGGGCCGCGCCGTCGTGGCTGATCGCTGGTAGGAGGTTGGCTTCGCCGACGAATCGCGCCAGCCAGGCGTCAACCGGATGATCGTAGATCTCAGCGGGAGATCCCTGTTGGATGATCTGCCCCCGGCGCATAACCGCAACTCTCCCCCCCACGACAAACGCTTCCTCCTGGTCATGAGTAACGAACAGCGTCGTGATCCGCAGCTCGTCGAGCAGCTCCATGACCTGATGGCGCACTCGTTCGCGCAAATCGGCATCGAGGTTGGAGAAGGGTTCATCGAGGAGCAATACCTCGGGGCGGGGCGCCAATGCCCGGGCGACCGCAACACGCTGCCGCTGACCCCCGGATAGCTCATCGGGATACCGATCGGCGTATTCCTCCAGCTCGACCAGCCCGAGAACTTCTGCAGTGCGTTGGCCGGCTTCCTTCGAACGTGGAAGCCCGTACCCAACGTTCTCGGCAACGGTCAGATGAGGGAAGAGCGCACCGTCTTGGAAGACGAGCCCGATGCGTCGCTGTTCGGGTGCGATCGCAGTGCTGCGATCCGTCAGCACCCGCCGTCCTACGCTGATCTCACCGTGATCAGGCTGCTCGAGCCCCGCAATCATCCGCAGCAGGGTTGTCTTGCCGCATCCGCTGGGCCCGAGCAGCGCACAAGTACTGCCCGCAGGAACTTCGAGCGACACACCCCGGAGAATCGGGGCTGCTCCGAACTTCTTGGCAACGTTGCGGATATTTAGGGTTGACGTCATCTCTATTTGCACTATGAGGAGAGTAGATATTAATGCTTTGCCGGCCCCGACGTGGCCAAGTGGCTCTACAAAGCCAGTTCCATCATCTGAACCGAGTGGAATCGACCCAGTTTGTAACCGACTTCATCGAGTACTCCAACCGTTCGGTATCCCAATTCGAGATGCAAGCCAACCGATGGGTCGTTGGGAAGCGCAATCAGCGCATAGGCGCGGTGTAACTCGGATCGCGACTCGAGCCTGGCAATGATTTCGCCGAGAAGCAACCTCCCAAAGCCCCTACCAGTGACCGCCTCGTCCAAGACCACAGTTGTTTCAACCGACGAGTCGTAGGCGGCTTTGGAGCGGAAGGGACCGGATGAAGCGAAACCCCTGACGTGACCCTCCACTTCGACGACGATGAGTTCGAATCGCGAGGGTGGCCGGTACTTCGCATACCAGGCCGTGCGCTCTGCGATGGTCCACGGTGCGGTGTCGAATGACGTGTTCCTCCCGATGATGTAGCTGTTGTAGATGTCGTTGATGGCGCTGAGGTCGGCGGCCGTTGCGTTTCTTATCGTGGGTTGCATGGACCCGGACAGTACCGTCGTGGAATCCGGCTGACCAGGGTCCGGGTTCGTGCGGGTGATTGGAGGGCTCGGCGAACTGCGCGGGCTTGGCCGGCCGCCGGGCAGTTACTCGAACTACAGAGATGTAATTGAGACTTGCGGCCCATTCCGCGATATCGCGATCACCCCGACACTGATGTGGCGCCCTGGAAGGAATCGGGTGGATCAACTCATGCGAGTGCTCGCGGGCACCGACCCCGATCTCGCCGAGCATGGGGTCAGAACCGGAAAGCTGGCTCGTCGCCTCGGATTTGAGATGGGGATGACCCGTGCCGAACTGGATCGGATCGAGGCATCTGCCCGATTGCACGACATTGGAAAACTCCTCATTTCGCGGGAGATCCTCGACAAGCCGGGGGCTCCAACCGAACCGGAGTGGGTAGAACTCCGCCGCCACCCTCGTATCGGATTCGAAATAGTGCGCCGTCGCGTCGCCTCCAAGGTTGCCCAGACCATACTGACCCACCATGAACGCTATGACGGAACTGGCTACCCCTCGGGCCTGGCGGGGACCGAGATACCGGTCGAAGCTCGGATCCTCCAGGTGGCAGACGCTTTTGATGCGATTACCAGTGTCCGTCCTTACCAGCCGGCGATGCCCGTAGAGTACGCCATCTGCGAATTGACCAGGTGCGCAGGCACTCAGTTCGACCCCAAAGCCGTCGCCGGCATTGTTCGCCTGGTACGGCATCACGATCGACCGACGGCACGACCGCAGCCTGCGGCCGACGCAATTGCGGTGTGACGCAACTGCGACATTCGGGGCTGAGGGGCGGCGCCGAGGTGGTTGCCGTCGAATGACTTGCACCCGACAGTCACGAGGTTGGAGATGGATCAGATCGACTGGGCTCTTCTAGTCCTGAGAATGGGGACGGGCTCGATAATCCTGGCTCACGGCGTCAACCACGCCCGCGGTCGCCGGCGCACTACGGCTTGGTTCGCCTCGATCGGTTTCCGCAATCCGGAACTGCAGTGGCTCGCATCCACGGCCGGCGAGCTCGCGGTCGGGGTACTCCTGGTGGCCGGGCTCCTCACCCGGGCAGCCGCTGCAGGGTTGGTTGCCATCATGGTGGTTGCGTTCTGGTCGGTGCACCGCAGCAACGGCTTCTTCATATTCAGGCCGGGTGAGGGCTGGGAGTATGTCGCCACCCTGGCGATGCTCGGGGCCGTGCTTGCTCTCGCCGGTCCGGGGATGGCTTCTGTCGACCATGTCATCGGGATTGATGAGACGCTCTCCGGCAGCGCTGGGGTCCTGTTGGTTGTCGGTGCGGTCGCAGCGGCAGCGCTGCAATTGGCGCTGTTCTTCCGGCCGTCTCCTACTCCAGCAACGAAAAACGCCGGCTAGCTTGCCACGAGCGACCTACAGGACCGGCAGTCCCAGGCCACGGCTGATCACGAGGCGCTGTATCTCGGATGTTCCTTCGCCGATCTCGAGCACCTTGGCATCTCGATAGAGCCGCGCGACTCGGGAACTCTCCATGAACCCGGCACCGCCGTGAATCTGGGTGGCGATGCGTGTTGCCGAAACGGCGGCCTCCGTGGCATACAGCTTTGCGACGGCAGCCGCCTGCCGGATCGGCCTCCCGGCGTCCTTCAGGCTCGCCGCTCGATACGTGAGCATCCGGCTTGCATCGGCCATGACCTGCAGATCCGCGATTTGAAACGCAACTCCCTGATTGGCCCCTATGGGACGGCCAAACGTGTGCCGGTTATTGGCGTATTCCACCGAGAGCTCCAAGCATGCCCGGGTGAGCCCAACCGCCAGGGCGGCAATCGCGATCCGGCCGTCATCCAGGATCGAGAGGAACTGCTGAAAGCCGCGGCCACGCTTGCCGAGCAGATTGTCCACTGGGACCCTGCAGTTCTCGAAGACCAGGCCGCGAGTGTCCGAGGCATGCCACCCCATCTTGCGATAGGCCGGTTCGACGGTGAAGCCGGCAGTGCCGCTGGGGACGATCAAGGTAGATATCTCCCCTTCTCCGGTGCGGGCGGTGACTGTGACCAGCGATGTCAACTCTGTTCCTGCGTTGGTTATGAAGGCCTTTGACCCGTTGATGATCCACTCATCGCCGTCTAGATCAGCCCTAGTCCGAGTTGCGCCGGCATCGGATCCTGCTTCCGGTTCCGTCAAACCGAAGCCGGCGAGGGCCTTCCCCGCCAAGAGATCAGGGAGATACGTGTCCTTCTGCTGCTGGGTGCCGAAGCTGTATATCGGGTTGATACCCAACCCGACTCCGGCCTCCAAGGTGATTCCGAGCGACTGATCCACTCGGCCGATTTCCTCGATAGCGACACACAGTGACGTGAAGTCACCTCCCATGCCGCCAATTCCCTCGGGAAAGGGGAGCGCAAAAAGCCCGAGTTCGCCCATCTTGCGAACCGCATCGGCGGGGAATACCGCCGCTTCGTCCCAGGTAGCGGCGTGAGGCGCAATTTCTGCCTCGGCGAACTCGCGTACGACCTTGCGAAAGGCCTCGTGCTCCTCATCCAATTCGAATCGCATCACCCGTCCCTTCCTCAAACCAGCGTCGGGACAACACCATTGCGTATCAGCAAGTCAACGACCTTCTCCAGCGGGAGCCCGATCACGGTCGAACGGAGCCCGTCCACTCTTTCAACGAAGCCGTTCCCCTTCCCCTGCAAGGCGTAGCCGCCTGCCTTGTCGAGGGGCTCACCCGTGGCGGCATAGGCGGCGGCCTCAGCGGGCGACATCGATCGCATGGTGACCCGGGTCGCGTCGACTCCGGCTTCCTCATCGTCGCCACCTGCGACGATCAATGCATAGCCCGTGTATACCACGTGTGTCTTCCCGGCCAGAGCGAGCAGCATCGCGGCGGCGTGCCGCTCGTCGGTGGGTTTGCCCAACACCGCGTCATCCAGCACCACGGTCGTGTCACATCCCAGCACCAGCGCTCCGGCCGGTTGGGCAGCGGCGACTGCTCGCGCCTTAAGCAGCGCAATCCGACACACGTAGTCCTCGGGTCGCTCTGCTTCGAGCCGCGTTTCGTCTACCCCCGGTTCGGCGACCTCGAACTCGAATCCGGCGAGGCTCAAGAGAAGTCGTCGGCGCGGCGAACTGCTCGCGAGGACCAATGACGCGGGAGCGTCATGCGTGTCGGCGGGACTATTCATCGACGCCACGGTAGCGCCTGCCCATCGACAGCATGGTTCGGGACCGGCGATACGTTCAGCAAAGGTATGGAGCCCGGTGCCGGTTCCTGCATGATCTGGTACGGGTTCTGTATCCGACGACACAGCAACCGGATGAAGCTAGCTAAACGCCGGAATGCCCGTGACCGCCTGACCCAGAATGAGCGTGTGGACCTCGTTTGTTCCTTCGTAGGTGAACACCGATTCGAGGTTGTTCATGTGTCGAATGACTGGGTATTCCAACGTGATTCCGTTTGCCCCGAGGACTGCCCGGGCCTCTCGGGCTACTCCGAGCGCCATCCGGACATTGTCCATCTTGCCAAAGCTGATGTCCTCGACGCCGGCAGATCCTTGATCGCGCATCCGGCCGATGTGAAGCGCAAGAACCATCCCTCGATTGACCGCCACCATCATGTCGACGAGTTTGCGCTGAGTCAGCTGAAAGGCGGCGATTGGCTTGCCGAATTGCACCCGCTCCAGCGAGTAGTCGAGCGCCGCCTCGTAGCACGCCCGAGCTGCGCCAACCGCGCCAAACAGAATGCCGTAGCGCGCTTCATTGAGACAAGACAACGGTCCCTTCAACCCAACGACGTTGGGCAACATTGCGTCGCCGGGAAGACGCACGTCGTCGAGAACCAGTTCGGATGTCACGGACGCTCGCAGCGACAGCTTCTGATGAATGTCGTTCGTGGAGAAGCCGGGTGTGGTCGTTGGCACGATGAAGCCCCGGATGCCCTCGTCCGTCCCCGCCCACACGACGGCCACATCGGCGATACCCCCGTTCGTGATCCACATCTTGGTGCCGTTCAACACCCAGTCGGAACCATCCTTACGAGCGTTGGTCCGCATACTGCCGGGGTCGCTGCCCGAGTCTGCCTCGGTGAGCCCGAAACACCCGATGATGTCGCCTGCCGCCATCCCGGGAAGCCACTCTTGCTTCTGCTCCTCGGAGCCAAAAGCCCAGATCGGGAACATCGACAGAGAACCTTGCACTGAGACGAAGCTGCGTGCTCCCGAGTCCCCGGCCTCGAGTTCGGTACAGGCCAAGCCGTATTGCACGGCCGTGGTACCAGCGCATCCGTAGCCTTCGAGGTGCATGCCGAGGAGACCGAGCGCACCCATCTCCTTGGCAAGGTCCTTGGGAAAGTAGCCGGCCTCGAACCATTCCGCGATTTCGGGCAGGATCTTGTCGGCTACCCACTCCCGCACCGTATCGCGCAGAAGGCGGTCTTCGCCGTCTAGGAGTGCATCAACGTTGAGAAAGTCTCTTGGATCGGGGTTCCTCGGGCCGACAGCGCCACTGCTCATATCGTCTCCTGATCGATGTCGCCGCACACTGCGGCGGAGAACACAGTCACAATGCTAGGACCCTGATCGAGGAATCAACTCATCCAGCGCAGGTGCACTAACGGGTATGGTCCCTACATGATGCCGCAGCTGCCACCACGCATGCCCCTTGCCATGCTGCCCACACCATTGGAGCGATGCGATCGACTATCAGCAGCTTGGGGTGGGCCGCAGATATGGATGAAGCGGGACGATCTCACCGGATTCGAACTGTCGGGCAACAAGGTTAGAAAACTGGAGTTCCACTTCGCCGCAGCCGTTGCGGCTGGAGCCGACACCGTCATTACGTGTGGGGCGCTTCAGTCGAATCACTCCAGGGCCACCGCTTTCGCCGCAGCCCGACTCGGACTGCGCTCCATCCTGTTGTTGCGCGCCGCCGACGGCGGCGACCCTCCCCTCGCCGGCAACTATCTGCTGCATCATCTCGGGGGGGCCGAGATACGGTTGATGACGCCGATGCAGTGGCCGGCCCGCGACGCGCTGATGGAAGAGGTCGCGGAGGAGCAATCCGGCCGCGGCCACAAGTGCTGGGTAATCCCCGAGGGAGCTTCTGACGCGTTGGGCATGTGGGGCTTCGTTGTTGCCATGCAGGAGTTGGCAGATCAGATCGCATCGATCCCAGGAAAGCCGCCGTTGATTTGGCACGCAGCGTCATCAGGTGGCACGACCGCCGGCATCGGGTGGGGAGTGGAACGGCTCGGCCTCGCGACACCGGTAGTCGCCTGCTCGATAGGCGACGGCTCAGCCGAGATAGCACGGAAGGTGGAGTCCATCTGGGAGGAGGCGGCGGCCTCGATGAACACGAGGGTTCCCGTGGCACAGATCGACTATGTCGAGCGACACATTGGCGGCGGCTACGGAGTGATCAGCGAGCAGGAACTCGTGGTCCAGGCGGAAGCCTCCGCACTGACGGGAGTGATCTTTGATCCCACCTATACAGGTAAGGCTATCGCCGGACTGCGCAGCGACATCGATAGTGGCCGCTATGACGGCGCACAGAATGTCATCTTCTGGCACACCGGGGGTGGTTTTGCCGCTTTGTCATACGACTTCACTGGAATAGTCGCTGCTGCGGATCGGGTCGTTGATAACGACTGATCCCGCTCCATACCAGGCCGTCCATGAACACCCAGGAGCGGCGATGGATCGTGGAGGGCCCCAGAGCGTGCAGAGCCGCCTTGTGCGTTGGTCCCGGGTAACCCTTGTTGTGCTCGAAGGCATAGGCCGGGAAATGCTCTGCCTCGCTCCTCATGAGGCGATCACGGGTGACCTTGGCAAGAATCGAGGCAGCGGCAATCGACAATGACCGGGCATCACCTTTCACCATCAGCTCCGTATCGCCGCCGTCCACGAAATCCCAGTTCCCGTCCAGCAAGATGTGGTCCGGTTCCAGTACCAGTCCGGCAAGTGCCCGGGATCCTGCAAGCGCCAGTGCAGCCGACATTCCGAGCTCATCACATTCATGATGGCTGGCATGGCCCACCGACCAGGTAATGCACCAGTCTGTCAATCGATCGAACATCGACTCTCGCTCGGCCTCTGTCAGCATCTTGGAATCGCGGACCTTGTAGACGCGACGATCCCGGGGCAGCACAGCCGCTCCGACGGATACCGGGCCGGCCCACGCCCCTCTCCCGACCTCGTCCATCCCCACCACGACGTCCTTGCCCAAATCCCAGAGTTCTTGCTCGCGTCGGAGGGACGGGGCTTTGCCGCGGAGAGCGGACCGAAGCGGGGGGACCACGGTCGTCATCTAGTTCGACTCGATGTTCTCGGGATACTGGGCGTACAATCTGAGCCGGCCGGACTGACGTTTTAGCACTCGGGACCATAGGTCTGTGGGATCGCCGAATACGTCCTCCACGATCGGGTCCACGACGAACCACGAATCGATGGCCATCTCCACCTCCAGCTGGCCGGCATCCCAACCTGAGTAGCCGGAATAGACCCGGATGCGATCCGGGGTGTTGGCTTCACCAGGTGGGTCCGTGAGGTCGATGAATCCGATTGCCGAGAACAGTGTCTGCCAATCCTCCGGTGCGTTGTGCCATTCGGCGACCCCAACAGCGATTTCGTTGCGAACCGGGCCGCCGATGAATACGACAGGGGGCTCCGCCAGAAACGATGTCCAATCCGGGACGTGCTCTGCGACCAACTCGTCGGTAGGTCGATTCAGAACCGTCCCAAACGCTCCGTCTTCGGTGTGCTCGAACAGTAAAACCACCGTGCGGTAGAAGTTTGGGTCTCGCATTTCCGGATTTGCCACCAGCAGTTTGCCTGTGAATGATGCGGCCACGGTCATCGACTCCTCGTAATGCGACCATACCGCATCTCTGCAGTCTGCCGGGTCCATCGCAGTAATGTGCGGGTGAGGAGGTGCACTCATGGAACTGCGCAGTGATAGCTTTGCCGATGGTGACCCGATCCCGGGCGAATTTGCATTCTGTGTCCCCGACCCGGATTCACATGTCACCTTTGCACGCAACAGGAATCCACATCTGAGTTGGACGAACCCGCCGGAGGGTACCGAGTCGTTTGCCCTCATCTGCCACGACCGGGACGTCCCGACCCGTCCCGATGACGTCAACCAAGAAGGCCGCGAGGTGCCGAACGATCTGCCGCGTGCAGACTTCTTCCACAGGGTGGCGGTAGATCTGCCCAGCGCGCTGCGTGAGATAGCCGACGGGAGTTTCGCCGATGGAGTCGTGCGCCGCGGCCAGCAAGTGGCAGCCGGGCCGCACGGGTGTCGTCAGGGCCTCAACGACTACACAGGATGGTTCGCCGGCGACGCCGACATGGAGGGCAAGTACTTCGGCTACGACGGACCGTGCCCACCGTGGAACGACAGTCTGGTGCACCATTACGTGTTCACGCTGTATGCCCTGGACGTTGCGGCACTCGACGTCTCCGGCGACTTCACCGGGGCGGCCGTCAGAGAGGCGATGGCGGGACACGTGCTGGCTGAGGCCGGCCTCACCGGCACCTATACCCTGAACCCTCGTCTGATCGGCTGATAAGGCCCGACCCCTATTTGCGGGGACTACGTGTGCCCCGGAGCCGATTCTGTGCTCGGCGCACTACTGTGGCTGGATGGGAAGAGAGAGTCTCCGTTCGCTTCCAAAAGCTGAGCTTCACAACCACCTCGACGGGGGATTGCGCGTCGAAACGGTGATCGAGCTCGCCGATGCGATCGGATATAGGGACCTGCCGACATCTGACCCGGCGGCCCTCACCGAGTGGTTCGATCAAGGCGACTCGGGGTCGCTCGAGGGCTATCTCGCGAGCTTCGATCACACGATCGCCGTCATGCAGACGCCGGAGGCAATCGAACGAGTGGCGTTCGAAGCCGGGGAAGACCTCGCCACCGATGGGGTGATCTATGCCGAGATCCGGTTTGCGCCTGTCCTCAACACCGCCCGGGGCTTGAGGCGAGAAGCCGTTCTCGAAGCAGCCTTGGCCGGCATCAGTCGTGCCATGGCAAAGGATGACATCGTGATTGGATTGATCGTGGACGCGATGCGGAACTTCCCCGATTCGCTGTCGGATGCCCGGTCGGCGATCCGCTACGCCGGCAAGGGAGTCGTCGGGTTCGATCTGGCAGGCCCCGAATTCGGCTTTCCGGCGGACGACCATCTGGCTGCTTGCCGTCTCGTCAGAGAATACGGTCTGGGTCTGACGATCCACGCAGGTGAAGCCGATGGTCCCTCGAGTATCCATCGGGCATTGGCGAGGTGCGGCGCACAGCGCATCGGTCATGGGATTCAAATCATGAGCGACATCAGGGTCGAAGCAAATGGGCCGAAGCTCGGAGGTGTAGCCGCCATGGTACGCGATCGCCAGATTCCTCTCGAGATCTGCCCCCGATCCAACCTACACACCCTCGGCATCGAGCCGGGAGACCACCCCCTGGGCGAACTCTATCGGCTCGGCTTCAACGTGACCCTCAATACCGACAATCGCCTGATGAGCCGTGTGACGCTCACCGACGAGTTTGGTTTCGCCGTAGAGCACCACGGTTTTCGGAAGTCGGATCTCCACCGAGTTACGGCTGCAGCTCTCAACGCCGCCTTCGTCGATGATGGGACGCGACGGATCCTGCTGGAGAGAGTCGATGCCGCCTACGCCAGCTGAGCGTCGAGCCAGTCGGCCACGAACCCGAGAACCTCATCATGTTCCGGTTCGTTGTGTATCTCGTGACGCAATCCGGGGAATAGCTTGCGCTCGACGCTGGGAACCGCAGCCAGCGGGGCCGAGGCTTGGGGCGGAACGAGTGGGTCATCCGCACCGTGGATCACCAAGATGGGCTTCTCCAAATCGGCAAGTCGACTCCTGGCGGCGGGCATTGCGGCCATCATGGCCAAGCCGAAACTCGTTGTGACCTTCGTCTCGATGAGCGGGTCGGCGAAGTACCGCTCCCCCACCAGCGGGTCTCGCGATAGTTGCTCCCCATTGATGGAGTTGGGTAATGCCAGCCTGGGTGTCAGGCGCCCCAACACCGAAGTTGCGGCCCGGAGCAGTGCTGGGACCTCAGCATCGATTGCGGGTGCAGACAACACGTACATGTCGGCCTGGGGGCGGTCACTCTCTGCGTAGAGTGTTGAGATGAGGCCGCCCATCGAGTGCCCGTAGATGATTCGTGGCAGCTCCTCGGAGAAACTGCTGAAAACGAGCTCTACATCATCGAGGTACTCATCGAATGACTCAACATGGGTTCTCCTCCCACCGGAGGCTCCGTGGCCGCGCTGGTCGAAAGATAGAGAAGCGTAACCGCGGCCGGCCAGGAAGCCGCCGACATGCTCCCACCTCCCCGAGTGCTCCCCGAGACCGTGAACGATGAGCACATGTGCCTTGGGATCAGCGCACTCCCATTCCCTGGTCATGAGTGTCAGACCATCGTGTGTGGTGATGCTGGAGGTTTTACTTGTCATCGGGTTCCCCTTGTAGCCAGGGCGGCGCCGACGATTCCGGCCCGGTTTCGAAAGCGCGCGGGAAGCACCGTCGCCCGGGTCTCGAGAACATTGGCGTACGCATCGAAGTTCTTTGAGATTCCGCCTCCGAGGATGAATACGTCGGGCGGCAATACCCGCTCCAGGTGCTGCAAGAACTCGTTGAGGCGCAGTGCCCATTCTGCCTGAGTCACGCCTTTGTCGATCACCCGGGCTGCGGCATAGCGCTCGGCGCTCGTGCCGTGAAATTCAAGGTGCCCCAGCTCTGTGTTGGGGACCAAGACGCCATCGGTGAACACGGCACTCCCGATTCCGGTGCCGAGCGTCAGGAGAATGACGACCCCGTCGAGGTCGCGCGCCGCCCCAAAAACCTTCTCGGCCAAGCCGGCCGCATCCGCGTCGTTCAGCACGTCAACCGGTTTGGCCAATCGCTCTCCGAGTTCGGTCGCGGCGTCGTGGCCGATCCAGGAATCGTCGATATTGGCGGCGGTGAGGACGGTGCCCGCCTGGACCACCGCGGGGAGCGCACAACCGATTGGCCCCTCCCAGGAGAAGTGCTCTACGAGCTGGGCGATCACGTCGTAGACGGCATCGGGGGTCGATGGCCGGGGCGTTGGAATCCGTTTCCGCTTTGTCAGGCGCTTCCCTGTTTTGAGATCAACGGGGGCAGCCTTTATGCCGCTTCCTCCGACATCTACACCGAGCGCCTCCATCAGTCATTCTCCGCATCTTCCAGGGCGGCACGAACCACGGCCGCAACCTCCCGGTTGTCTTGTCGAGGCCACGCTACCTCCAAGTGGAGCCCGCCGGGGAATTCGGGAAAGGCCGTGCCTAGTGGGGTCGCTCCTTGCCACCCGGCAGCCGCCAGCGCTCGAGATACAGCCACCGGGCAGCAGCGGAGGCTGAGGATGAACCACGGGGCCAGCGGCGTGCCGTGGGGCAGTTTGACACCCGGTACCGTGCGGAATGCCGTAGCCAGTCGCGTGGCAGCATCGAGATCGCCGCTCTGTCGATCTGCCGCGATCATCGGACCTGCCACCTGCTCCACCGACTTCCACCACCGGATAGTGAGGTCGGCTCCTCCGTTTGGAGCGCACTCGATCCGACCAAAGAAGTTCGGTTGTTCAACCACAACGAAGGTCTCATCCGGTTTCGCCAGCACCGACCAAACGCTCCTGCCGCTCATGACGGGGACCTGAATCGCACCTTCGATCCAGAGGTGCTCACGTAGCCAGCTGGCGCGGGAAACCGCTATGCGCTTCTTGCCGCTGGCGCGCCAAGCGGCTTCCACAGTTCCCACGAGCTCCATTCATTTCTCCAGGAAAGGCGGATTCACTTGCTCGACCTCACGCCACTCGCCGCGCATTTCCAACTCCAGTCTCGCTGCCGGGTCCGGCACGGGACTCAGGTAACCCATCCCGATGCCGACCTCCAGCACCGGACTGAAGTTGCCGGACGTAACCGTTCCCCTGGAGTTGCCGCTGCGCAGCTGGTATCCATGGCGAGGAGGTCGTCGGTCTTCAGTCTTGAAGGCAACCAACCTCTTGCGGAGTCCATCGGATCGCTGAGCGACGATGGCGTCCCTCCCAACGAAATCATGGTTCAGATCGACCACCCAGCCGAGCCCCGCTTCCAGCGGCGTAGTGGCTTCGTCCAGGTCCTGTCCCCACAACGGAAATGCCATTTCTAGACGCAACGTGTCGCGTGCCCCCAGCCCGCATGGCGTCGCCCCGAACTCGATGAGCCGCGCCAGCAGCGCCTCTCCCTGCCCATTCGGTACGGCGATCTCGGCGCCGCGCTCCCCCGTGTAACCGGTGCCTGCAGCCCAGAACGGTGATCCTTCGAACTCGCCCTGCACCGCTCGGAAGCGCCCCGGGACCACGCCCAGCGTCCTCTCAATGACCTCAGCACTGCCGGGTCCCTGCACGGCGAGCAGGACGGTCTCAGATTGCACTTCCTCTGTCCTTGCCCCTGCTGCACCCGCGAAGCGCCGGAGCAGCTCATCGAAGTTCACTCCATTTGGCATGACCCAGTAATCATCCTCAGTGAGGCGCCACACGATGATGTCGTCGACGACTCCACCGGAACCGTTCAGCGCCATCGTGTATTGGGCCCGGCCCGGCCCGACCTTGCCGATGTCATTGCACAACTGGTAACGGATTGCCTCGGTTGCACCCGGGCCGCTGACCCTGAAGCGCCCCAGATGGGTAACGTCGAATACGCCGGTAGCCCGACGCACAGCCATGTGCTCGGCGAGCACGCCTTCGTAGGAGAGGGGCATCTCCCAGCCACCGAAATCAGTGAAGCGAGCGCCTAGGTCCTCGTGGGCATTCCGCAGCGGTGTCTCTGGCACGGGTCCTCCATTGCTCGGTCGACCAAGGCAGCCTAAACCCGTCGCCGGCTGCGACCCAGGTGCGCAATCAGCCGGCGGCGGCCCCTTCTTCATCTCCCAGGTCTTCGATGCGCGGCGGTCCCGGGAGGCGTGTCGGGGTCGGCGGCAGTTCTTGGTCGGGAGGCTCTTCGAGCCCGTACTTGACGAGGAGGCTCAGGTAGTCCCTTTGGTAGAAGACCTTGCATTCGATTTCGGGGTGGACCTCTTTGAGCCTTCGCACCTTGCGGTTTTTCTTGGTCACCAGCTTCTGGCTCATGGTCGTGATCTCGATATACAGGTCATCGTCAGAAAGGTAGAAGTCTGGACGGAAGTACTTCGTAGCTGTTCCGTCTTCTGCGAATTCGATCGCAAATTCGCGTGGCTCGTACTCCCATTCGACTTCGTAAAAATCCAGGAGTCGCGCGAACTGTCGTTCGCTCTCGTGTGCGAAATCGACGTGATCTGCCGGTTGCGGCTCTTCGGGGAATTGCTGACTCAGTTGGCCTGCGCCTCCGTTACTTCGTCTGGGGTAGCGCTGTATTCGTCCGGGAACAAGCGATGGATCTCTCCCTCGAGCTCTTCTTGTACCGGACCAATGGCGATCCCAAAGACACCCTGGCCTCGTTGGAAGACATCGACTACCTCGTCGGCACTGTGAGCGGCGAAGATCGTTGTACCGTTTGAAAGCAGGGTCACGTCGTTGAGCGGATTGTTGCTCTCCAGCTGATCACGCAGAATCTCCATCGCACTGCGGATCTTCTTCAGACTCATGCCGGCATCCAATAGCCGCTTCACCACCTTGAGCTGCACGATGTCGGTAAAGGAGTAGCGACGCTGCGTTCCAGAACCTTGGGCACTCTGGATCGAAGGCTTGATCAGGCCGGTGCGCGCCCAGTAGTCGAGCTGGCGGTAGGTGATCCCGACAAGTCCACAAACCTGCGGGGCGCGGTATCCAACGTCCTGCTCTCTCACAGCAAGCCTCCTTTGGGCCTGTAGCTTACATCGACGTAATTCCGCCCGCCGAACTACGCCGGTGAAGTTACTGATGCGAGACGCGACTTGTCAACAACCCCTTGTGGATAACCGGTTGGATCCTCTGCGAACTAGCCGACACCCGGCGGTGTGCCGGATTCGAAATCCTCCGGCGTCACATCTTCGAGGAACTCGCGGAAGCGCTCGATCTCTTCCTCTTGGCCATCCTCTTCGATCTCGACACCAGCCTCATCGAGGAGACTTCGATCGGCGAAGATGGGAGCGTCTGTTCGGGCGGCGAGAGCAATCGCATCCGAAGGGCGTGCCGATACGACTACCTCGACTCCGTCCCGCTGCATGACGAGGTTGGCGAAGAAGGTCCCGCCGACGAGCTCAGTGACGTCTACCCTGAGCACCTGTGCATCGAGGGCAGTCACCACCAACGACAGCAGGTCGTGAGTCATCGGTCGCTGCGGCTCCACTCCCTGCAAAGCAAGCGCAATCGCAGTTGCCTCGTTCGGCCCGATCCAGATGGGCAGATATCGGGAGCCGCTCCCCTCTCTGAGCAGGAGGATCGGAACGTTGGTTGGCAGTTCGATCCTGACTCCGACGAGTTCCATTGCTACTGGATCCATGCGACCAGCCTATCACCGGGCCGCGTCTCAACCACCCGCACCACCAAACACGGTCGCAGGGAACGTTGCGTCGAGGTCCGACAGGCGGCCCATATCCATCACTGCCCACAAGCCGGGCAGATTCCGGTACTTGCCGGCCCAGTCGAGTCCGTAGCCGAGCAAGAACTCATCTCCGATCTCAAAGCCGCGATACTCCACAGGCACATCCACAATCCGACGGGGAACCTTGTCGAGCAGGGCAACACTCTTGAGGCTGGCGACCTCTCGTACCTCGAGATTGCGACGCAGCGCACTCAATGTGAGACCGGTATCCACGATGCCTTGGACGAGGATCACATGGCGACCGCGCAGCGGGATTGCGGTATCCATTGCTACGGCCACGCGGCCCTGCTCGCCAAATCGCGTTAGCAGCAAAAAGTCGATCTCGTGGTCGATCTCGACGCTTCGCACCAGGTCGGCCAGGAACGGGATACACCCCTTGAGAACCCCGACGACAACAGGGGTGAGGCCTGCATAGTCGGAGCTGATCGCCTGCCCGAGCTCACGAACTCGACGGTCCATGGCTGCCTGATCAACCACCTCGAGATAGGGGCTAGCCACCAGCACCGCCGAGAATGGCCGGGAGCATCGAGCGCACCATGTCTTCGATAGCGCGTGTGCCCGGGGTCTCTCCCCACTGTGTTGTACGATTCTGACCGGCCGGGAGGGGCTGAAGTGTCTTGACCAACAACTCGGTCTGCTCATCGAAGTCACCTGCCGGTCCGCCTCCGCCCTCGCGTGCCACCAACGGCGCCACGAAGCGCTCGCGTAACGAGGCACGAGCGGTGATGTAGTCGAGCAGTGCGCTTGTGTCTGCGAAGTGGTCGTCACTTCCCATCACTACGGTGACGAAGACTCGTCCTTCTGCTTCGATCGCTGTAACGAGTACCCGGCCCGCGTCATTCGTGTAACCGGTCTTCAGCCCGGTTACACCCGGATACTTTCCCAGCAGCCGGTTGGTATTGCCGACGATGCGGTCGGTGCCGGTCGGTGCCGGTTTGAAGCGGATCAGCCGGGTGCGAGTCAACTGGGCCAGCACGGGGTCATCGAGAACTGCGGAGGCCATCACGCTCAGGTCACGGGCCGAGGTGTAGTGGCCCTCTTCATCGAGACCGTGGGGATTGACGAAGTGGGAATGTTCCAGGCCGAGCTCCACGGCATGATCGTTCATGAGCTCAGCGAATCCCTCGACGCTCCCTCCGACGTGCTCGGCGAGTGCGACGGCGGCGTCGTTCCCTGAGCGGACTAGAACCGCTGCCAGCAGGTCACGCACGCTCCACACTTCGCCGGCGACCAGTCCGACTTCGGCTTCGCCAATGTCCGCAGCCACCTCGGAGATTCTGATTCGTTCCTCCAGATCGGCGTGCTGGCGCACGACCAAGGCCGTCATCAGCTTGGTTACTGATGCCATTGGCCGCTCCTCATCGGGATTTTCCTCGGCGAGCGTTACCGCAGTTTCTGTATCCACCACAATCCATGCGGCGGCACTGAGCTCCGGTGGCTCGGGAGTCGACGGAAACTGCACGGGTGAGGCCACGATCCCTAGCAGCGCGACGAACCCAAACGAAAGGCGAGAGCGTCCGCTCATCCTTCGAGCAACCTGCGTAGCTTGGCGCGAACGAGATTCTCTTGAAGCTTTGAACCGGCGCTGGCACCATCGGCCAGCACCTCGGCTGCGCGCCTCCGATTCTTTGGATTGCGATGGTGCAGCAGCGGTGTCACGAGCTGCGCCAGCAAATCGACCTCGCGGTCCGCCGCCAGCCGCAATGATCGGATGTGTCGACCCTCGAATCCTCGGGCGTACAGCCGATGCGCTGCCCTGGCAATGGCTAGGTCCTCATCTCGAAAGACCCGACGACTATCGGCGAGATCAAGCGGGTTGAGCACACCCTGCGCGATCAATTCGTCGATCTGTGTTCTGCTCAGACCGCTAGCCCTGCCGAGCTCGTCGACGGTCATGGATACTCCGGCTCCGCCGAAATACGCCTCGGGAGCCGGCCCGCTGTCGCGTGGGACCGCTAGCTCGTCGCCCCGATCCCACGAGGTGAGCTTCGACTTGATCACCTTGAGCGGCAGAAAGTGATCGCGCTGCTCGCTCAATACATAGCGCAGCCTGTTGATGTCATCCTCGGTGAACATGCGATAGCCCGAGGGGCTGCGCGTCGGGCTGATGAGTCCCTGTGCCTCTAGGAAACGGACTTTGGACACGGTCAGATCCGGGAACTCGGAGCGAAGTGCGTTGATCACCTCTCCGATGGATCGGGTCTGTTTTGCGGCAAGCTGAGCCGGCGCCGCTTCCTCAGCCATGGCCACCCGCCACGACGAGATGGAACTTGCCGATGATCACCTCGTCCCCCGGCTCGAGTTGTGCGTGGTCCTGCCGTTCCGCATTGACGTAGGTGCCATTGGTCGATCTCAGGTCCTCGACGGTCAGCCCGGAGTCGTCGACGCTGAAGCGGGCGTGGTACCGGGACACGGTCACGTCGCCGAGGAAGATGTCCACGTCGTCGGATCGGCCGGCTACGGTCTCTCCGTCTCCCAGCACGTAGGTGAGTCCGGCCCGCGGGCCGCGCTCGACAACCAGTGCATAGCGAAAAGCGCCCTCGATCCGGCCCACCTCGGCTCCGACATCGGCCGTGCCGTGTCGCGGGTCGTAGAAGACCGTCTTGTCACTGTCTGGTGTGTTGTCGGCGGCGTTCAACTCATCGGGCATGAGAACATGGTAGTCGCAAGGCCTCTACTACAGGTTGAGACTTTCCGGGGCGGTTTCAGCCCGGTTATTCGCTGAAATTCCTGTAGGCGGCGGCATCCATCAGCGATTCGAGCTTGCTCGGATCCCCTTCCATCACTGCAAACCAGCCCTCGCCGTAGGGATCTGAGTTGACTTTCTCCGGCGCGTGTTCCAGTGACTCGTTGACTGCGATGACGGTGCCGTCGACCGGTGCGTAGACGTCGGCCACGGATTTGGTCGACTCGATCTCGGCAAACGCCTCCCCCGCCGTGACCTCAGCTCCTTCCTCAGGGAGGTCCACGAACACCACGTCGCCCAGTGCGTCTTGAGCGAAGTCGGTTATGCCGATACGGACCTTGCCGCCATCTTCTACAGCCACCCACTCGTGATTCTCGGTATAGCGCAGTCCCTCTGGTACCTGCACGCCGCCTCCAACGTTTCGACTCGGACCGAAGCTTAACGCTACTCAGGCTCAGCGCCGGCTCGACTGCGTCGGATCGCAGCGATAGCGTCACTGAAGTACTGGATCCCGACTGCGTAGTAGAGGATCAGGCCCGGTATACCGGCAATCCACGCAGCAACCTTCACCCAGTCCCATTCCGTTCCCACCAGGAACCAGGCCAGCGACGAGTACACCAGCAAAGTTGCCAGCTTGCCGAGGCGCCGCACTTCGAGTTTGGTGTGGCCTAGAAGCCCAACAACGATGGCTCCTCCACCGATGAGCACCTCGCGAGCGACAACCGCCCATGCAAACCCGGCAGGGACATAACCGCTGATCAGTCCTCCAACG
>JARFRN010000138.1 GCA_029287195.1 Acidimicrobiia bacterium | reverse complement strand
GGTGACCATGCTTACGTGGCAGCTGATTCTGCGGGATTGCGGGTCATCAATATCAGCGTTCCAACTTTGCCTGTACTTGCCGGGGTTTACGACACGCCGGGTTTTGCGCAAGACGTGGCAGTGGTTGGCGAGCACGCTTTCGTAGCTGACGCATCGGCGGGTCTGCGAGTCGTCAATATTCAGAACCCGAATATACCCGTCGAGGTCGGGTTCTTTGAAACACCCGGATCCGCAACAAGCGTAGACATTGTGGGGATAAATGCCTATTTGATCGATCTGGTCGAGAGTCTGTGGGTCGTCAACGTCGTCGATCCGACCTCACCAACCGAGGCGGGGTACTACGACACACCAGGGTCAACCAGGCAGGTCGCACTGGACGGGGGGTACGCCTACGCGACGGATGGTTTCTCCGGCCTTGAGATTTTCTTGCAGTGTTCGGAGTCGGTGGTTTTCGTCGACGGCTTCGAAAACGGCGACACGTCAGCGTGGTCGATGACACTTCCGTAGTGCATCGGTGCATCGAGGAATAGTGTCGGGTAGACCCGGGCGGGTAACCGCGCGGGCCTACCCGACACGCTTCCGTTTCCGCTTCCGCTTTCTTGCGTCTTCTGGATCGGGTCGGTTTCGTGCCCGGTGCGTGGTCGGGAGAGGTGTGAGCGAAAGGGCCGAATTGGAGACCAGATGGGCCGATCCGCCTGCGACTCGACGTCCATGTCCCTCTGTCCGCCGAGATCGGTCCTCACAGGACCTCGATCAAGCTGATTCTGGGGGCGTATGGCATGGGTTCGAGGGATGATGGGCGTGGCACTTTCGAGGTGGTGAAAGGGAGTTCCTATCCGCGACTGTCGGCAGGGTTGATTCCTTTTCTCAGAAAGATTGTCTTTTCAGACTCTCGGCTCCATATTGTGAGGCAGGATAACCCATTCAAACCGGCTCGTGTGGTCTCTAAAGGGGGGCGCCATGCGACATCGAAGGCGTGTTTCGGCAGCCGTTGTCATGTCGGCTCTCGCGCTTTGTCCGTCCGCCGCGGCTCAAGAATACACGGAAGCGGAGCTGATCGAGATTCCCGACTTGACCTTCGAGGGCGAGATCATGGTCACCGGCTCGCTCATCCCGCGCGCCGATCTGACATCGCTGAGTCCGGTGACGGTGATGGAGGTGCCACAGGAACTCACCTACTCGGGGACCGTGCGGATCGAGGATCTGGTCAAGACCATGCCGCAGATCTTCGTGGACCAAAACTCGACCATCGCCAACGAAGCTTCCGGTACTGCGACGATCGAGCTCAGAGACCTCGGGCCGGAACGGACCCTGGTGTTGATCAACGGCCGCCGTCTGACCCCCGGCAACCCTGCGGGGTACGTCGGAGGGGACCTCAATGTGGTCCCGGCGCCGTTGGTCAAGCGGGTCGATGTGTTGACCGGCGGCGCCTCGACGGTCTATGGCTCTGATGCGGTGGGCGGTGTCGTCAACTTCATCCTCGACACCGACTTCACCGGGGTCCGCGGTGGGCTGCAGTACAGCTTCTACAACCACGACAACAACAACTCGTTGGCGCAGGAGATCAACCGTGCCGCCGGCTACGACCCACCCACCGGGATCACCAACGACGGCGATGCCTGGAACGCCAACGTCGCCCTCGGCGGTAAGTTCGCCGACGGCCGGGGTCATGCCTCGGTGTACATCGACTATCGCAAGATCGAGGAGCTCCGCCGCGGCGATCGCGACTATTCTCACTGCCCCGAATGGTTTGATTCCGAAGGTCTTATCTGCGACGGGTCGGTGGCCAACGAGCGAGGAGTGTTCGAAGCGTACAACAGTGATGGTACGCCGAACCCCAACGGGTATCTGACTCTCGACTGGCACGAGGACGGGGGCGACGGCCACTCGTTCCGGCCGTGGGACGGCGATAGGTACAACTTTGAGCCATCCAACCACATCCAACGGCCGGACGAGAAGTGGAACGCCGGTGCCTTCGCCAACTATGAGATCAACCGGCACTTCGACGTCTACCTCGAAGTCATGTACATGAACAACTCCACCGATGCGCAGATCGCACCCTCGGGGAACTTCGGCAGCACGTCCACGATCAACTGCGACAACCCGATGCTGAGCGAGCAGCAGTGGGAGACGATCTGCGGCCCGGCAACCGGATATCTCTGGGGGAATGTGAGACCTCGGCCTCCCGCACGGTACGCCGAGGTCTCAATCTATCGCCGCAACGTCGAAGGCGAGCCGCGCTCGAACCAGATCGGCCACAACGACATCCGGATGATCGCGGGTCTTCGCGGCGACATCGACGCCAACTGGCGCTATGACTTCTACTGGCTGCGGGCGGAGAACCACTACCAGGAGTCGTTTCTCAACGACATCGACGTCGAGCGTATGACCCACGCCCTCGATGTCATCGAGGACCCCGAGACCGGCGAGTGGGTCTGCCGCAACCCGGACGCACGTGCCGAAGGCTGCGTGCCGTGGAACATTTTCCAGCAGGGTGCGGTGACCCAGGAGGCGCTCGACTACATCTCCGCCGTCGGGGTCATGTATGGCACGGTGTCGACCGAGGTATTCAACTTCACCGCCACCAGCGACTGGAAGAGCTACGGGGTTGCCATCCCGTCCGCGAGAGAAGGAGTCCAGGCCGCGATCGGGGTGGAGTACCGCAATGAGGCGATCCGCAACTCACCGGACGAGATCTACCGGGCGGGAAACCTCGCGGGGTTCGAAGGCGAAGTTCCGCAGATCGACGACGGGTTCGATGTCAAGGAGGCGTTCATCGAGCTTTTGGTGCCCGTCGTCCAGGACCTCCCCGGCGCTCGGGATCTCACCCTCGAGCTGGGCTACCGCTACTCCGACTACTCAACCGCCGGCGGAGTGAGCACGTACAAGGGCCAGCTCAGCTACGCCCCGACCCCGAGCTGGCGGTTGCGCGCGGGTTACAACCGCGCCATCCGCGCTGCCAACATCCCGGAGCTGTTCTATCCGCAGGTCATTTCTGCTGTCGAAGGCGCCTCGGACATCTGTGCGGGCACCAATCCCACGGCGACGGTCGATGAGTGCGAGCGGACCGGGGTGCCGGCCGAGCTCTACGGCCAGATCATGGAGAGTCCGTTAGCGTGCAACGAGCTGATCGGCGGCAACCCGTTGCTCGATCCCGAGATCGCCGACACTCTCACCGCGGGCGTGGTGTGGACCCCGGAATCGATTTCCGGGCTGTCGATCACTCTCGACTACTACAACATCGACATCACCGAGGCCATCGGCGCCCTGGGTTTCGGCGCCATCATCAACCTCTGCGCGGAGACCGGTGAGGCCCGGTACTGCAGCCGGATTCACCGCGACGGGCAGTACAGCCTCTGGCTGACCGGGCGCGGATTCATTGACGCTACGAACCGAAACATCGGCCGACTGGTCAGAGAGGGCATCGACCTCAACTACAACCATCTGCTCGGGCTCGGCAGTGCGGGATTCCTTGCCATGGATCTGATGGGCAGCTATCTGCTCCAAAACCGTTTCAACGACCCGAGCGTCGACTTCGACTGCACGGGCTACTTCGGTTGGACCTGCGGCCGTACGCACCCAATCTGGAGGCATCGATTCCGCGCCACCTGGGAGAGCAACTTCCGGCTCAACCTCTCGCTCGCGTGGCGCTACATGCACAGCGTGGAGATCGACATTGCGAGCCCGAATCCGTTACTGGCTAACCCCGGGTTCCTGGCTTTTTTGCAGTCCCATGACCTGGACATCTTCCCGGCTTACAAC
>JARFRN010000125.1 GCA_029287195.1 Acidimicrobiia bacterium | reverse complement strand
GTGCCAGTGCCGCCGCAGGATGGGGCGCGCTTGCCGGGGCCGTCATCGCCCGCCGACGGACTGGGCAGAAGAAGGCCCAGGCGAGCGAGCAGGTCGAGCAGCAGAATCAGCAGGCGCAACAAGCAACAGCAGAGCAGATCGAAAACTTCAAGAAGGCATTCAGCGTGTGTCTTGAGGCCAAGGAATACATGGTGAAGTATTGAATCAGGAGTTTCGAATATTGAATGAGGATTTGAAAACAGATCGAAAGAACGGAGGTCCGAGATGAGGATGAAAAGAATTACCCTTCTGACACTCGTTTTGAGCGTGGCGCTTGTTCCGATGGTCCACACGCAGGAGATCACCGGCACGCCGGGTTCACCCAGCGCCACCACAACCATCGATGGCAAACAGCTTCCACCGCCGCCTGACACGGAATTCGGCGGCAAGATCGAACGCAATGCGATCGATTCGACGCCCTACTGGCCGCCTCGCGTGGTGCCGCCTGAGAGTGCACCCAACATTCTCCTGATCATCACCGACGACGCGGGCTACGGCGTGTCGAGCACCTTCGGGGGCGTCATCCCGACACCGGCGATGGACCGTATTGCCGACATGGGTCTCCGATACACCCACTTCCATTCCACGGCTGTGTGCTCGCCGACGCGGGCCTCACTTATCACCGGGCGCAATCACCACCAGATGGGCACCGGGTCGATACCGGAATTGTCGACCGGCTACCCCGGCTACAACGCGATCATGACGAAGGATAAAGCGTCGATTGCCAGAATCCTCAAGGGCCACGGCTACGTAACCTCCTGGTTCGGCAAGAACCACAACACACCGGACCTCCAGGTCAGCAAGATCGGGCCCTATGACCAGTGGCCGATCGGGCTCGGTTTCGACTACTTCTACGGGTTCATGGGCGGCGACACCAGCCAGTGGCAGCCGGGTAACCTGGTTCGCAACACGACCTATATCTACCCCTACGATGACGATCCCGATTTCAACCTAATCACGGCGATGGCGGATGACGCCATCGGCTACATGAAGACCGTGGACGCGTTGAATCCGGATCAGCCTTTCTTCGTCTACTATGCACCCGGTGCGACCCACGCGCCGCACCACCCGACCCCGGAGTGGATCGAGAAGATCAGCGAGATGCACCTCTTCGACGAGGGTTGGAACCAGCTGCGACAGACCATCTTCGCCAACCAGAAACGGCTCGGCGTCATCCCCGAGGATGCTCAGCTAACGCCGTGGCCAGAGGACCTGATCAAAAAGTGGGATCAGCTCTCAGAGGCCGAGCAGAAGCTGTTCCTCAAACAGGTCGATGTCTTCGCCGCCTATGTCGCCTACACCGATCACGAGATCGGCCGCGTCATCCAGGCGGTCGAGGATCTGGGCAGGCTCGACAACACCCTCATCATCTACATCACCGGTGACAACGGAACCAGCGCCGAGGGCGGGCCGACCGGTACGCCCAACGAGGTCGCGTCGGTGCAGGGCGTGCATCTGCCGGTGGAGGCGCAGATGCAGTACTACGACGCGTGGGGATCGGACACGACCTATCCCCATATGTCGATCGGCTGGACCTGGGCCTTCGGCACACCGTTCACGTGGACCAAGATGGTGAGCTCGCACTTCGGCGGCACCAAGCAGGGCATGGCGATCGCTTGGCCGAAGGTTATCAAAGATAAGGGCGGCATCCGGCACCAGTTCCATAATGTCATCGACATCGCACCGACCATCCTCGAAGCGACCGGGTTTCCACTGCCAGAGGTGATCGATGGGATCAAGCAGAAACCCATGGACGGGGTCAGCATGGCCTACACCTTCGATGAGAAGAACGCCGATGCGCCCTCGACCCACACGACCCAGTACTTCGAGATGATCGGCGACCACGCGATCTATCACGATGGGTGGATTCTCAGCAGCAAGGTCGTGCGCCTGCCCTGGGACAACAGTGGAACGGCCGACAAGCATCCTGACACGTGGCCGTGGGAGCTGTACGACCTCAGCAAGGACTGGACCCAGTACAACGACGTGTCGGCTCAGTATCCCGAGAAGGTCAAGGAGTTGGAAAAGCTGTTCTGGGAGGAGGCGGAGCGGAACCAGGTGCTGCCGATGGATTCCACCACCTTCACCCGTTCGATCCTGCCGCGGCCCAACCTCTCTGCCGGTCGCACTGTCTTCACCTATTCCGGGGAAGTCACGGGCACCCCCAACGGCAATGCGCCGAATGTCTTGGCGTCGTCCTACAACATCACGGCCGAGGTCGAGATCCCTGAGGGCGGTGCGGAAGGCATACTCGTGACCCACGGTGGGCGCTTTACCGGCTACGGTTTCTACCTTCTCGAGGGAAAACCCGTTTACACCTGGAACCTGATGGGTCTCAAGTTGATCAAGTGGGAAGGCCCGGACGTGCTGGCTCCTGGCACGCATACGCTCGAGTTCGACTTCAAGTACGACGGGATGGGAGCCGAGACACTGCAGTATGGAAGTCCCAGCGGCCTGGGTCAGAGCGGGACCGGTCATCTCAAGGTGGACGGGAAGGTCGTTGCCGAGCAGAAGATGGAGAAGACCATCCCGATGGTCATGCAATGGTGCGAGAGCTTCGATGTCGGGGCCGATACCGGTTCGCCGGTTGCCGATGAGGATTACCAGACCCCCTTCCGGTTCACTGGCACGCTGAACAAGCTGACCTTGACCATCGACCGTCCGGAGCTGTCGCCCGAAGACATCAAGAAGCTCGAAGCGGCCATGCACAACAACCCGGCGGCCGACTAGGAGCGAGAGAAGAGAAACGGGTAAATGACGACAATTGAGCGAATGTCCGATAACAACAGAACCATGCGCGACATTTTTCGAGGATTGTCTCTCGAGCGAAGAAAGGAGAGAGCGTCATGAAATCTCATCGCATTGTTCGATTGGTGATAACAGCCGTCGCGACGGCGTTGATCATCGCTTTCGGTACCTGGGCGGTTGCCGAGGAGGAAAAACCTACGCAACCGAGCGAGCAAATCGGCGTCGAGGGGACCTACGTGCGCGTCGCAACCAATGAGGAAGGCTGGGTCGTCCTCGGCTACCGGATCGCCAACGAGTCGGTCGGCAAGAACTGGATACTACTCGACGTGGGCTTGACGGTCATGAAGGGCACGAAGGCCCAGAAGATTACCCGCGACGACATCAAACTGGTGACGCCGGACCACAAGGTGGTCTCGCTACCGACCCAGGAGGACTACGAGAAGGTGCGCGGCGAGTTGGTTCCGCTGGTGCAGCGAGCCGCCATGGTGGGAGACTCGATCAACTACTTTCCGGCCAGCGCCGATGACCCGTGCTCCATCCAGTTTTTCGCTGAGCAAGGCGGGCCTCGGGTCATGCTGGCCTACGACGAGGTCGAACTCTCCAGCAACAGGGCATGTGTCGGCCGTGTGTACTTCGAGGTCCCCGGCGGCATTCAATACGGCCTCTATAACTTCGACGTGAAGTTCGAGAACAGCATCGTGAAAGTGCCGATGGAAATTATGACCGAGGAGCGGGCGAAGGAGTTCACGAAGGAGTGGAAGAAGGCGTTGAAGGAGGAAAGACACAAGGGCCACGACCACTAGGGGGGTTAGGGATCGAGGGGGTTCATCGAATATTCCGAGAAAGGATGAGGATGGGCAGACATGCCGGATGAACGATCTTCTCAAACGTTATTCCGGCCGCCTATTGCGGCGGGGCGATCGCTCAGCCGGGCAATGGCGATCTTCCTGGTTCTGGTCCCGAGCCTGTGGGCTGC
>JARFRN010000083.1 GCA_029287195.1 Acidimicrobiia bacterium | reverse complement strand
TTGAACGTGCCCGTGTCCTTGGAGGAGGCGGCGCGGGTAGATGGGGCGGGGCCGGTGCGCACGTTCGTTTCCGTCGTTGCGCCGTTGGCCAAGCCGGCCTATGCCACCATGGCCATCCTCGGCTTCCTTTTCTCCTGGGGGCAGTTCCTGTGGCCGGTGATGGTGACCCGGGGAGTTGATGTGCGGCCGCTGCCGGTGGGCATTGGGGTGTTCAAGACAACGCCGCCGGTGCAGTGGGGAGACATCATGGCTTATGCGGCGCTGATGACGCTGCCGCTGCTGATCATCTTCCTGATCTTCCAGCGGTACTTCATCCAGGGAGTCGCTTCGTCCGGAGTGAAGGGCTAGCGACAACATATGGGTCTGCAGCTGACAGGCCGGTGGGTCTGGGACTTCTGGCTGGTCCGGGAGCAGGGTCTGTGGCACGTGTTCTACCTGCACGCGCCGCAGACCCCGGATGATCCCGACAAGCGGCACTTCTCGGCCCGGATTGGTCACGCCACCTCGGTCGACCTGAGATCGTGGGTGGTGGTGCCAGACGCGCTTGGTCCAGGTCCCGCCGGGTCCTGGGACGACATGGCCACCTGGACGGGCAGCGTGGTTGCGCACCCCGACGGAGGCTGGGTGATGCTCTATACCGGGGTCTGCAGCAGCGAGCAGGGTCTGGTACAGCGGATCGGGATGGCTCGATCCCACGATCTGCAGACCTGGCTGAAGCATCCCGACAACCCGGTCATAGAAGCCGACGCCCGCTGGTATGAGATGCTCGACACCGACATATGGTTCGATCAGGCTTGGCGTGATCCCTGGGTGGTGCAAGACCCGGAACGCAAACTATTCCACGCCTTCATTACGGCACGCATGAGCAGCGGCGATCCGGGTCAACGGGGCGTGATCGGGCGCGCCACATCCCCCGACCTGATCAACTGGGACGTCGGTCCTCCGATCCTGGTACCGGAGGGGTTTGGGTACATGGAAGTGCCCCAGGTGTTTGCCGCAGGAGGACACTGGCACTTGCTGTTCTCGGCACCGGCGTGGGCGCAGGCGGTGCGGCCACAGCCGCACTGCACCGGCACCTTCCACGCGGTCTCCGACGTCCTGGAGGGGCCGTACCGAGAGCGAGCGCCTGTCTTGTGCGATACGGTCGGTAGCTCGTATGGCGGCAAGATCGTCGAGACGAGAACCGGGTCGGTATTCCTTGCCTTCAGGAACCTGGACGGCAGCGGAGGTTTCGTGGGCGGGATCGCCGACCCAACCCCGGTCGATATTGCCGCCGACGGTGCCATCACTCTGGTAGAAAGCCACCCAAATTCGAGGAGCTGATGCCGTGCGCATTCTGCAGATAACCAATCACGGATTGCACGAGTGGCAGGTGACACCCGGCCTTCCGGATACCGGGGGTCAGAACGTCTATGTCAACGAGCTTTCAGCTGCCTTCGTTCGGCTGGGTCACCGGGTAACGATTGTCAATCGCGGTGGCTATCCCCATCCGCTCACCGGCGAGATGCGGATCGGCTCAGTTGCCGGGCTCGACGGGCATGCCCAGATCGTCTACCTGAGCGACGGCACTCCTTCATTCGTGCGCAAGGAGGACATGGAAGGGCATCTTCCGGAATTGGCGAAGGAGCTCGGCGAGTTGATGGCAGCCGGGTCGTTTGACCTAATCCTCTCCCACTACTGGGATGGCGCCCTGCTCGGGGTGCTCGCCAACGAAGCCCGCGCCGAACCCCTACCGCACTATTGGATTCCGCACTCTCTCGGTGCGCTCAAACGTCGCAACGTCGATCCGGCCGCGCACGCCGACCTGCGCATCAATGAGAGGATCGCCGCCGAGCACCGCGTCCTCGATGTGATCGACGGGGTGGTGGCGACATCGGTAGCGATCCAGGACAGCGCCGAGCATGACTACGGCTCCGGCGTCGACTACTTCCTGCCGCCCGGGGTCGATCACGAGCGCTTCCGGCCACGAACGGCTGAAGAATGCGAAGCGGTATGGGACTTTCTCGCGGGCCAGATGGGGGTAGCTGCGGACGATCTTCGCAATCGGCCACTCGTCCTGGAGATAAGCCGCACGGACACAACGAAGCGAAAGGACGTGTTACTCCGCGCCTTTGCCGCCGTAGTGGACCGCGATCCCCGGCCACTGCTGGCGGTGACAATCGACGAAATCAACCCGCGGCTCCACGACGAGCTCCGCAACTTCATCTCCCAGCTCGAGATCGGCTCAGATGTTGCCGTGCTCGGCTCTGTATGGGAGAGGCTTCCCTGCCTGTATTCGGAGGCTGCCATCTACTGCACGCCGTCGACCATGGAGGGTTTCGGGATGAGCGCCCAAGAAGCGGCGGCCACAGCAACGCCGGTCGTAGCATCCGACCGGGTTCCTTTTGCCGTCGAATACCTACTCGGATCAGATGCAACCGTTCATCGAGTTTCGGGCTCCACCGAGGTGACGGTGGGCACCGGAGCCATAGTGGTGCCCGCCGACTCGGTCGAGGGCTTTGCCGCGGGACTCGAGTTGCTCCTAAGCGACTCCGGGCTGCGCGCCCGTCTCGGTGCTTCGGCTTACCACACGACCGTCCCGGAGTTCGGTTGGGACCGGCTGGCTGCTTCATTCCTCGACGAGATCAACGCGACCGGCAATGGCTGAGCCACTAGCCCGCCGGCTGACCGACACGTGGGCGGAGCAGATCGAGTCGGGCTTCATCCTGGGTGATCCTTCTGCTCCTGTCGAGACCCGGTTGATCAACGATCCTGCCTCGGGGGTTACGTTCCGGCTCCGCTGGCTGCCTCATCGGAATCTGCGAACCGACACCGCCGCTCTGGAGAGCAGGGGCATCCTGAGTCCCGATCGGGACGAGTCAGTGCTCTACCGCGATCCCCGGGATCCCTCCGGCCACCACTGTTTCTTGTGCCCCGCCAATATCCGGGTCTGCCATCCACTTGAGGAACTCGTGCCGGTGCGCGCCGCAGGCCGCAATTGGCTCGCCGGGGCCAATTTTGCCTGGCTGGCGCACAATCACTTCACAGTGATAGCCGAGGAGCATGTCGATCAGTCATTCGACAGACGTGTGATCGCGGCGATGCTCGACCTACACGCCCAGACGGCCGGCGAGTTTCGAGTTGTGTACAACGGTGCCTACGCCGGGGCCACGATCCCGTGGCACCTCCACCTCCACGCCACGACAGATGCTTTCCCGGTTGAGGAGTTGCACCCAGACCGCGCCCCCGAGTACCCCACTCCGGTGCGAGTCTTTGCCGGTGCCGGTTCCCTCGAGACCGAAGTTACCGACTACGTCATTGGCTGGGAGCGTCGCGACCCAGAACACCATCGGGTGAACATGCTGGTCGCGTCGCGCGGTGGGCGGCCAATGGTCTTTGTCTTCCTGCGTGACACCCGCTTCACGATCGCCGGCCACAAGGGGTTGATAGGAGGCTGGGAGGTCGCTGGTGATTACGCGTACAGCGATCGCCGTGATGACTTCGATGCTGCAGATATCGATGCGGTGCGGGCCGCATTTGCCGAGATCCGGCCACCTGCGGTTGGTATGGACCGGGATCGGTAACATCGGCCTCATGGCTATCCAATACGACTCCGAGACGGCCCTGCTCGTCGTCGATGTGCAAAACGATTTCGCAGATCCCAACGGAAGCCTCTACGTGCAGGGCGGCGAGGATGTCGTCCCGGTGATCAACGCCGAGATCGCTGCCGCCCGCAGCGCCGGGGCCCACGTTGTCTACACCGCAGATTGGCATCCGGAGTCGACTCCTCATTTCGCCAGGGATGGTGGAGTCTGGCCGGTTCATTGTGTCGGGGACACCTGGGGAGCAGCGTTTCACCCGAATCTGATCGTGGATGGTCCCGTTGTGCGCAAAGGAACCGGCGGTGAAGACGGCTATTCGGGCTTCAGCGTCCGCGATCCGGAGTCCGAGCAGGTGGCCGCGACGGGACTTGCTGATCAGCTGGAGCGATGGGGAGTGAAAACGATTGTCGTGTGCGGTCTGGCTACCGATTACTGCATCAAGGCGACTTCGCTCGACGGGACCGCCGGGGGATACAACGTCGTGGTGCTGGCCGCCGGGGTGCGTGCGGTGAATCTCGAACCTGGAGATGGCGACAGGGCGCTCGCCGAGATCTTTGCCGCCGGCTGCCAGATAGTCGAGGCCACCTAGGGGGCTATTCCGCTGGTGGCAAAGACCCGGTGCGGCACGTTTAGTCGGCCGGGGAACTCTCGTCCCAGGAGGGCCGCCAGGTCGGCGTCGAAGACTTGGACTTCCTCGTCGTTCAGAGTCGATCCCACCCCATTGCAGGTCCGGATGCGGCCCCGCCATGCCTCATGGCTGAACCGCACGTCCACGGTGTAGCTGAAGCTCTCTACTTGCTCGAACCCGCCCTCGTCCAAGGCCCGCACCTGCTCGGGATGCACTCCACGCCACCCCGCCTTTGGCCAGCCGGGGTTGTGTCGGAGAATCAGGTCCTCGGTCCGGCCGGCAACGTTGCCGGGAAGCGGCAGGTAGCTGAAATTGCAGATGAGCAGCCGACCACCGCGGGTGAGCACTCTCCTGACCTCACGGATCGCAGCTTCGCCGTCGAACCACCACCAGCACTGTGCGGCGCTGACGAGATCGAAGCCGGCAGAAGCGAACCCCGTGTCCTCAGCCTTGCCCTCGACAAAGCGGGCGCTGAGGTTGTGGGTTGCCGCGGTCGATCTGGCGACCTCCAGTAGTTCGGCTGCGATATCGAGACCTGTTACCTCGAGGCCGCGCCGGGCAAATCCGAGCGCCAGTGTCCCGGTGCCGGTGCCGAGATCCAGAGCCCGCATCTCCGGATTGATCCATTCTCTTATTTCGAGTCGGACGTAGAACTCCACGGGAAACCCCGGGCGGTAGCGCTCGTCGTCGCCGGCCGTGCGGCCAAAGTCGACAAAGCGGCCTTCGTGGTCTCTCGAATGGTGAGCATCGTCCATTCCGAGAGGCAAGATCTC
>JARFRN010000049.1 GCA_029287195.1 Acidimicrobiia bacterium | reverse complement strand
GCGGTTGTCACCCATGACGAAGTAGCTGTCGGGTGGTATCACCTCAGGGCCATAATCCCGCATGACTATGTTGGGGAGTAGGTAGGGCTCATTGAGCGGCGAGCTGTTGATCCACACCTGGTTGTCAACCACCTCGATTGTTTCCCCGGGCAGGCCGATCACACGCTTGATGAGGTCTGACTCGGGGGTTCGCAAGCCGACGGACTCGAGCAGGTTGCGCGAGATCTTCTCGAATAGGGACTCTTCTTCGAATGTCTCCGGCTCGAAAACGACGACATCCCCGCGTCCCGGATCACCAATTCGATAGGCGAGCTTGTTGACAATGACCCGATCGCCAACCTGGAGGGTCTCCTCCATTGATCCGGAGGGAATCCAGAAGACCTGGATCAGGAACGACTTGACCAGGACGGCAACGATGAGCGCTCCGACTACTAGGAATGGGAGCTCCTTCAAGAAGGACCAGGTTCCGGATTCGTTATCTTCCTCGTACGGTTCGACGACCTCCACATCGGGAAGCACCGATTCGCCTACCTCGCTCGCTCCCGACACGGGATCGTCGGGGGTTGCGGCGTTCTCGCCGGGTAACTGGCTCATCGCAGAAACGGAAACTAGTCCCGCTTCTCCTTGATCCGTGCCGACTTGCCGACGCGATCCCGCAGGTAGTAGAGCTTGGCACGCCGCACGTCACCGCGCCGAACGACCTCGATGCTGTGAATGATCGGAGCGTGCAATGGAAAGATACGCTCGACGCCGACGCCGAAGCTCAGCTTGCGCACCGTGAAGGAGGCGCGGGCGCCACCACCATTGCGGGCGATCACCACACCCTCGAATATCTGGATTCGCTCCCGGCCACCCTCAGCGACACGCACATTGACACGTACGGTATCGCCGGGCGAGAAGTCCGGTAAGTCGTCGCGCAAGTATGCGGACTCGATTTGATCGACCGTATTCACGGGGTCCTCCGAGAGAGGGAAAGAGAATTCGAAGGCAGGAGTTTACCCCAGGCCTCTATGTTTGGCCAGCTAGACCCCGGGATACTGGGACGGCCCGCCGCAACCCTAGAGGGTCGGCGGCTGCCCGTCTTCTCTTCGGTCCGACTGACTCTCGAGCAGATCCGGGCGACGTTGTGTGGTTCTGGTCCGCCGCTGCTGCCGGCGCCAGGCCTCGATGCGCTTGTGGTCGCCCGAGAGCAGTACGTCGGGAACCGACCAGCCGCGGAAGGTCGCCGGACGGGTGTAGTGCGGCTCCTCGAGAAGACCGGAGCGGAAGCTCTCGAGCGCGATCGACTCCGGGTTGCCCACGACGCCGGGGAGCAATCTGGTCACTCCTTCGATGATCGCAAGGGCACCGACTTCACCACCGAGCAACACGTAGTCACCCAGCGAAACCTCGTCGTCGACCAAGTGATCGGCAACCCGCTGGTCCACGCCTTCGTAGCGGCCACAAATGAGTGTGAGATGCTCGCAGCCGGCCCACTCGTCGAGGAGATCCTGGGTCATCGGTCGGCCGGCAGCAGCCAAGAGGACCCGGCGGCTCGACGCCAGCGGCTGCAATGCCTCGGCCAGCGGTTCGATCATCATGACCATGCCCGGCCCGCCACCAAATGGAGCATCGTCGAGCTGCCGGTGGAACCCTTTCCCGAAATCCCGCAAGTCGACGATTTCGATCCTGAGCAGTCCATCCTGGACGGCGCGCGCAACGAGACTGACCCGCAATGGGGAGTCGAAGAACTCAGGGAACATGGTGATCACGGTGATTTGCACGCCTACAGGGTATTCTGAACAGGGGTACGGGGGTAAACGAGTGGCGGAACCGACCACACCTACAGGCAAACCGGTGGGGGGCGACAACTGGGCAGCCCCGGCTGCATCTACAGATCCGCCGTCCGAGGGCGGTCGCCCTTCGGAAGAGCGCTTTCAAGCTCGTTCCCGTCTCGATCAGGCAATGACCGTTGCCCAGAAGCGAATCGAGGCGGGGAAGCAGGTCGCATCCACTCCACGTTCGGACCGGAGTTCAGAATCGGACTTCGTCAGCGACTGGGGATCCGCGCGCGCGGAAACTCCCCCGAGCCGAGCTCCGGCGACAGACCATTCGGAGCTCAAGCCCCATGTCGTCGTGGACTTGCGCCCCGACGCGGATCGCATACCCGGCCCGATGCCGGCGATCCGCGACACCGACTACGGATTGGGACGGAGATGGGGAGCTGAATGGCAGCGGTCCGCCCAAGGCTGGGTGACCGGCCCCGATGGCCGCGCCACCTGGCGTCCGGTGGTCAGCACCACGCAGGAACTGGGCAATTGGGATGTTCACACCTACTTGGGTGTCGTAACCGCAGAGGTTGCTGTCGAGGCTCCTGGTGGTGACCTGCGCCAAGTGGGCGCAACGCTGGCCAAGGGTCGCCAAGTAGGCATCGAGGGTCTCGTAGACGAAGCCGTCGAGCGAGGCGCCCACGCAATCATCGGCGTGACGATGCAGTACACGCCTACCGGCAGCCGCATGCTCATAACACTGTCAGGTACTGCGGTCACATTGCAGGAAAAGGCGCGCTAGGAGCAGGGCCAACGGCGACGCCGTGTTGTGCCCACCAAGTCCCGAAGGCGAGTTTGTCGCCTCTCAGAACTGCCCCCTCGCGGTAGGCGACATCTCCAGGATTTCGTAGCCGGTGTTTCTGCGCGCCGGGGTCCTACCGATCGAGTAGGCCAGCTCTTCCATGTCGGCGGCACGCAGCGACGTGCCGTGGGCAGCGCCCGCGGAGCGAGAGATGGTCTCATCCATCAGCGTGCCCCCGAGATCGTTGCAGCCGGCCCGCAACAACCGTCCACCGGCCGCCGGTCCGAGCTTGACCCAGGATGCTTGGATATTGTCGATCAGGCCGTCGAATGCAACGCGGGCGACGCTATGCATGAGCAGGACTTCGTCCCACGTCGGCCCCGGTCTTGCGTGCCCTTGCAAGTAGATCGGCGCTCCCATATGCACAAAGGGGAGCGGCACGATCTCGGTGATGCCCCCGGTCCGCTCTTGGATGCTGCGCAACACTCCGAAGTGGTTGGCCCACGAAGCCGGCGAGTCGATATGGCCAAACATGATCGTGGCCGTCGACCGCAGACCGAGTTCGTGGGCGGTAATCATCACCTCTGCCCACTGCGCGGTGCGGATCTTGTCGGCACATAGATGCAGTCGAACCGCGTCATCGAGTATCTCGGCTGCGGTGCCCGGAAGAGTTCCCAATCCTGCGTCACGAAGCCGCTCCAGATAGGCTCGCACAGAGACTCCGAGAGTCTCGGCTCCCTGCCAGACCTCGAGTGGGGTGAAACCGTGGATGTGCATTTCAGGGACGTGCTGCTTGATGGCCTCGACGACCGTAACGTAGAAGTCGCCGGTGAAGCCCGGGTGGATGCCACCCTGCAAGCAGACCTCGGTGGCGCCTCGGTTCCAAGCCTCAACGGCTCGCTCGACAACCTGCGGGATCGACATCAGATACGGTTCGCCGCGCAGATTCAGTGAGCGAGGGCCCTTGGAGAAGGCGCAAAAACCGCACTTGAAGGTGCACTGGTTGGTGTAGTTGATGTTGCGGTTGACGACATATGTGACGACATCCCCGTTTGCTCTCAGTCGGAGCGCGTCGGCCACAGCGGCGACGGCGTCGACCTCCTCCCCGCGGGATCTGAAGAGACGCTCAATCTCATCGTGGCTGGGGCGATCTCCGTCTAGCGATCGCCGCAAGATCCCGGCGATATCGGCATCGAGGGCCCCAAGATTCAACTCGAAGCCGTGATCCTGCCAGGCGCGGTCGCTCCACTGCGCCGAGAGGCGGTTGGCCGGAATGGGGGCATCCACGTCCATGCCGGGAGCCCAGTCGTAGCGCGGACGAATCGTGCCGGACCCATCGATCTGGGAAAGGTAGGCGGTGAAGAGTTCGGCGGGCAATTCGCCGCGCGCCGCGTCGATGGTCACTTCCGGCGGCAGAGCTCCTCGCTCGATGAGCCTATAGCGGGAGAGCGTGTCGCGTAGCCGACCCACTCCCTCGGTGTCCCAGCCCCGCAGTAGTAGATCTCGCGCCCCGTGGTCCACCGCACGTACCGCCTCCTCGGGAGTATCGACAAAAACCGACACTCGCAGGTCCATGCCGGGAAGGTCGGCCACAGCAGCCGCTTCTGCAACGCGACTCCTCCTGGTTCTCAAGAATGCAGCTCCGCTTCTCGCGGCGGCGGCGAGCACAACGCGCCGCGGGCCGTTATCAACGATCGTGATGCGCCACCCGGCGACCCCGGCGCGAAGCAGATCGGACACTTCATCCGGCCCAACCACCCACGCCATGGGTTCGACCGAGCCGTCACCCACGGCGACCGGAGCTAGTCCTCCATCGAGTGCGCTGTCCCTGGCTTGCTCGGAAAGACCGGCCACCTCGACGACTGTGGTGCCCTCACGACGACGTGTGGAGGCCCACAACTCGTTGACATCCTCAGCCGGACGAAGCCGCAGAAACGTAATCGACTGTCTCATCGGGATGGGTCCTCGTCGAGTTGCGGAACCCGAGCGTAGCCGTGATCATCGATTGCAGAGACGAGCTTGGACATCAAACCGGGATCGATCCAGTCGGGGCCGATGAATGTGGAGTAGACGGGTAGACGGGGACGCAGCTCGAAGCCGGCACTCTCAGTGACGGCACGCAGACGTTGTAGGTGCGGCCAAGGCGCCTCCGGGTTGACCCAGTCGATAGTCAGCGGCGAGACACCGCCCCAGTCGTTGATGCCGGCGCCGAGATACACCTCGAACTCGTCGGTGAGATTCGGCGGCACCTGGAGGTTGACCTCCGGCCCCAGAATCCACCGGGCTGCAGCAACCACGCGGGCGAAGTACTGGATGGTCGGCTCGGCATCGCGTCGCATTCTCGTGTCGGCCTTGGCACGGAAGTTTTGGACTATTACCTCCTGGACATGCCCCCAGATGGTGTGCAGCTCGGAGAGAGCGAACAGCGAGTCAATCACTTCCTCGGCGGTCTCCCCAATCCCGACCAGGATGCCGGTCGTGAACGGAACCTTCTGCCGACCCGCCGCCTCGATAGTGGCGACTCGTTGCTTTGGATCCTTGTCGGGGCAGTTGTGATGTGGCATTCCGGGCTCGAGCAATCGCGGCGAGATGTTCTCCAGCATTAGACCCATCGATGGGTTGCTGGGCCGAAGTGAGGCTATGGCCGCTTCGTCCATTAGGCCCGGGTTGGCATGCGGGAACAGCGGCGTCTCCGCGATAACGAGCTCACTCAACATCCGCACGTATTCAATTGTGCTTGCCACTCCACGGCTCTCGAGGAACTCAGCGGCTTGAGGCCATCGCGCCTCCGGCGTGTCCCCGAGGGTGAAGAGCGCCTCGGTACAGCCG
>JARFRN010000033.1 GCA_029287195.1 Acidimicrobiia bacterium | reverse complement strand
TGTGTATAAGAGACAGCCGCTGGCCGAGAAGAGAGCCACCGCGCTCACGCTCGACCGGGAGCTGCTACGGGAACTGCTGGGTGATCCACAGTTCCGTGATCTACTCGACGCCGATGTGATCGCAGATGTCGAACTCGAGTTGCAGCGTCTCGCACCGGAGCGTCGGATGGCGGGTGCCGACGCCTTGCACGATGGTTTGCGCCAGCTCGGGCCGCTCAGCGAGGCGGCAATAGCCTCCCGCGTTACGGACGAAGCCGCCGCAACTCAGTGGCTCGAGGAGCTGCGAACCAGTCGACGGGCGGTACCGATCCGAATCGCCGGTGAAGGGAGGTGGGCCGCTGTTGAGGACCTCGCACGTCTTCGCGACGCCCTGGGAGTACAACCGCCGCCGGGAATCCCATCCGCTCTGCTCGAACCTGCAGCAGATCCCCTCGGAGACGTGGTGGGCCGCTACGCCCGCACCCATGCTCCCTTCACCGCAGACCAGGTGGCGGCCGACCTCGGGCTAGCCGAAGTTGTGGTTGGCGAAGTGCTGAAGAGGCTCGAAATGGAATCGCGGGTCGCCTCCGGGGCGTACCAGCCTGGTGGTCAGGGCACGGAATGGGTGGATCTGGAGGTGCTGAGGCGCCTCCGGCGGCGCTCGCTGGCGGTCCTGCGATCGGAGATTGAGGCTGTCGAGCCCGACCGCCTTGGGCTCTACCTCCCGGCCTGGCATGGCATCGGAAACACGGCTCCCGGTCAAGCCCGGCTCCCCGAAGTACTGCGGATGCTCCAGGGCAGCGCGATTCCCGCCTCGATCCTAGAGCGCGACGTACTCCCCGCTCGGATGTCCTACAACCAGGCCGATCTCGATCTTCTGCTCGCCTCCGGGGAGATCGTCTGGGTGGGACGGGGCGCGGCAGGGACCAAGGATGGGAAGATCTCTATGTTCCTCCGGGATCATGTGCCCTTGCTGCTCGAGCGCGCCAACCCGGATGTTCCATCCGGAGAGATCCACCATTCATTGCGGGCACATCTCTCGAGCCGGGGCGCATCGTTCTTCCAGGATCTCTACATTGCAGCCGGGGGCGGTGACCCACAAGCGGTCGTTGCTGCACTGTGGGACATGGTCTGGTCCGGTGAGATCACCAACGACACCTTGGCCCCACTACGGGCATTCGTCGGCGCCAGGGGCAAAGCCAAGAGCACCCGAGGCCGGATGAGCTCCTCGGTCCCGCCGGCGGGATCGGGCCGGTGGTATCTGGTCGCCGATCTCGACAACGCAGATCCCGGCCCCGCGCCGGAGCAACGCGCCAAGGCCATCGCCGAGCAGCTGCTCGAGCGCCATGGGGTCGTCACTCGTCCCGCCGTCCTTGCCGAGGACATTCGAGGCGGATTCGCCGGCCTCTATCCGGTATTCGCAACGATGGAGGATGCCGGCGCGGTGCGGCGAGGCTATTTCATCGAATCGCTGGGCGGCGCTCAGTTTGGCTTGCCCGGTGCGATTGATCGATTACGCGACGCACGAGGCACAGGCGTCGTGGTTCTCGCTGCCGCCGATCCGGCGAACCCGTACGGGGCAGTGCTTCCATGGCCGGGGCATGAATCGGGATCGCCAAGCCGACGGGCCGGGGCGTACATCATATTGGCCGACGGGCAGCTCGTCGGCTTCGCCGAGAGGGGCGGGAGGGCGCTGCTCACTTTTACCGATGCAACCGATGCCATCGTGACCGGCCTCATCGACATGTCGCAGCGGGCTCGCAAACGTTCTCTGACCCTTGCAAAGGTCGACGGCGAGTCCGTCCACAGTTCCGCGTTGAGCGAAGCGCTGCTGGCCGCAGGGTTCGCCACCGGCTACAAGGGCTTGACCTACCGACCGGGGCGCTAGCGGCCCGCCTCATTGCACACAGAACTCGTTGCCTTCCGGGTCACGCATCACGATCCAGTACTCGCCGCGCTGGGTGAAGGCCTCGACCTTGGTGGCACCGAGATCGATCAATGCGTCGACATGGTGGTCGACCGCATGGACACGATCGGTGTAGTCGGCGCCGTGTCCGCCGCCGGCATTGACATCGAGGTGGACTCGATTCTTGGCCTTCTTGCTCTCGGGAACACGCTGGAAGAACAGACGAGGTCCGACCCCATCGGGGTCGACCAGAGCCCTCGCATCGTTCCAGCTCTCCTCGGGGATATCCATCTTGCGAGCCCAGTCGTCCCACGAGACGAAGCCATCCGGCGGTGGCTGCACGACATAGCCGAGTGCGGCCGCCCAGAAATCCGCCAGAGCAGCAGGGTCTGCGGCATCGAACGTGACCTGGAATGAGTGGCTCATTGGACCGAGCCTATACGACCACGCCGCTGGTCGCGACCCGAGCCCCGGTGACCGCATGGTACGGTGCCCGGGTGAATCTCACACCCAGCCAGATCTTCGACGAACTGTGTGGAATTGCGGAACAGCTCGACTCGCTACAGCCCGACGCTGCGGAGCGGGCGCGACTGGAGCTCCGGCGCGACACCCTCCGCCGACAGGCACAAGTTGTCTCCGATACCGGCCGAAATCCCGATAATCTCCGCAGAGAGCTCGAGCATCTCAGAGCACGGTTGAGCGATATGGATGCCGAGCGGGTCGAGGTACCGGCCTGGCAGAGGAAGCTCACCGCCGACGGACGGCTGTCGATCGTCAACCCCGTCGCCGATGCGGCCCGCATCAACGCCGCAATCCACGCTGCCACGGCACATGAGCGGGCTGCGATCGCCGTCAGGATCGTTCGGATCGAGGAAATGCTCGGCGAATAGCGATGTCGATTCCTACTCTGTCCATACTGCCGGGCCATCCCGATTTCCTAGACCTTCCGTGGGACATCTCGGTTGCAGATTGGGAAGGCGGCCGTGTCGTCGATCTGCCTACCGGCGTCCATCGCCATGCCATCGCCTTCGTTTCGTACGACGAGGGCATCTACGCGATCAAGGAGCTGCCCCGACACCTCGCCCACCACGAGTACGACTCGTTGCGTACCTTGCAGGAGACGGTGAAACCCATCGCCCCGCCGGTTGGTGTCGCCGAACGGGGCTGGGTCCCGCCGGATCAGGAGTGGTCGTCGGCAATCATCACCCAGTACGTGCCCTTCACCTTCACGTACCGCGAGCTCATCCGGGGTGGTGGCTTTGGTGACCGCCGCGACCAGATGCTCGATGCCTTTGCCGGCCTACTGGTGGAGCTGCATCTTGCGGGCTGCTACTGGGGAGACTGTTCACTATCGAATGTGCTCTATCGCTACGACGCCGGCGTCATCGAGGCGATCATGATCGACGCAGAAACAGTCGAGATCCGAGAGGAGCTCTCTCCGGGCCAACGTCGCCATGATCTCGAGATCATGGAAACCAACGTTGCCGGCGGTATGGCCGACATCGCTTTGTCCCAAGGGCGCGATATCGATGAAGCCGATCTCGATCTCGGGACGGACATCATCTCCCGGTACCACGCATTGTGGAACGAACTGACGTGGGATCCTGTGATCGGACGCGACGAACGGTACCGGATCCGGGAGCGCATCCATCGTCTCAACGAACTTGGCTTCGAAGTAGGCGAAGTGACTCTGTTGCCGGACGAATTGGGAGGAAATCGAGTTCGGCTGCGCGTCAACGTGGGAGGCCGCAACTATCACTCCGCTCGCCTGTTCCGACTGGCACGCATCGAAGCATCCGAGAACCAGGCAAGGCAGATCCTCTCCGATCTCCACTACCACAGCGCCCGGGAACCGTTTGCGAGCGCAGAAAACCGCGACCTGATGGCAATGATGTGGCGAGTTCAGGTCTTCGAGCCGCTGTTGCAGCGGATTCGCACCGATGTGCCTTCCCGGGAACCCGTGCAAGCGTATGCCGATTTCCTCCACCACCGGTTTCTCATGTCGTCCTACCAGGGCCGAGATGTGGACAGCGCCGAAGCCTACGTTCATTGGGTCGACCAGGGGTTCCCCGGCTACAAACCAGACGAACCCGTCGAGTAGACCTAACCGCCGAGCCCGGGAGCGGCCGCTGCACCGGTTACTCCGCCGTCTACCGGCAGCACGACGCCGGTGATCCAAGCAGCAGCCTCGGAGGCAAGGAAAACGATGGCGCGAGCAACATCCTCGGGCTCGCCGATTCGCTGCAACGGATGGGCCTCGGCAGTGTGCTGCTCGATTCCCTGCCACAAGGCCGCTGAG
>JARFRN010000217.1 GCA_029287195.1 Acidimicrobiia bacterium | reverse complement strand
GCCTGGGCGCTTATCTCAAACTGTTCGAGCACCTGCCGGAGAGACCGGTTGCCCTCGCACTTGCCGCGATCATCATCGCGATCAACATCGCCGGCGCCAAGACCTCGTCTAGCTTCCAATCGTTTCTGATTGCCCTGGTACTCGGAGCTCTGGCAGTGTTTGTGCTGCGCGGCGCCGGATCAGTCCAGGCGTCGGAGTTCGAGCCATTCCTGTCCGAGGGACTGAAGGGCCTGCTTTCGGCAACCGGGCTGGTGTTTGTCTCCTTCATTGGCGTGACCAAGGTGGCTTCGATAGCCGAAGAGATCCGCCTGCCCGAGCGCAATCTTCCCGCAGGCATCCTGCTTTCGGTGGCGCTCATGATCGTTGTCTACCCACTCATTGCCTGGGTCATGGTCGGGACCGCGGGAGTAGAGGTGCTGGCCGACACGGTGACTCCAATGAGCACGGCGGCTGAGGAATTCATGAGTCCCCTAGGCGTAGATCTGATCACCCTGGTTGCCATCGTTGCCTTGATATCGATGGCAAACGCCGGCATCTTGGCCTCGTCACGCTACCCGTTTGCCATGGCGCGCCGCTCGCTCGCTCCCCCCTTCCTGGCGCGTGTGAGCAGGCGCAACACCCCTGCATCAGCGACGTTCCTCACCGGAGCGGTGTTGCTTGTTCTGATTGCCTTTGTGCCGCTGATCGAGCTGGCCAAGCTGGCATCGGCATTCCAACTGATCGTGTTCTCGCTGGTAAATCTGGCTGTGATCGCCTTTCGCGAAGGCAATCTCGATTGGTACCGGCCAAGCTTCAAATCACCGCTCTACCCCTGGACCCAGCTGTTCGGCATCGCCGGCTCGCTGATCCTGCTCACCCAGATGGGCATCATCCCGATGATTGGAGCCGCGTTGATAGTGGCCGGCGGGTTTCTCTGGTACCGAGCCTTCGGCCGCAGTCGCGCATCTCGCGAGAGCGCCTCGCTGGACGCGTTGCGGATTCGGGATACCGAAAGACTGGTCGCCCTGACCGAGGAGGCCCTCTCCCACCCGGGAGCGGACCACGTGCTGGTGCTCACCTGGCGAGGCATGAGGCGACGCCGGTTGCGTGAGATTCTCCAGATTGCAGCCGACCTGACCCGGGCCGGCGGCAAGATCGATATCAGCCGGGTCGATCGGGGGGGAACCGGCGGATCGCGAGAGGAACAGGCTTGGGCGTCGGAGATCGAAGCGATAGCAAAGAGAGTCGGGATCGAACTAGGCGAGATCAATCCCTGCGCGATCCGCGAGGAGCACCAACGACGCATCAACGAAAGCGACATCGACCTGCTGCTGGCAGAGATGCCCAGCGACATTCGTGCCAACAAGCCTTTCGTGCGGGATCTGCGATGGCTGCGGGACAACTCAGAGTGCGACACGATTCTGTTCCGCAACCGGGGTCTCGAAGAGATCGAGTCGATTGTGATCATGGGTTCCGGTGGCCCCTATGACGTGTTGAAGATCAGCCTCGCCGATCGCATCGCCCAGCGCGAACAAGCATCAATCCGGTTCGTACATGTCGTCAACGAGGAGGCCACCGAGGCGCAGGTTGCGTCGATCAAGGAATATCACGAGCACCTTCACAGAATGATCGATCGTCCCACCGACAGCCGAATCGAGCCGGCGGGGGAACTCGTCGAGACGTTGGCCCGACTGTCGCGCGGCGCCAACTTGGTGGTTCTCGGCGCCGTAGCTTCGAGATTCCAGATCTTCACCGATCTGGCCGATCGCATCACAGAGATGATGGATGCACCTGCTTTGGTGGTCTATGCCAACCTGTCGGCGCGCAAGTCCCGACTGGGACGACTAATCGAGTACTTCATCTACTGACGTCTGGAAGCCAAACCGGAAGACAACGCCCGGCTGCGGTGTTGCACCGACCGACTACCCAGGGGGTTTTGTGAAGATCGGAATGATCGGCCTAGGCAAGATCAACATGGCCGAGCGGCTGCTGCGTGGCGGACACGACGTAGTTGGTTTTGACCTCGACGCCGCCGTAATTGCGGAAGCCGTTGCTCGCGGCGCTCGCGGGGCGACTTCACTGGAGCATATGGTGGGGATGCTCTCTCCTCCCCGAGTGGTCTGGATGATGGTGCCCCATGGAGCCCCCGTCGACCACACGGTGGCAGCCCTGCTCCCTCTGCTCGAGCCGGGAGATACGATCGTCGACGGCGGCAACTCCTACTACAAAGACACCCAGCGTCGCGCTGCGGCCTGTGCTGCCGGCGGCCACTACTACATCGACGTCGGGACCTCGGGGGTGTCTGGGGATTGGCAGAGGGGTATTCGATGATGATCGGAGGCGAGACCAAGGCGGTCGAAGCACTCCGCCCGGTTTTCGAAGCCTTGGCACCGAGCCCAACGACCGGGTGGGGCCACGTCGGTCCCCCGGGCGCCGGGCACTACGTGAAGATGGTTCACAACGGAATCGAATACGATTTGATGCAGGCAGATGCGGAAGGCTTCGCCATCCTCGATGCCAAAGAGGAGTTTGGTTTGGATCTTTCGCAGATCGGCGAGATCTGGCGCCACGGGTCGGTTGTCCGGTCGTGGCTGCTCGAGCTGACGACCGCGGCGCTGGCGGAGAATCCGCAACTCGACGGAATCGCCCCGTACGTGCCGGATTCCGGGGAAGGGCGATGGACCGTATTTGAAGCCATCGATCTCAACATCGCCGCTCCGGTAATCGGGCTTTCACTGATGGGACGGATCGAGAGCCGCGACGAGATCGAGTTCGCTGATCGCCTGCTGGCCTCGATGCGAAATGGATTCGGCGGCCACTCCATCACAACCGAGAAGGCGATCGACAATGGCTGAACCGCACCTTTTCGTGATCTACGGCGGTACGGGGGATCTTGCAAAGAGGAAGCTGTTCCCATCGCTGTATCGCATGCTGGCCAAGACGGGAGTCTCCGGGGAGGCCGTAGTCCTCGGCGTCGCCTCGGCACCGTTGAGTGACGATGAGTACCGCCGGTCGGCGCGGGAATCGCTCGCTTCGGCCGGGATCGGCGATACATCTGCGTGGTGCGACGAGCGCGTCTACTACGAACAGGTGGAACGAGGGACGCCGTCGCTCGAACCACTGGCGCGAAGGATCGCCGCAATCGAGCGCGACCACGGGCTTTCGGGCAACCGCGTGTTCTACCTGGCCTTGCCGCCCGGCGCCTTCCCCAGGGTCATCGAAGACTTGAGCAAGGTAGGCCTCAATCGGAGCGACGGCTGGACACGGCTGGTCATAGAGAAGCCATTCGGACGAGACCTGCAGTCGGCGCAAGAGCTCAATCGGCTCGTGCACCGGTACTTCGATGAGAACCAGGTGTATCGAATCGATCACTACTTGGGAAAGGAGACCGTTCGAAACTTGCTGGCGTTTCGATTTGCCAACTTGCTGTTCGAAACGAGCTGGAATCGCGACCGGATAGACGCCGTCGAGATCACCGTTGCCGAAACCCTCGGCATCGGAACCAGGGCCGCCTACTACGACAACGCAGGCGTGGTGCGTGACATGATGCAGAATCACTTGACGCAGCTGTTGGCACTGGTTGCGATGGAGGCCCCGCACTCTTTCGAGGCCGACGCCATCCGCGACGAGAAGGTCCAGTTGTTGCGGTCGATCCGCCGAATCGATCTCAACGAGGTCACATTTGGTCAGTACGGTCCTGGAACGACTGCCGGCGGTGAGCAACTGATCGGATATGCCGGCGAGAGCGGGGTGCCGGCAGGCTCCACCACGCCAACATACGTCAGCCTCCGTGTTGACATCGACAACTGGCGGTGGCAGGGGGTGCCGTTCTACCTGCGGACCGGGAAGCGGCTCCCGGAGAAGAGCTCCCACATCGCAGTCCGCTTCCGCCCGCCGCCAACATGCCTGTTCCACGGGAGACGCGACGAGTGCGTCGCTCACCAGAACGTGATCAAGCTGATCCTCCAACCCAACGAGGGGTTTGAGCTCTACTTCGATGTCAAGTCGCCCAGCGAGTCGCTCAAACTGACTCAGGAGCGACTGCGTTTCATGTACGCAGACAGTTTCGACGACATCCCGGACGCCTATCAGACCTTGATACGAGACGTGATCGAGGGCGACCAGACGCTGTTCGTTCGGGCCGACGAAGTCGAAGAGTCATGGCGTCTCTTCGATCCGGTGATCGATGCGGCGGCCGACGGGCACCCGGTACACGAATACGCCGCGGCGACATGGGGACCTGAGGGAAGACACACGCCGATCGAGTGGGCTCTGGGCCCGATTCGGGGCGAGGTCACCAAGAGTCCGCGCTGAGTTGCTACCCCCGACGAGAGGATTGCTCGTCGGACCTCGGGTCCGCTTCCTGTGGCGCCACCGACTCCTCGTCGCCGAACTCCGGGTCTTCGAGCTCTGCATCCGTTAGGTCGACCACGATGTTGGTGACTTCATCGGCGGTGAGTGTTTTGGCACCGGAAGGAAGGTTGGCGGAGCGACGCTGATATCTAGTCAGCCCTGGTGTAGTCACAGCAGACCCCTCGCCCTGAGCCGAACCCGACGGCTCCGGCTTGGTGGCCGTAGCTATTCGATCTGCAAAGCCCGTGACGCGCTCATCTCGATCCTGTCCCCGTGAGCGTCGCGGCGCCATGTGCACTCCTCAGTGATGATCCACCCTGCGAATTCGACGATACTCGATCCGGCCGGGTTCGCGAAGCGTCATAGGGCCCAGCGTGGGTGGACTAGTTCCCGGCGTCAGTACAGATCGCGCACGGCCGGCATCGGCATCTGCACCGGCTCATCCGCGGCGCGAATCTCTGCGTACCAGGCGTGCAATTCGTGGTCGCCGCCGCGGTGCTCGGCGAGTGCCAGGCGATAGGCGTCCTCGGCCGCCCGTACCGGTTGCGTTGTCTCCCCGATCAGGCGGGCGAGACCATCGATCGCAAGGCCCCACCCTCGCAGTATGAACAGGTTCTGGGGACTGACCCTGAATCCCTTGAGAAACACCTCGGCCGCATCTAGATAGGCCGTTGCGGCGCGGTCGTCCTCCAGTCGCCGTGCTCGCTCGAGATGAGACCAGCCCCGTCCCACGTAGGCGTCGATCACGCCCTTCTTGGTCTCGGTGGCGGTTGCGAACCTGACGGCCGCATCCTCCAGTAGCCCAATGGCTTCTCGGTCATCGGCGATCATGGCTCGCTTGACCCCGATCTCGCCGGCGAGCATGTTGGCGGCAAAGCTGCCCGGACGCAGCTTGATCGCGTCGTGCGTCCTATCTGCTGCCTGTTCGAGTAGGTCTGCGGTGAACAGCTCTGCCCCGCGCGCTTGGAGAACAAGGTCGGAAGCTTCGCTGAGGAACGCATCGTGAGTGATTCGATTCGACTCTATCGACGCCTCGGCGTCGACTGGGATGACGGGCTGCTTGGCGACGCCCGGCAGTGTGGTTAGATGCTGTTCAGGGGGCCTGGCGGTACGACTCGCCATCCAACGGGGCAACACCTCTGTGAAGAAGAACCAACCGAGTGTCAGCAGGATGCCCATAATCAGAAACTCGGGTAGGTAGCCCACTCAATCACCTCCTCGGTGACTTACGCTACTAAACGTCGATCGATCGGCGCGAGCCCTTTAGCGCAGATGGCGGCGCCAGACTCTCCTAGGCTCGCACCATGCATGGCGATCTGAAAAGCAGGGTCGATCGGCTGATGCCATCGCTCCTCGACGACTTTGCAGAGCTGGTTCGAATCCCATCGATTAGTGCAGCAGGCTTTGACGCGTCGCAGGTGCGCAGATCGGCCGAGTTCACCGCCGATCGGTTCGCTGCAGCCGGGCTGAAGAAAGTGACGCTCCTGGAAACACCGGGAGCCCACCCCGCGGTTTTTGGCGAACTGGCTGCGCCTCCTGGGGCTCCAACCTTGTTGCTGTACGCACATCATGACGTGCAGCCGCCCGGTCCGGCAGATGAATGGGATTCGCCGGCTTTCGAACCAACCCGACGCGGCAACCGCATCTACGGACGGGGCACCAGCGATGACAAGGCGGGCATCATCATGCACCTCGGTGCACTGCGCGCCTTTGATGGTCGGCCACCCGTCGGAATCAAGATCCTGATCGAGGGCGAGGAAGAGGTCGGATCCACCCATCTCGGCGAATTCCTCGAAACCTACGAAAGCCTGCTCGCCGCCGAAGTGATCGTCATCGCGGATGCCGGCAATTGGGCTACGGGCGTTCCCACGTTGACCACTTCGCTGCGCGGGCTGGCCGAATGTGTGGTTGAGGTGCGCACACTCCGTCACGCCGTCCACAGCGGCGGGTTTGGCGGGGCATTGCCCGATGCTCTGACCACGCTGGCGCGGCTGCTGGCAACGCTGCACGGACCAGACGGCGAGGTGGCGGTGCCCGGACTGGTGTCATCTGACGACACCATGCTCGACATGAACGAGACAGAGTTGCACTCCCAGGCCGAATCGGTAGCAGGGCTCGCACTACTCGGCACCGGCTCTGTCACGTCACGAATCTGGACAAAGCCGGCTATTTCGATACTGGCAGTTGACGCTCCCCCGATAGCGGAGGCCATCAATCAACTGGTCCCGGTTGCCCGCGCCAAGGTGAGCATGCGCGTCTCCCCGGGGGATGATCCCGTCCGCGCGCTGCGAGCTCTGCAGCATCACCTGGAAAAGCACGTTGAGTGGGGAGCCGAGGTCACCGTCACTCCGG
>JARFRN010000207.1 GCA_029287195.1 Acidimicrobiia bacterium | reverse complement strand
CGCGGAGATCTTCATCAATGGTAAAAGCGTGGGCAAGACCCACCTCGCCAAGACCGTTCCGTCCACCTTCTCCATCGAGGAGACCTTCGACGTCGGCGAGGACACCGGCTCGCCGATCATCGAGGACGTCTATACCGTGCCCTTCCGCAATGAGGCACTGCAGAAGCTGACGGTCAAGGTGGTCAAGGACTGACGAGGCGGAAGAGAATGAAAAATGAACAGTGAAAAATGAAAAATGACGGACAGGAACAGGGAGGATAGATGACAAAGAGAAGACTATCGATAGCGATGATCGCTGTTTTGGCGCTCGCGTTTGCGGGTGGTGCGGCGGCGCAGGAGAAGCCGAATATTCTGGTCATTTGGGGTGATGACATCGGACAGTTCAATGTCTCCGCCTACAACATGGGGATGATGGGCTACAAGACGCCGAACATCGATCGGATCGCCGCCGAGGGCGCAGTGTTCACCGACTGGTACGGCCAGCAGAGCTGCACCGCCGGCCGCGCCGCGTTCATCACCGGCCAGTCGCCCATGCGCACCGGTCTGACCAAGGTCGGGCTCCCCGGCGCGCCGGAAGGCATGAAGAAAGAAGACCCGACCATCGCCGTTCTGCTCAAGGAGCACGGCTATATGACCGGGCAGTTCGGAAAGAACCACCTCGGAGACCGCGATGAGATGCTGCCGAGCAATCACGGTTTTGACGAGTTCTTCGGCAACCTCTATCACCTGAATGCGGAGGAGGAACCGGAGCTCCCGGACTACCCCGGAGACAAGGTGCTTGCCGATGGGAGCACTTTCTCTGAGAAATTCGGTCCCCGAGGCGTCATCCACTCTTATGCCGACGGTCGGATCGAGGACACCGGACCGTTGACCAAGAAGCGCATGGAAACCGTGGACGACGAGGTCACGGTCGCAGCACTCGATTTCATCGATCGGGCGCATGCAGCCGAGAAGCCCTTCTGTGTCTGGTGGAACTCGACCCGGATGCATGTCTGGACCCACCTCAAACCCGAGTCCGAGGGCAAGACCGGTTACGGTGTCTATGCCGACGGCATGGTCGAGCACGACGGCCATGTGGGCCAGCTGCTTGCCAAGCTCGATGAGCTTGGGATTGCGGACAATACGATCGTCATGTATTCGACCGACAACGGCGCCGAGGTCTTCACCTGGCCCGTTGGCGGCTCGACGATGTTCGCCGGTGAGAAGGCCACCCAGTGGGAGGGCGGATTCCGTGTACCCACGGCCATTCGCTGGCCAGGCGTGATAGAACCCGGCACGATCATCAATGAAATCGGTTCGCACGAGGACATGCTCTCGACGCTTCTAGCTGCAGCGGGTGAGCCCAACGTGAAAGAAGAACTGCTCGAGGGCAAACAGGTCGGCGAGATGATCTACAGGGTTCACCTCGATGGCTACAACCTGCTGCCCGCGTTCAAGGGAGAGGCCGAGTGGCCGCGTCACGAGTTCCTTTACTGGACCGACGACGGCAGCGTCGCCGCCCTGCGCTACAACGACTGGAAGATCACCTTCCTGCGTCAGAACGCCCATGGGATGCACGTCTGGCAGGCGCCGTTCGAGCAGCTCCGGATGCCGATGATCGGCAATCTCCGCAGCGATCCGTTCGAGCGCGCCTATCACGAAGGCATCGGCTACCCGCAGTGGCAGTTCGAGCACATGTTCATGTTCGCTCCCGCCGGCTATTACGTCGGCAAATGGCTGCAGAGCTTCAAGGACTTTCCGCCGCGGCAGAAACCGGGCAGCTTCAATCTCGATAACGTGATGGCCGCAATCACAAAAGGCGCGGGCGACAAGTAACCGCCGAACAAATTCGGGGGCCTTCGGGCCCTCGGGATTTTGGTTGTCAGGCAAGCCGAATACGAGAATGAACAAAGAACAATGAACAATGAAAAACAGAAAATCAGGAAAGAAGAATGAAGACTGAGGGTGGCGGACGGATGCTGATCGTCGGGGAGGACGCCCGTGGGCTTTAAGCTCGGGTTGTTGGTCGCGATTCTGCTCGGCGGCGCCGCTGCGCTCGGAGTGGACGCTGCCGAAGAGGGGATGACGCCGCCAACCGATCCAATCGTGACTGACCGTCCGACAGACAGCGCCTCGCCCGTGCTGGTGCCGCGAAAGACGCTACAGCTCGAGCTGGGCTACAAGTTCAGCCGTCTCGACACCGCATCGAGTCGGACCGACACCCAGGTTTTTCCCGACCTGCTTGCGCGATACGGGATCAGCCGGAAGGTGGAGCTGCGTCTGACCGCGTCCGGCTGGACCTTTCGCGATACCGACACCGGGAAGCAGGACGGGTTCACCGACGTGAGTCTGGGCACCAAGATCGCACTCGCCGATGCGCGTGGCAAGCGCCCGCAGATGTCGCTCCTGGCCGATGTGAACCTGCCGGTGGGTGATCCCGGTTTCACCGACGACTATCTCATTCCGAAGGTGCTCTTCCTGGCCACCCATGGTCTGACGGATCGGCTCGGGTTGACCTACAACCTCGGCCCCAGCCTCGTGACCAGGAAGAAGAACAACGAAACGCGATCGGACGTGACCCTCCACTATGCGGTGGCTTTGAGCGGAGAGGTCGGGGAAGCAGTCAACCTGTTCGGCGAGATCTACGGGGCCTTCGGGTACGGCGACGACCTCCCGGATCGCCACTCGATTCAGGCCGGGACGACGATCCTGCTCAGCCGAAACGTGCAGATCGACATTCGCGGTGGGATAGGGCTGGTGGACAACGTTCCCGACTGGCTGGCCGGGGTGGGTTTCGCTTTTCGGCTACCGCTTTGAGGAAGTGAAGAGTGAAAAGTGAAAAGTGAAAAGTGAAGAGTGAGGAATGCGAAGAGAGAGGTTTGAGGATGGAGGTCGAAGAGTGGATGGCCCGCTGAAGAACAAGAGTTACGAATTCGCGCTCAAGGAAGCCAATGAAACGGATGACTGGCTGAGCCTACTGAAAGACACCGATCTCATGACAGAAGACCAGTACTCGAGTTTTCATCCGGTCTGCAACGAACTCGTCGCGATGCTGGCCGCCACCGTGAAGACCGCGAAACGAGGTGATTCGTGAAACCTGAAATCCCTCGGACCGTCCGCCACTTTTCACTTTTCACTTTTCACTTTTCACTCCTCCTGGCTCACGACAACAACCAGCCGGTGGATCCGCTCGGCGATCGCCGGTTGCTGCCGCCGTCGGTGGGGTAGGCGCTCGATGACGGCTAACTGGCGTTTTCCGACAGGCGTGGCGATTTTCGTGGTCGGGATCTGCGCACCACTGGCGATCCCGCTGGTGGCCGCCACGGGCCTTCCGACGGGCTGGAAGACGCTGATCTCCGGAGCGCTGGCGGTCGGCGTGCCGGAGATCATGATGGTGATCGCGGCAGCGGTGATGGGCAAGGAGGGCTTTGCAGAGCTCAAGCGACGGATCGGCGCGTTCTTCCGCCGGTACGGACCGCCCGATACTGTAAGCCGCACCCGCTATCGGTTCGGGCTGGCCATGTTCACCGCGCCGCTGTTTCTCGCATTGCTGGGGCCTTACCTTCACAGCCACCTCCCGGGCTTCGATACCCGCCCGTTGTGGTGGCACGTCGGCGGTGATCTGGTGTTCTTTGCTAGCCTGTTCGTTCTCGGCGGCGACTTCTGGGACAAGCTGCGATCCCTTTTCGTGCACGGGGCGCGGGCTGTTTTCCCCGGCGAAGCGACAGAAGGGGTGGAAAGATGACGAAGCCGACGGACGCTCTCAACGGGACCGCTCGAAGCCAACTCGCCCGGCTGGCAACTCTGACCGATGTTGTCTACGCCG